>JANNZD010000547.1:0-2138 GCA_031410435.1 Betaproteobacteria bacterium | reverse complement strand
CCCCCCCTGAGCCCCGACAGGCTCCGCACCGATCTAGTGGTGCGGGCTGGCCGGGGCTTTTTTCCATGGCACCGAGAGACCCCGATGAACCCCATTGCCTTCCTGACCCGCAGTCGCCGCGCATGTCTGCGTCACGGGCTCGCCTGCGCCGCCTTTTCCGCCATGATGCTGCCGCTGGCCGGTGCGGCCTGGGCGCAAGCCGCGTATCCGTCCGGGCCGATCCGCTTTGTCGTGCCCTACCCACCCGGCGGGCCGACCGACCTGATGGCCCGCCTGCTGCAACCCGAACTGCAAACGCGGCTGGGCGTGACGGTGATCATCGACAACAAGGGCGGCGCCGGCGGCAATGTGGGCAGCGCCGAGGTGGCCCGACAGGCTCCGGCCGATGGCCTGACGCTGCTGCTGGCCGCCAGCGGCCCGATGGCGGTGAACGCCAGCCTGTTCAAGAGCATGAGCTTCAATGCGCTGACCGACCTGACGCCGGTGATCCAGATCTCGTCCTTCCCGCTGGTGCTGGAGGCGCATCCGTCGCTGAACGTCAAGACCGTCAAGGAGCTGATCGCGCTGGCCCGGCAGGACAAGGCGGGCCTGAGCTATGCGTCGGCTGGCAGCGGTACGCCGCAGCACTTGGCCGGCGAGATCTTCGGCAAGGCGGTGGGCGCCAGGATGGTCCATGTGCCCTACCGTGGCGCCGGGCCGGCCCTGAACGACGTGGTCGGCGGGCAGGTCAAGGTGATGTTCGACGTGCTGGGCAGCTCGCTGCCGCACATACAGGCCGGCAAGCTGGTGCCGCTGGCCGTCACCTCAGCCAGCCGCAGCCCGGCGCTGCCCCAGGTGCCCACCTTGATCGAGTCCGGCCTGCCCGGCGTGGAGCTCACCGCCTGGCACGGCATCGCGGTGCGGGCCGGCACGCCGCGCGCGGCCATCGACAAGCTCAACGGCACGCTCAATGCCATCTTCAAGGACCCGGTCTTCCGCAAGAAGTGGGAGGCCATCGGCACCCCGGTGGTGGGCGGCACGCCGGAACAGTTCGGCGCCTTGATCCGCACCGAATCGGTCCGCCTGGGCCGGGTGGTGCGCGAATCGGGCGTCACTGCCGATTGATGCGGCCGGCTGGCCGACAATGGCCAGACGCCCTGACACCACTTCCCGCCATGACCCACACCTTCAACTACAGCAGCGCCTACCGATCCACCCGCCTGCCGGTGTTTGCCCGCAATGCGGTGGCCACCTCGCATCCTCTGGCAGCCCAGGCCGGCCTGCGCATGCTGGGCACGGGTGGCAATGCGGTGGATGCCGCCGTGGCCGCCGCAGCCATGATGACCCTGGTCGAGCCCTGCAGCAACGGCCTGGGGTCAGATGCCTTCTGCATCCTGTGGGACGGCCTGGCCCTGCACGGGCTGAATGCCTCGGGCGCCGCGCCGGCAGCCTGGACACCGGATTACTTTCGCCGCCGCTACGGCGCCGATACCCGGGCGCTACCGACCCGAGGCTGGGATTCGGTGACGGTGCCCGGGGCGGTGGGCGGCTGGGTGGCGCTGAACCAGCGCTTCGGCAAGCTGCCCTTGGCGCAGGTGCTGGCGCCGGCCATCGAGATCGCCGAGCGCGGCTATGCGGTGCCGGTGGTGGTGCAGGACAAATGGGCCGCTGCCGCGCAGGTGCGCGATCTGGCCTCGCAGCCGGGCTGGGCCGAGACTTTTCTGCCGCGCGGGCGGGCGCCTGCGGTGGGTGAGCTGTTCAAGTTCCCGGGGGCCGCGCGCATGTTGCGGTCCATCGCCGCCACGGCCGGCCAATCCTTGTATGGCGGCGAGATCGCCGAAGCGTTGGCGGCCCAAGCCGCGCGCCAGGGCGGTGCGATGACCGTGGCCGACCTGGCCGCCTACCGGCCCGAGTGGGTCGATCCCATCGGCCAGGACTACCACGGCCACCGCCTGCACGAGATTCCGCCCAACGGCCAGGGCATTGCCGCACTGATCGCACTGGGCATCCTGCAGCACTTCGACATCACCGCGCATGGCGTGGACAGCGTGCAGGCCCAGCACCTGCAGATCGAGGCCATGAAGCTGGCCTTTGCCGATGTCTACCGCTATGTGGCCGAGCCGGCCGCCATGCAGGTCTCGGTGGCTCAGATGCTGGAC
>JANNZD010000546.1:0-2159 GCA_031410435.1 Betaproteobacteria bacterium | reverse complement strand
CTTCCCCACCCCTCAGCCATGGAGTTTCAAATGAATCAAGCCTTCCCCCGGCGCGCGTTTCTGATGACGCTGGCTGCTTCTGGCACAGCACTGGCCACTGGCGCACAGGCTCAAGCCCTGCTCGACGAGAAGGACGCCCAGGCCGTCGCGCTGGGCTATGTGGCAGACGCCAAGCGCGTCGATGTCAAGAAGTACACCAAGTTCGGCGCCGGTCAGAACTGCAGCAGCTGCGCGCTCTACCAGGGCAAACCCACCGACCAGGCGGGCGGCTGCCCGCTGTTTGCCGGCAAGCAGGTGGCTGGTGCGGGCTGGTGCAGTGCCTGGGTAAAGAAAGCGTGAGCGCGCGGGTCGGCCGCGAGGTGCCACGGTGACCGTCAGCGCCGGCTTCCGAGGCAACAAGGCAGCGTTGCCCAGCAAGCCCTGTGCGGCTTGCGGCCTGGCCATGAGTTGGCGGCGCCGCTGGGCCAACAATTGGGCCGAGGTCAAGTTCTGCTCTGACGCATGCCGGCGCAAAGGGGCCGCGCGTGGCTGAGCTGCGTTGCCTGATCGTGGTGCTGGGCGATCAACTCGACCTCGATGCCGCGGCCTTCGATGCTTTCGATGCAGGCCTTGATGCGGTGTGGATGGCCGAGGTCGCCGAAGAGTCAACCCAGGTCTGGTCAAGCAAGCCGCGCACGGTGATGTTCCTGGCGGCGATGCGTCACTTCGCGCTGGCCCTGCAAGCCCGTGGCCGCTCGCTGCATTACGCGCGATTGGACGCACCCGACACTGCCGGCAGCTTGGCTGCGCAGTTGCAGGCCGATATCCGGCGCCTGAAGCCGGCCCGCCTGGTGATGACCGCGCCGGGCGACTGGCGCGTTCTGCAGGCGATCAAGGCCATGGCCGAAGCCAATGGCCTGCCGCTGGAACTCCACGAGGACCGCCACTTCTTCAGCAGCATTGCCGACTTCGCAGCGCATGCCCAAGGCCGCAAGTCGCTGCGCATGGAGTACTTCTATCGCGAGCAACGCAAACGCCATGACGTCTTGATGCATGGCGACGAGCCGGTCGGTGGCCAATGGAACTTCGATGCCGACAACCGCGAGTCCTTTGGCGCCGTCGGCCCGGGCGCCGTGCCGGCGCGCACGCGCTTTGAGCCCGATGCCCTCACGCGCGAGGTGATCGCACTCGTCAACGCCCGCTTCGCCCACCACCCGGGCCGTCTGGACAGCTTTGCCTGGCCGGTGACGCGCGCGCAGGCGCTGCAGTCCTTGCATGGCTTCATCGAGCAGCGCCTGGCACTGTTCGGCCGCTTTCAGGATGCGATGTGGCCGGGTGACCCGTGGCTGTACCACGCGCACCTGTCGGCCGCGCTCAACCTGAAGCTGCTGAACCCGCGCGAGGTGGTGGCTGCCGCCGTTGCGGCGCACCAGGGCGGGCATGCGCCACTGGCCAGCGTCGAAGGCTTCATCCGCCAGATCCTGGGCTGGCGCGAATACGTGCGCGGCGTCTACTGGACCCAGATGCCGGCATACCTGGAACGTAACGCCCTGGATGCGCAGCAGGACCTGCCGGCCTGGTTCTGGACCGGCGCCACCGACATGGCCTGCCTGCGCGACGCACTCGCGCAGACGCTGGCGCATGGTTACGCCAACCACATCCAGCGCCTGATGGTCACGGGCCTGTACACGCTGATGCTGGGGGTGCAGCCCAAGCAGGTGCACGCCTGGTACCTGGCGGTCTACGTCGATGCCGTGGAATGGGTGGAACTGCCCAACACCCTGGGCATGAGCCAATACGCCGACGGCGGCGTGATGGGCAGCAAGCCTTACATCGCCACCGGCAAGTACATCCAGCGCATGAGCCCGCACTGCAAGGGCTGCCGCTATGACCCCGCACAGCGCAGCGGCGACAGCGCCTGCCCGTTCACCACGCTGTACTGGGACTTTCTGATGCGCCATCGAACAACGCTGGCGAAGAACCCGCGCATGGCGTTGCAGGTGAAAAACCTGGCGCGCCTGACCGATGCGCAGAAGCAGGCGGTGAATGAACGTGCGGCGGCCATCCGCTGCGGTGGGGTGGGTATCGCGCATGGATGAGATCTTCGCGCCTGGGTTCGCGCCGGTATTTGTCCCCAGCCTGGCGGCAGCGCAGGCCCGCATCGCCGCCGTGCGGCCGGC
>JANNZD010000545.1:0-2945 GCA_031410435.1 Betaproteobacteria bacterium | reverse complement strand
ACGCGGATGCGGTCGGCCGCCATCTGCACGGCGCTCAGTCCCGATGCGCAGAAGCGGTTGACGGTGATGCCGCCCACGCTGTTGGGCAGGCCGGCCAGCAACGCGGCCACGCGGGCCATGTTCAGGCCCTGCTCGCCCTCGGGCATCGCGCAGCCGACGATGGCGTCCTCGATGGCCTTGGGGTCCAGCCCGGGAACCTGCTTCATCGCCCCCTGGATGGCGGCGACCAGCAGATCGTCGGGCCGGGTGTTGCGGAAGAAGCCCCGGTGGCTGCGGCCAATCGGCGTGCGGCTGGCGGCGACGATGTAGGCGTCTTGAAGTTGTTTGCTCATGTAGTGTTCTCCGCGCGGGTCAGTTGCGAACAGGCTTGCCGGTCTGCAACAGACCCATGATGCGTTCCTGGGTCTTGGGGTTCTCCAGCAGGCTGCAGAAGTGCTTGCGCTCCAGCGCCATCAGGTAGTCCTCGGTGACCAGGGTGCCGGCGTCCACGTCACCGCCGCAGACCACATCGGCGATCAGGCTGGCGATGTGGAAGTCATGCGCGCTGACAAAGCCGCCATCGCGCATCGCGACCAGCTGGGCCTTGATGGTGGCGATGCCGTTGCGCCCGGCCACCGGGAAGGTGGCCTTGAGCGGCGCGCGCCAGTTGGTCTGGGCCATGGCCTTGACCTGCTCGCTGGCGATGAACAGCAACTCGTCGCGGTGGGCGACGATCACGTCGTCGGCCAGCAGGTAGCCGATGCTGCGGCTGTCGATCGCGCTGGTGCCCACCTTGGCGGTGGCCGCGGCCTGGAAAGTGTCTTTGAGGAAGGCCAGCAGGTCGGTGCTGTTGGCCGCAGCAGCGTTCTCGGCCGCGCGGCGGGCGATATAGGTCAGGCCGCCGCCACCGGGGATCAGGCCCACGCCCACTTCCACCAGGCCAACATAGCTCTCCATGTGGGCGACACGCTTGGCGCAGGCCACCGCGATCTCGCAGCCGCCACCCAGGGCCAGGCCGCGCAGCGCCGCCACCGTGGGCACGCTGGCATAGCGCAGGCGCAGCAGCGCATCCTGCAGCTTCTTGATCTCGGGGGCGATGCCCTTGGCACCCATCTTCATGAAGGTGGGCAGCATCGCCTCCAGGTTGGCGCCGGCCGAGAAGGGCTCGTCGGGCGACCAGATCACCAGGCCGTCGTAGCCGGCCTCGGCCAGTTCGATGGCCTTGTGCAGGCCTTCGATGGTGCCCGGGCCGATGGTGTGCATCTTGCCGGTGAGGGTGAGCACGACCACCTGGCCGTCCAGGGTCCAGACCCGGCATTCGTCGTTCTTGAACAGCTCGGTGCCGGCGCTGGCCGCGGCCACGCCGCCTTCGCCGCTGAGCTTCTCGGGGAAGGGCTGGCGCGCATATACCGGCAGGTCAGTGCGCGGCAGGTAGCGGCCTTGCGCGGCGCTCCAGGAGCCTTCGGGCGTGTGAACACCCGAGTTTGTGGTGACAGGGCCGTCGAACACCCAGGCCGGCAGTGGCGCACCGCACAGCGCCTTGCCGGCGTCAATGTCGGCCTTCACCCACTCGGCCACCTGCTGCCAGCCGGCGTCTTGCCACAGCTCGAAGGGGCCCTGCTTCATGCCGAAGCCCCAGCGCATCGCCAGGTCCACCTCACGCGCGCTGTCGGCGATGTCGGCCAGGTGCACGGCCACATAGTGGAAGCTGTTGCGGTGGATGGCCCACAGGAACTGGGCCTGCGGGTTGCTGGATTCGCGCAGCAGCTTCAGGCGCTCGGCTGCGGGCTTCTTGAGGATGCGGTCAACGATCGTGTCGGCCTTGCCGCCGGACGGCAAATAGCCACCCGTAGCCAGGTCGAAGCGCTGGATGTCCTTGCCCACCTTCTTGTAGAAACCGGCGCCGGTCTTCTGGCCCAGTGCGCCCGCGGCCAGCAGCGCGGCCACCGCCGGCGGCGTGGCATAGCTGGCATAGAAGGGGTCGCTGGCCAGGTCGGGGCTGTCCTGCAGGGTCTTGATCACATGGGCCAGGGTGTCGATGCCCACCACGTCGGCGGTGCGGAAGGTGCCGCTGCTGGCGCGGCCCAGCTTCTTGCCGGTGAGGTCGTCGACCACGTCATAGCCCAGGCCGAACTTTGCGGCCTCGTGGATGGTGGCCAGCATGCCGGCAATGCCCACCCGGTTGGCCACGAAGTTGGGGGTGTCCTTGGCGCGCACCACGCCCTTGCCCAGCGTGCGGGTGACGAAGGACTCGAGCTGGTCGAGGTGCGCTGAGTCGGTGTCCGGCGTGGGGATCAGCTCCACCAGCTGCATATAGCGCGGCGGGTTGAAGAAATGGATGCCGCAAAAACGGTGGCGCAATGCCTCGGGCAGCACGCCAGACAATTTGGTGATCGACAGCCCCGAGGTGTTGCTGGCGATGATGGCGTGCGGCGCGATGTGGGGCGCCACCTGGGTGTAGAGGTCCAGCTTCCAGTCCAGGCGTTCGGCGATGGCCTCGATGATCAGGTCGCAGTCGGCCAGCAGGGCCAGGTGCTCGTCGTAGTTGGCGGGCTGGATCAGCGCCAGGTCGCCCACCACGCCGATCGGGCTGGGCTTCAACTTCTTCAGGCCGTCCAGGGCCTTCAGCACGATGCCGTTTTTGGGCCCCTCTTTGGCGGGCAGGTCGAACAGGAGCACCGGCACCTTGACGTTGACCAGGTGGGCGGCGATCTGCGCCCCCATCACGCCGGCGCCGAGCACGGCCACCTTGCGCACATTGAATCGATTCATGTTGACTCCGGGGATTGCGGGACGGGGCTTACTCGACGCGGATCCACTGCTGGTTGCGGAAGAAGGGGCCGATGTAGCCGCGCACCTCCAGCTTCTTGCCGCCGTCCAGCGGCTTGAGGCGCAGCTTGTAGAGCTTGCCGTTGTTGGGGTCGAGGATGTCGCCGCCCTCCCAATGCTCGTTCTGGCCGTCGGCC
>JANNZD010000544.1:0-8717 GCA_031410435.1 Betaproteobacteria bacterium | reverse complement strand
AGCAGCGGCCGGCGCGCCGACCCCGGCAGCGCTGGCGCGACCGGGTCGGCCACCGCCGGCGCGCTGGCCGGGCCGAGGGCAGGCGGCGGCGCCGTTGGAACAAGGGCTGCAGCCGGAGCCGGCGCCAGACCCGGGCGGCCGCCATGGCCCGGCAGCATGGGCTGGCTGGTCGGGTGGGGCGCGATGCGCAGGCCCGGGTCGTCCAGACCGATCGCCTGCTTGAACTCGGCGATGCTCTGCGGCCGGCCGTCGGGCCGCACCGACAAGGCGCGGTCCAGCGCGTCCAGCAGCCGGTGGCTGTAGCGGCCGGCGGCCACCTGGGCCAGCGGCTGGTAGCTGTCGGTCAGCATGCGCCCCACCGACGGCGGCGGGGTCTTCCCGCAGATCGCGAAATGGGCCACTGCGGCCAGCGCGTACAGGTCGGTCCACGGGCCCTGGTGCACGCCGGGGATGTCGGTGTACTGCTCGATAGGCGCATAGCCGGGCTTGAGGATCACCGTCAGCGCCTGGGTCATGTCGCCGATCACCTGGCGTGCGGCGCCGAAATCCAGCAGCAGCGGTCGGCCGCTGTTGGCCAGCAGCAGCACGTTGTCGGGGGCCACGTCGCGGTGGTACCAGCGCTCGGCATGGATCACCGCCAAGGCGTCGGCCACCGGGCCCAGCCAGCCCAGCAGCGTGGCCTCGTCGGGCGGGCCGCCGCGGTGGGCCAACTCGGCGCGCAGCGTGTGGCCGTCGTAGAAAGGCATCACCATGTAGGCGGTGCCGTTGGCCTCCCAGAAGCGGAACACCTTGACCAGTGCCGGGTGGTCGAAGCGTGCCAGCAGTTGGGCCTCCATCACGAAGCTTTCCAGCCCCTTCCAGAAGGCCTCGGACTGGCGCCCGGGCTTGACCAGCACCTGCAGGCCGCTGTGGCGCATGGCCAGCGTGCCGGGCAGGTATTCCTTCAGCGCCACCTGGCGTTTGAGCGAATGGTCCCAAGCCCGGTAGACGATGGCGAAACCGCCTTCGCCGGCCACCGCCAGGACCTCGAACTCACCCAGCATCGTGCCCGGCGCCAGCGCATTGCCCGAGCCTTCAGCGGGCGGGGCGGATGGCAGGCCGGGTGGTGTCTGGTCCTCAGGCGGCAGGCTCATGGGGCGTCCAGCTTGACGGTGGGCGTGCTGCGCACGCGACAACAAGGAAACAGATGGTAAGCGCAGGGGCGGTTTGTCCCCCTGCAGGCGGACCGGGCGGCTCCCGCGGGATTGCGGCAGTGCGGCAGCTGGCGCAGCATGGCGGATAGCCCGGCGCGCGCATCCAGCTTGCCCGACCGGTGAACGCGGAGCCACGATGACCTCACATTTCTCTTGCCTGACAAGCCCGGCGCCGGCGGGCCGCGCCGGCCGGCCCCGCCGCACCGGCGCTGCCGGCGCCCGGCGGCGCCTCGCGACTGCGCACCTGCTGCTGCGGGTCGCGCTGGCCGGCCTGCTGGCGCCCGGCGTGCACGCCCAAGACCCGGCGCCCGAGTTGGCGGCGACCGTGAGCAGCTTCCAGGTCGAAGGCAACAGCCTGCTGGCCGATGCCCTGGTGCAGTCCACCCTGAAGCCCTGGTTGGGCCGCCGCAGCCTGGCCGACCTGCGCCAGGCTGCGCAGGCCTTGCAGACGCTGTACGCGCAGGAGGGTTATGGCGCGGTGGTGGCCTACCTGCCGCCGCAGCCGGTCAGCGGCGGCACGGTGCGCATCGTGGTGGTCGAGGGCAAGGTCGGGCGGGTCAAGGTGCAGGGCCAAAAGCGCCTGACCGCTGAGCGCCTGCGCGCCGCGCTGCCGTCGCTGGTGGAGGGCAGCACCCCGCGGTTGCGCCGCATCGACGCCGAATTGCAGATGGCCAATGAGAACCCGTCCCGCACCGTGGGCGTACTGCTCGGCCCGGGCAGCGCGCCCGGCGAGGTCGAGGCCACCGTCAAGGTCGACGAGCTGGCGCTGCACCGCTTCAGCCTGGGGCTGGACAACTCGGGCAATGCGCGCACCGGCGACTACCGGCTCAGTCTGGGCTGGCAGCATGCCGACCTGAGCGGCCATGACGATGTGCTGAACCTGCAAGTGCAGACCTCGCCCACCCAATCCGGTGCGGTCAGCGTGCTCAGTGCCGGCTACCGCCTGCCGCTGGTGCGCCGGCTGGCCGCGCTGGAACTGTTCGCGGCCTGGTCGGACGTGGACGGCGGCTCGCAGGCCCTGCCCGGCGCCGGTGGCGACCTGCACTTTGCCGGCAAGGGCCGCATCGCCGGTGCCCGCATGATCTGGTATCTGCCGCGCTGGGGCGAATACGACCAGCGCCTGACCACCGGCGTCGAGCACCGCGCCTACCTCAATGATTGCGGCGTCAACGGCCTGCCTAACGGCGCCTGCGGCACGGCCGGGCAGAGCGTGTCGGTGCAACCGCTGACGCTGGAATACACCGCCCAGACCGGCGGCAGCGCGCCCGGGCTGCTGAGCCTGGCCCTGGCCCACAACCTGGGTCTGGGTGGCAGCCATGCCGACGCGGCTGACTTCGAGGCGGTGCGGCCCGGCGCCCAGCGCCGCTACACCGTGCTGCGGCTCAGCGCCCAGCGCAGCCTGCCGGTGCTGGAGGACTGGCAGCTGAGCGGCCGGCTCACGGCCCAGGTCAGTGCCGACCGGCTGGTGCCCGGCGAGCAGTTCGGGCTGGGCGGGGCCGGGTCGGTGCGCGGCTACCAGGAGCGCGAGCTGTCGGCCGACAACGGCCTGGCGGCATCGATCGAGTGGGTCACCCCACGCCTGGCCCTGGGCGGGCCGGCGCTCGATCTGCGGCTGCTGGCCTTTGCCGATGCGGGCCAGCTGTCCAACAACGGCGACCTGCCCTGCCGGGCGCAGCAGGCCCGCTGCAGCCTGTCGTCCTTCGGTATCGGTGCCCGCCTGGGCTGGTCGGCGGTGCAGCTGCGGCTGGCGCTGGCCCAGGCCCGGCAGGACGCCAGCAGCACGCTGGCCGGCCACTGGCGTGCCCATGTCGCCTTGAATGCCAACTTTTGACAGCCTGTGGTGCCGCGCAGGCGGCACCGCGACGGAGAGCCCGCGATGAATGTCCATGCCTTGAACCTCGATGCCCTGTCCCTGGCGGCGCGCCGCCGTCGCAGGCCCGCGCTGCGGCCCCTGGCGCTGGCGCTGGCCGGTCTGTTTGCGCCCTGGGCCGGCCAAGCCGCCGGGCCGGCACTGCCCAGCGGCCTGCAGGTGGTGCAGGGCCAGGCCAGCGTGGCCACCCAGGGCGGCCGCATGACGGTCAGCAACTCGGCCAATGCGCTGTTGACCTGGCAGCAGTTCTCGATCGGCGCCGGCCAGTCAGTGCGCTTCGAGCAGCCCGATGCCGCCAGCAAGGTACTCAACCGGGTGCTGGGGCAAGACCCGAGCCAGATCTTCGGCAGCTTGTCGAGCAATGGCACGGTCTGGCTGCTCAACCCCAACGGGGTGTTGTTCGGGTCGCAGGCGCGGGTCGACGTGGCCGGCCTGATGGCGTCCACGTTGCAGATCGGCGATGCCGACTGGCAGGCCCGCCGCTACAGCCTGGCCGGTACCAGCGACCGGCTTTTCGGCCAGGCCAGCGTGGTGAACCAGGGCCAGCTGCGCACCCTGGCCGGCGGCCGGGTGCTGCTGGTGGGCGGCGCCCGCGTGCGCAATGAGGGCCTGATCGACGCGCCGGGTGGGCAGGTGCTGCTGGCGGCCGGCCGCAGCGTCGACCTGGTCGACAGCGCGCTGCCCCACCTGGCGGTGCGGGTCACGGCGCCGCAGGGCGAGGTGCTCAACCTCGGCCAGGCGCTGGCCGCCGGCGGGCGGATCGACCTGAACGGGGCCATCGTCAACCAGCAGGGCATCGTGCGGGCCGACAGCCTGGGCAGCGGCCCGGGCGGCGAGGTGGCCTTGCTGGGCAGCCAGGGCGTCAGCCTGACCGAGGCCAGCCGCACCAGTGCCAGCGGCGGCGCCGGGGGCCAGGTGACGATCGACGGCGGCAGCGGCAGCCTGCTGGCGGCCGGCCTGATCTCGGCCACCGGCAGCGCCGGCGCGGGTGGCGGCATCACCCTGCTGGGGCGCCAGGTGGGGTTGCTCGACGGTGCGCTGGTCGATGCGTCCGGCGCGGCCGGCGGGGCGGTACATGTCGGCGGCGGCCTGCAGGGGCGCGATGCCCGGCTGCGCAATGCCGAGGCGGTCTACCTGGCGTCCGGCGCACAGGTGCGGGCCGATGCCAATGGCCGCGGCAACGGCGGCTTGATCGTGCTGTGGAGCGACCAGGCCACCCGCGCCTACGGCAGCCTGAGCGCGCGCGGCGGTGCGCCGGGTGGCGACGGCGGCTTCATCGAGACCTCGGGTGGCTGGCTGGACGCGCGGCCGGCATCGGTGCGCACCGATGCCCCGGCCGGGCGCAACGGCCAGTGGCTGCTCGACCCGCATGATCTTGTGATCACCAGCGATGCCAGCGACAGCCGGGTCAGCGGTGGGCCGGACTTCCGCAGCACCGGCAATGTGGCGGTGCTCAGCACGGCCACGCTCGAGGCGGCACTCAATGGCAACAACAATGTCAGCGTCAGCACCAGCAGCGGGTCGGGCGGGCAGGGCGATATCCGCATGCTCAATGCCACCCTCAGGCCCGCGCCAACCAGCCCGGTCAGCCTGACCCTGAGCGCCCAGCGCAACATCACCATCGATTTCTCGACCGTGCGCAGCGACGGCGCGGCGCTGTCGCTCAGCCTGTTGGCGGGCACCGACAGCCGCCGGGTCGGCGACCAGGCGGATTCCAGCGATATCGGCGGTGCGGTGGCGATCCGTTCGTCCAGCCTGCTGCTGCGGGGCGGCCGGCTCGACATCGGCGGCGCGGTCTTCGCTTGTGGCCGCAATGCCTGCAGCAACACCAATCTGGGCGCGGTGGCCAGCGACGCCACCGGCCTGCGCGACGGCATCCTGGTGGCCGCGTCGACCCTGGACGTGGGCGACGGCAGCATCACGATGAGCGGCCACAGCGTGGCCGAACAGGCCGCCGCGTCGGGCATCGCCCTGACCGACGGCAGCACCCTGACCGGGCGCGCCATCCGCCTGCGCGGCAGCGTCGACAGCGATGGCGACTACAGCCGCACCGGCGTCAAGCTCGCCGGCGGCCTGGTCACGGCCAGCCAATCCCTCAGCATCAGCGGCGATGCCTACTCGGGCACCTACCGCGACAACAGCCTGCCCACCGGCGTGGACCTGCTGGGTGAGTTGCGGGTGGGTGTGACTGACCAGCCTGGCGAGGCCAGCCTGTCCATCACCGGCACGTCGCGCGAGGGGCCGCGCTTCAGCCAATCCGGCCTGCCGGTGCTGCGGCGTTTCGGGGTGGGCATCCGCGGGGCCAGCGCCAAGCTGGTGGCCTTGGGCGGCGCCAGCATCCAGGTGTCGGGCGTGGACGACTCGGTCAATGGCGACCTGGGCATCCTGGCGGCCGGCAGCGCCGCTGGCTTCATTGACGCCGGCCAGGGCGGCCAGTTGCGGCTGGACGCCCAGGGCGGCCTGAAGCTGTCGGGCGAGGTGCGCCTGCCGACCGGCGGGCCGGCGGCGCTGACGGCCACCGGCACCCTGGCCATCGACGCGGCATCGGTGGGCGGCAGCCCCAGCCAGGTCGAACTGGCCGGCGCCGTGATCAGCATTGGCGCCAGCGGCGAGCGCACCCAGCTGCTGTTCGGTGAGAACACCACGGTGCAGGTCAATGCCGGGCATTTCCGCATCGGGGTGTCCGACTTTGCGCTGCCGGCCGATGGCAGCTTGCCGCCGCAGAGTGCGCAGCTACAGCCAGGCCAGGCGCTGCCCGACCGCCAGGCGCTGGCCGATGGCGATCAGGCGGGCACGGCAGCCGCCCGCCTGGTCAGCGGCGGCAAGCTGGTGCTGACCGCCCATCAGGTGGTGATCGGCAGCGGCGCGCAACTGCGCTCGGACGCGGCCGGCGATGCCATCGTGATGCAGGGTGCCGAGGGGGGCAGCCTGGCCGGTTTCGCCAATTTCTCGGGCGCCGACGCGCTGAGTGCCCCCAACGGCCGCTGGCTGCTGTTCGCCGCGTCGCCTGACAATGGCGAGAGCTTCTTCCAACCCGGCGGCCTGCGGCCGGATTACCGGGCCTACGGTGTCAGTGCCGCCGACCCGGCGCTGCCGCAGGGCGGCAACGGCATCCTGTTTGCCCAGCAGCCGGTGTTGTTTCTCGACGGCACGGCGCGCCGCAGCTATGACGGCAGCGACCTGTTCGACCTGCCGGCGCTGGACTTGGCGGTGAGCGGCCTGGCCGGCAGCGACACGGTCTCGGGCAGCTGGCATGCCGACAGCAAGCAGGTCGGGCGCAACAAGCCGCTGTCCCTGCAGCCCACCAGCGGCGGCACCGGCATCGTCGACGAGAACGGCGCGCCGGTGTACGGCTACCGCTTTGACAGCGCCAGCCTGGTCGGCCGCATCGACGCCAAGGTCTTGAGCGTGACCGGCTTCAGCGCCCAGGACAAGGTCTATGACGGCAACACCTCGGCCAGCGTGTCGGGCGTGCAATTGGCCGGCCTGGTGGGTGGCGACCAGGTCACACCGATAGGCACGGCGCAGTTCGACAGCAAGCACGCCGGCAGCGGCAAGCGGGTGACGCTGACCCAGCTGAGCTTGTCCGGCAGTGACGCTGGCAATTACGAGGCCAGCCTGCCCGACCTGGTTGCTGCTGCAAGCATCCGGCCCAAGGGCTTGACGATCAGCCAGACGCCCGGCAGCCCGCTGGCCAGCAAGGTCTATGACGGCAACACCGCAGCCACCCTGCCGGACGGCCTGGCGCTGGCGCTGGGCGGCCTGGTGGGCGAGGACCGGGTCAGCGTGTCGGCCAGCGGCGGCAGCTTTGCCGACAAACGGGTGGGTGACAACAAGCTGGTCCAGCTCAGCGGCGTGGCACTGGCCGGCGCCGACGCAGCCAACTACGAGGTCGCGTCGGCCACCACCCGCGGCCATATCACGCCCCGTGACCTGGGCATCAGTGCCAACGGGGTGGCCGACAAGGTCTACGACGGCAGCACGCTCGGCCAGGTCACCGGGTTTGCGCTGACCGGCGTGCTGGGCGCGGACGCGGTGGTGGGTCGCGCCAGCGCGCAGTTCGCCGACAAGAACGTCGGCACGGCCAAGGCCGTGAGCGTCGACAATTACAGCCTCGGCGGTGCCGATGCGGGCAACTACCGGTTGTCCGAATCGGCTTCGACTGTGCTCAGTGCGTCGATCACCCCGGCCGCCCTGGTCTACCGGGCCGATCCGGCCAGCGCCACCCGCGGCAGCCCGCTGCCGGCCTTCACCGGCCGGGTAAGCGGCCTGGTGGCCGGCGAGACCCTGGCCAGCGCCACCACCGGCAGCCTGGCCTTCACCACGCCGGCCACACCGGCCAGCGAGCCCGGGCGCTATGCCATCGACGGCAGCGGGCTGAGCGCGGCCAACTATGGGTTCAGCCAGGCGCCGTCCAACGCCGGTGCCTTGACCCTGGTGGCGGCGCCGGTGGTGCTGGCGCCGCCCCAGGAGGTGGCCAGCGCCCAGGTCAGCGCCCTGGCCATGGTCGTGCTGCCCCCTGCCGTCACCTCGGCCGGCAGCGGCCGTGCCCTGGATGTGGTGCAGGCCGTGCTGCCGGGCGTGGGCGGTGACAAGCAGGCCTTCGTCAGCCTGGACCTGGCCAATATGTCGCAAGAGACCCTGGCCTCGGTGCTGGCCGCGCGCGACCAGTACAAGAAGGCCATATTCCAGCAGGCCCTGTCGCGGCTGGAGCAGAACCCGTCGCTGGCCGATGCCCCGGGCTGCGCCACCGCTCAGCAGGCCACCAGCGGCCAATGCCTGATGATCACCACCGCGACCCAGGGCCTGGCCATCTCGAACGCCCGGGTGGTGGAGCAGGCGCCGGTGGCGGTGCCGGTGCTGCCCAGCCCGGCGGGCGCCACCGCCCCGCAGCCGGCTGCCGCCCCGGTGGCGCCCGCACCAGCGGCCGCTGCCGCCCCGCCGGCGGCGCCGGCCCAGGCGGTGGCGCTGGCACCGGTCTCGGTGGTCAGGCTGCCGCTGCGGCGCGGCGTGAAGGCCGCGAGCCTGCCGCAGATCCAGCGCAAGATCGCGGTGCTGATTGGCATCGACCAGTACAGCGATGCCCGCATCCCGCGCCTGGGCAATGCGGTCAAGGATGCGCGGGCGGTGGCCGATGCGCTCGAGACCCACCTGGGCTACGAGACCGTGGTGCTGGAGAACCCCGACCGTGCCACCATCTTCCGGGTGCTCAACCAGCTCACGGCCGAGGTCGGCCCGGCCGATTCGGTGGTGCTGTACTACGCCGGCCACGGCGAGCTGGTCGAGAAGACCGGCCAGGGTTATTGGCAGGCGGCCGACGCCGATCCCACCCGGCCCGAGACCTGGATCGCCAATGCCGACATCGACCGGGTGCTGCGCCAATTGCCGGCCTCGCAGTCGGCGATGATCTCCGACAGCTGTTTCTCGGGCGGCCTGGTCACCGGCGAGCGCATCCGCGCAACCTCTGCGGCGCAGGATCCGGGGGCCCTGCTCAGCCGGCGCGCTGCGGTGGTGATGAGCTCGGGTGGCAATGAGCCGGTGTTCGACAGCGGCAAGGACGGCCATTCGCCCTTTGCCTACAGCCTGATGCAATCGCTGGCCCAGGTCTCGACCTGGCGGCCCGGCAGCAACCTGTTCGAGCAGGTGCGCTTTGC
>JANNZD010000543.1:0-1612 GCA_031410435.1 Betaproteobacteria bacterium | reverse complement strand
AAGCTGGCCGAGGGCATCCGCGCCTTTGCCGGCGATTCGGCCAAGCTCGATGCCTTGATCGAAGGAATGTGAGATGGACCACCCGCGTTGTGACACCACCATCGCCTGGGCCGCGCTGCAGGGCCATTACCAGGCCCATGGCCGCGACCTTGACCTGCGCGAGGCCTTCGGGCGCGACCCGCAGCGCTTCGAGGGCTTGTCGCTGCAGGCCCCCGAGGTGTTTGCCGACCTGTCCAAGAATCTGTGGGATTTGAAGACCCGCAAGCTGCTGACCGAGCTGGCGCGCGAGGTGGGCCTGGCGGCCCGGCGCGACGCGATGCTGGCCGGCGCGGCCATCAACACCACCGAGGGTCGGGCGGTGCTGCACACCGCGCTGCGGGCACCGCGCGGTGCCGGCCCCTTCTCCGACGAGGTCCACGGCGTGCTCGACCGCCTGCTGGAATTTGCCGAGGCGGTGCGCGACACCACCGCCAGCGGCATCCGGCATGTGGTCAACATCGGCATCGGCGGGTCTGACCTGGGCCCGCAGATGGTGGTGCCGGCGCTCGACGCCTTTGCCCACCCGGGCATCACGATGCATTTCGTCTCCAATGTCGACGGCCATGACATCGCCCCGGTGCTGCGGCGCATCAAGCCCGAGCAGACCCTGTTCATCATCGCCAGCAAGACCTTCACCACGCAAGAGACCATGGCCAATGCGGCGGTGGCGCGCGAGTGGTTCATCGCCCATGGCGGCACCGACATCGGCCGCCACTTCGTCGGCGCCACCACCAATTTGAAGGCCGCGGCCGACTTCGGCATCCACACCACCTTCGGTTTCTGGGACTGGGTGGGCGGGCGCTACTCGCTGTGGAGCGCGATCGGCCTGCCCATCGCGATCGCCATCGGCAGCGACCACTTCCGCGCCCTGCTGGCCGGCGCGCATGCGATGGACCAGCACTTTGCCAGTGCCCCGCTGGAGGCCAACCTGCCGGTGCAACTGGGCTTGCTGGATGTCTGGTACCGCAACTTCCACCAATTCACCAGCCGCAGCGTGGCGCCCTACCACCAGGGTTTGAAGCGCCTGCCGGCCTATCTGCAGCAGTTGGAGATGGAGAGCAACGGCAAGCAGGTGGACCAGCACGGCCAGCCCCTTGCCTATGCCAGCAGCCCGGTGGTCTGGGGTGAGCCCGGCACCAATGGCCAGCATGCCTACTTTCAGATGCTGCACCAGGGCACGGACGTGATCCCGGTGGAGTTCATCGCCGTCAAGACCC
Organism: Betaproteobacteria bacterium; assembly: GCA_031410435.1. Lineage (GTDB taxonomy): Bacteria > Pseudomonadota > Gammaproteobacteria > Burkholderiales > Burkholderiaceae_C > Pseudaquabacterium. The sequence continues at coordinate 356 of JANNZD010000543.1, read as the reverse complement.
CCACTCACCCCTACCCCGACCTGCAGGCCAAGGCCCTGGCCAACTGCCTGGCCCAGGGCGCTGCGCTGATGCTGGGCAAGAGCACCGAGGCCGCGATGGCTGAGAAGGCGCCCACTGCCAGCGCCACGCTGGACCCGGCCACGCTGGCGCGCCACCGCACCTTCCCCGGCAACCGGCCCAGCACCACCTTGCTGCTGGACCGGCTGACGCCGTCGGCACTGGGCGCACTGATCGCGCTCTACGAGCACCGGGTGTTCACCAGCGGCGCGGTCTGGGGTATCAACAGCTTCGACCAATGGGGGGTTGAACTGGGCAAGGCCCTGGCCAGTGATCTGCTGCCGCGGCTGACCGCTGCG
>JANNZD010000542.1:0-4452 GCA_031410435.1 Betaproteobacteria bacterium | reverse complement strand
TCCTTGGCATCGGGCACGGTGAAGAAGCGCATCAGGATGTGCGGCAGGCCGGCGGTGCCGAACATCAGCGCCATGCCGAAGCTGATGGCCGAGATCGGGTCCTTGATGAAGCCGCCCGGGCCCATGATGGCCAGGCCGATCTTGGCGGCCTCCTCCGAGGTCTTGCCACCGTTCTGGGCGATCTTGGTCTTGACCTCCACGCCCTTGGCGAACAGCGCCTCGGGCGAGAAACCGAACTGCGACATCACCATGATGGCCATGAAGGTCACGCCGGCCAGCAGCAAGCAGGCCTTGATGATCTGCACCCAGGTGGTGGCGGTCATGCCGCCGAACAGCACATAGACCATCATCAGCGCGCCGACGATCACCACCGCCATCCAGTATTCCAGGCCGAACAGCAATTTGATCAACTGGCCCGCGCCCACCATCTGGGCGATCAGGTAGAAGGCCACCACCACCAGCGTGCCGCTGGCGGCAAAGGCGCGAATCGGGCCTTGCTTGAAGCGGTAGCCGGCGACGTCGGCAAAGGTGAACTTGCCCAGGTTGCGCAGGCGCTCGGCCATCAGGAAGGTGATCACCGGCCAGCCCACCAGGAAGCCGATCGAGTAGATCAGGCCGTCGTAGCCCGCAGCCATCACGGCCGCCGAGATGCCCAGGAAGGATGCCGCCGACATGTAGTCGCCGGCGATCGCCAGGCCGTTCTGGAAGCCGGTGATACCGCCGCCGCCGGTGTAGAAGTCAGCTGCGCTCTTGGTCTTGGACGCCGCCCACTTGGTGATGTAGAGCGTGCCGGCCACGAAGGCGCCGAACATGCCGATGGCGGTCCAGTTGGTGGCCTGCTTGGCGGCCTGGCCCAGGTCGGCACCGGCGGCCAGCGCGGCGCCGCTGGCCAGCAGGGCGATCAGCGCGCCCAGCGTTTGAAGTGTGCGGCTCATTTGGACACATCCTCGAGGATTTCGCGGGTCAGGCGGTCGTATTCACCGTTGGCCCGGCGCACGTAGATGCCGGTGATCACGATGGTGAAGATGATCACGCCCATGCCGATGGGCACGCCGATGGTGGTGACGCCGCTGCCCAAGGGCTGGGACAAGAAGGGCTTGTTCCAGGCGATCAGCGCGATATAGCCGTAGTACACGACCATCATCAGCAGCGTCAGCCACCAACCGAAGCTGCTGCGCTTGCTGCGCAACTCCTGGTACTTGGGATTGGCCCGGATGCGGGCCACCACGTCATTGCTCATTGCTGTGCTCCTCGAAAGGCGTCGTCCCTTGCAGCGGGTGGGGCCGGCATGGATGGCCACCCTGGTTCGGACAGGTAGGCAGTCTGCGGCGCGCGGCTGACCAAGGGCTGACCGTCTGCTTGCACCAAGCTTGCACGCCAGCCCGGCGCGGCCTGTCAGTCCCCGGTCAGACCACCGTCCACAATGGCCTGTGTCGAGCCTGGGCCAAAAGTGCCCGCAGCGAGGAGAGCAAGTTGTTCAAGGGCCTGGATGCGCAGCGTTTGGTGGCCGTGTACTTTGCGGGCTGGGTGCTGCTGGGCTGGCCGCTGCTGATGCTCTGGGACGTGGACATCACGCTGGCCGGCCTGCCGTTGTTGCCCACGATGATGTTCGTGGTCTGGGTTGTCCTGATTGCGGCGGTGGCCTGGGTGCTCGAGCGCCCGCAAGCCTAGTCCCGTGCTCAGCGCGCCGCTGGTCATCCTCACCGCGCTGGCCTACCTGGGCCTGCTCTTCGTCGTGGCCTTCTTGGCCGAGCGGCGTGCGGCCGGCGGGCGGTCCTGGATCGGCAACCCCGGGGTCTACACCCTGTCGCTGGCGGTCTACTGCAGCGCCTGGACCTACTTCGGCAGCATCGGCCGGGCGGCGTCGGGGGGGGTGTGGTTCCTGCCGATCTACCTGGGCCCCACCTTGGGTCTGGTACTGGGCTGGATGGTGGTGCGCAAGATGATCCGCATCGCCAAGACCTACCGCATCACCTCGATCGCCGACTTCATCGCCAGCCGCTATGGCAAGAGCCCCTTGCTGGCCGGGCTGGTGACCCTGATCACCCTGGTGGGCATCGTGCCCTACACCGCCTTGCAGCTGAAGGCAGTGTCGGGCGGCTATGCGCTGCTGACCACCCCGCTGGGCCAGGCCGCAGCCGCGCCGCAGCCCTGGTGGCGCGACAGCACGCTGTACATGGCTTTGCTGCTGGCCGGCTTCACGATGGCCTTCGGCACCCGCCACCATGACCGCACCGAGCGTCACGAGGGCATGGTGGCGGCCATCGCCTTCGAGTCGGTGGTCAAGCTGCTGGCCTTTCTGGCGGTGGGGGTGTTCGTCGTCTGGGGCTTGTTCCAGGGCCCGGCCGACCTGTTTGCCCAGGCGCGCGCCGCGCCGGCGCTGGCGCCGCTGTTGCGCCTGGCACCGGCGGGCGGGGCGGGTGGCTTCGCGGTGGACCAGTGGCTGGCGCTGATGCTGCTGGCCATGCTGTCGGTGGTGTGCCTGCCGCGCCAATTCCAGGTGATGGTGGTCGAGAACGTCGACGAGCAGCACCTGAAGCGCGCGGCCTGGGCCTTTCCGCTCTACCTGCTGCTGATCAACCTGTTTGTGCTGCCGATCGCGCTGGGCGGCCTGCTGCTGGGTGCCGGCACGGTGGCCCAGGCCGACGGCTTCGTGCTGAGCCTGCCGCTGCTGCACGGCCAGCCGCTGCTGGCGCTGGCGGCCTTTGTCGGCGGGCTGTCGGCGGCCACCGGCATGGTGATCGTCGAGACCATCGCGGTGTCCACCATGGACTGCAACGATCTGGTGATGCCGCTGCTGCTGCGCAGCCGGCGTTTTGGCGCTCGCTCTGGCGCCAGCCTCACGGGCCTGCTGCTGGGCATCCGGCGCAGCACCATCGCGGTGATGCTGCTGCTGGGCTACCTCTATTTCCGGCTGGCCGGCGAGGCCCATGCGCTGGTCAGCATCGGCCTGATCAGTTTTGCCGCGGTGGCGCAGTTTGCGCCTGCCCTGCTGGGCGGGCTGTACTGGAAGGGTGGCACCCGCAACGGCGCGTTGGCCGGTCTGCTGGCCGGCTTCGGGCTGTGGGCCTACACGCTGATGGGGCCGTCGCTGGCCAAGTCGGGCTGGCTGGGCCAGGGCTGGGTCGAGCAGGGCCCCTGGGGCATCGCGCTTTTGCGGCCCGAGGCCTTATTCGGCCTGGCCGGCATGGACGGCCTGACCCATTCGCTGGTCTGGAGCCTGCTGGTCAACCTGGGGGCCTATGCCGGCGTGTCGCTGTGGCAGCAGCCGTCGGCCCGCGAGGCCAGCCAGGCGCTGCTCTTCGTCGATGTGTTCCTGCGCGACGCTGCGCCCAGCGGCAGCGCCGCCCCGGTGTTCTGGCGCGGCCAGGCCCGCCTGGCCGACCTGCAGGTGCTGCTGGCGCGCTTTGTCGGCGCGCAGCGCTGCGAGCAGCTGTTGCTGCGCCATGCCCAGGGCCTGGGCCTGGCCGAGACCGGCCAGATCCCGGCCGATGCCCGCCTGGTGCTGTTTGTCGAGACCGAGCTGGCCGGCGCCATCGGCAGCGCGTCGGCCCGGGTGATGGTGGCCGCCACGGTGGATGAAGAGCCGCTGGGCATGATCGAGGTGATGCGCATCGTCGATGAGGCCTCGCAGCTGCGCGCCCATTCGCAAGCCCTGGAGGTGCAGGCCCAGGCCCTGGCGCAGGCCGGCGCCGAGCTGCGCGCAGCCAATGAGCAATTGCTCGGCCTGGACCGCCTGAAGGACGATTTCATGTCCTCGGTGACGCATGAATTGCGCACTCCGCTGACCTCGATCCGGGCCCTGTCCGAGATGATGGTCGATGACCCCGACATCGACCTCGCCCAGCGCCAGCAGTTTCTGGCCATCATCGTGGCCGAGACCGAGCGCCTGACCCGGCTGGTCAACCAGGTGTTGGACATGGCCAAGATCGAGGCCGGCCATGGCGAGTGGCGCAGCAGCGCGGTCGACATGCGGGCGCTGATCGAGCGCGCGGTGCTGACCACCGCCGAGCTGTTCCACACCCGCGGCGCCACGCTCAGCACCGATCTGCCGGCGGCCGTGCCGCCGCTGCAGGCCGACGAAGACCGCTTGCTGCAGGTTCTGCTGAACCTGCTGTCGAATGCCGCCAAGTTTCTGCCCGACCAGCAGGGCCGGGTGCAGGTGGCCTTGGCGGCCGATGCCCACGGCCTGACCGTGACGGTGCAGGACAACGGCCCGGGCGTGCCGGCCGCGCAGCAGGCTTTGATCTTCGAGAAGTTCCGCCAGGGCGGCGACGCGCTGCACCGGCCCCAGGGCACCGGCCTGGGCCTGCCGATCAGCCGACGCATCGTGGAACACTTTGGCGGCCGGATGTGGGTGCAGTCTGATCCAGGGCAAGGCGCGCTGTTCGGTTTCACGTTGCCATGGCAGGCTGCCAGCCTGCCGCCCGGAGACAGCCCATGACCCACGCC
>JANNZD010000541.1:0-3858 GCA_031410435.1 Betaproteobacteria bacterium | reverse complement strand
TTGCGCCGCCGCCCCTTGCTGCAGCACCAGGCCCAGAGCGGCACTGGCGCGCTGGAGCGGCGCCTGGCCATCCTGGCCTGGTCGGGCGACAGCAATTTGCTCAAGGGCGCGGTCGGCCCCAACGAGCAGCATTGGCGTCAGCAGGTGCAGTCGGTCGACCCCGACGGCTTCTCGGACAAGCTGCGCCACAACCTGCCCGACTGGCTGGCCTCGGCGCTGCGCAGCCAACTGGGTGACGCGGCCTTCTGGCCCTTGGTGGCGGCGCTCAACGAGCCGGCGGCGCTCGACTTGCGCGTCAACATCTTCAAGGCCAAGCGCGAGGACATGCTGTCCATCCTCAACCAGGCCGGGCTGCGGGTGGCGCCCACGCCGTTTTCACCCTGGGGCATCCGGGTGCCGGGCAAGCCCGCGCTGCAGAAGATCGATGCTTTTGTGCGCGGCGACATCGAGGTGCAGGACGAAGGCAGCCAACTGCTGGCGCTGCTGGTGGATGCCAAACGCGGCGAGATGGTGGTTGATTTCTGCGCTGGCGCGGGCGGCAAGACGCTGGCGCTGGGTGCGGCAATGCGCTCGACCGGCCGCTTGTATGCCTTCGACACCTCGGGCCACCGGCTGGCGGCGCTCAAACCCCGCATGGCGCGCAGCGGCTTGTCCAATGTGCACCCGGCGCAGATCGCCAACGAGCGCGACGAGCGCATCAAGCGCCTGTCCGGCAAGATCGACCGGGTGCTGGTGGACGCCCCCTGCTCGGGCCTGGGCACGCTGCGCCGCAACCCCGACCTGAAATGGCGGCAGTCGCCCCAGGCGGTGGCCGAGATGCAGGTCAAGCAGACCGCCATCCTGGGCAGCGCCTGCCGCCTGGTGAAACCCGGGGGCCGGCTGGTGTATGCCACCTGCAGCCTGTTGCGTGAGGAGAACGAAGGCATCGCCGAAGCCTTTGGCGCGGCGCATCCTGATTTCATCAAGCTGCCGGCCCAAGACGCGCTGGCCGCCGCGCATGTTGATCGGGCGGTTGAATTGGTGCAGGACGGCTACCTGCGGCTGTGGCCCCACCAGCACGCCACCGATGGGTTTTTTGGCGCGGTGTGGCAGCGGCGTTGATTGGCGCTGCTCGGCGTTGATCGGCGTTGATCGGCGTTGATTTCGCGCCCGATCACCCGCTCGGCCATTGCGCCAGCGCAAACCGGACGCATCTGGGGAACTGAGGGTGCGTCCCTAAGCAGTTTCCACGTCTGCGCAACGGGGTACTGCACTTACAATTGATCAATTGCCGTGAGTTTGCGGCGCGCCAGAAGGATTTATGGACTTCATTTCGACGATCTCCGCCTCGGTGCTTGACCTGCTGGCCCATGGCCTGTGGGCCAGTGCGGGGGGCTGGACGGTGTTGCTGGTCACGCTGCTGATGACCCACGTCACCATCTGCTCGGTCACCATCTTTCTGCACCGGGCGCAGGCCCACCGGGCGCTGGATTTGCATCCCATCCCGTCGCACCTGTTCCGTTTCTGGCTGTGGCTGACCACCGGCATGGTCACCAAGGAGTTTGTCGCGGTGCATCGCAAGCACCATGCCAAATGCGAGACCGAAGAAGACCCGCACAGCCCGCAGACCCGCGGCATCAAGGCCTTGCTGCTGACCGGTGTGGAGCTGTACCGCGCCGAGTCCAAAGTGATGGAGACGATTGACAAATATGGCAAGGGCACGCCCGACGACTGGATCGAGCGCAACCTCTACACCCGCTACAGCTGGCAGGGCGTGGGCGTCATGCTGATCATTGACCTGGCGCTGTTTGGTGCCATCGGCCTGACGGTGTGGGCAGTGCAGATGTTGTGGATCCCGGTGATGGCCACCGGCATCATCAACGGCATCGGCCACTATTGGGGCTACCGCAACTTCGAAGCGGCTGACGCATCCACCAATGTGTCGCCGTGGGGCATCCTGATCGGCGGCGAAGAGTTGCACAACAACCACCACACCTACCCGACCTCGGCCAAGTTCTCGGTCAAGCCGTTTGAGTTTGATATCTCCTGGGGCTACATCCGGGCGATGGAAATGGTGGGCTGGGCCAAGGTGCGCAAGACCGCGCCGCAGCTCAAACTGGGGGCTGTGCGCCCACAGGCCGATGCCCACACGCTGGAGGCGATCATCGCCAACCGGTATGAGGTGATGGCCAAATACGCCAATGAGTTGCGTGCCGCCTGCAGCATTGAGCTGGCCCGCGTCAAAGCCCAGGGCAGCGCCAACCTGGCCGAGATGAAGTTGGCCCAGCGCTGGCTGCACCGCGACGCCGAGAAGATCCCCGCCAACGTGCTGCCGCAGCTGGCCACCGCCGTGAACGACAGCCCCAAGCTGGCCAAGTTGGTGGCCATGCGTGAAGAGTTGCGCCTGCTCTGGACCCGCACCAACGTGTCCGCAGACCAACTGGTGGTGGACCTGCAAGCCTGGTGCAAAAAGGCCGAGAGCAGTGGCATCGAGGCGCTGGAGCAGTTCTCCATCAAGCTGCGCGCAGCGCACGCCTGAGCACCCGTCACGCAGCTTGACAGCACAACAAAAAGGCCCTTCGGGGCCTTTTTTGTTGCCTGTTGCCGCCGTGCTGGCCGTCAGGCCGGTGGCTTAAAGGTCGTACCAGCCGATGCCGGCCACCCAGCCCACGGCACGCTCACCCGGTGCCCAGCGCTGTTGCCAGGCGATGTCCAGGGCCAGTTTTTCCTTCTGCAGCCAATGCCGCAAACCCAGCTCGGCCACACGCTGGTCACCCTCACGCGCCCATTCGGCAAACAGCAGGCTGCGCTTGAACAGGGTTTGCTCCAGCGCCACGGCGTTGCTGACGACCCGGCGCGCCTCGCTGGCCTTGTGCAGGCCGATGTTGAGGTGCAGCAGCGGCGCGATGGTGCTGCTGCCTGTCCACTGGCCCAGGTCCACCGATACCGGCAGGCGCACGGTGGCCGTGCGGGTGGTGGTGGTTGCCCCGGTGCCGTTGCGCTCCGCCCCGACAGCTGCACTCAGGGCCCAGCCCCAGCCGTCACGCGCCAGGCGGTTGAACACATGCTTGTATTCCACCTCCACCTCGTGGCCGGTCTCGTGGCCAGAACGGTCCAGCTTGCGGGTCAGTTCGATCTGCATCGAGTTGGCCGGGTCAAAGCTGTAGTCGGGCTCGATGGTGATGCTGCGCACCGTGCCGATGCGGCGGGCCCAGACCTCAAAGCTCCAGACCTGGTCATCGTCTTCTGACACGGCGGTGCGGGCGGCCTCAAACGGCCTGTCATTGGCCCCTGCTGGCAGGCTGGCTGCCGCCAGCAGCAGGCTGATGACGGCGGTTTGCACACGCAGTGCCAAACTTGCGGGTGGGGTGTTCATCATTTGCAGTATCGGCTCGCCCATGAAAAAGCCCGCCAGTAGGGGCGGGCTGATGGGTGCACTGGGGTGGCAGGTTGCCCCGCCAGTCAGTCAGCGCAGCTTGATTTCCTTGTACAGCACATGCTTACGCGCCTTGGGGTCGAATTTCATGAATTCGAGCTTGCCCGGCGTGGTCTTCTTGTTCTTGCTGGTGGTGTAGAAGTGGCCGGTGCCCGCTGAGGACTCCAGCTTGATCTTTTCGCGTCCGCCTTTGGATGCCATGGTGTGTTCCCCGTTTCAGTTGAACTGGACGATCAGAGCGCGTGTTTGGCGCGCAGGTCGGCCACGATCTGGTCGATGCCGACCTTGTCGATCAGGCGCAATGCTGCGTTGGTGATGCGCAGACGCACCCAACGGTTCTCGCTCTCGACCCAGAAACGGCGGTACTGCAGATTGGGCAGCCAGCGACGCTTGGTCTTGTTGTTGGCGTGAGAAACGTTGTTTCCCACCATCGGGCGCTTGCC
>JANNZD010000540.1:0-4705 GCA_031410435.1 Betaproteobacteria bacterium | reverse complement strand
AGCGCCAGTGCCACGGCGGTGCCGGAGCGCCAGGGTGGTCTGGCGTGTTCTGCGCAGGTAGAGGAGGAGCCGTCGGCAAGTTCTTGCCGGCGGCGGGGGACACGGAGCAGAACACGCCAGGCCAGCCTGGCGCTCACGCCGAGTTCGTCGAATGCCTGCTTCAAGGCCACCAAGCAAGGTCCGCACCGAGCCCCAAGTGGTCCATCAGTCTGCCGTCTCGCCGAACAAGGCCAGCTGCGCCTCCACCGGCAGCGGCTGCCCGGTGCGGCGGGCGCGCTGTATCAACTGCCAGAAGTAACGGTAGCTGGCGCGGTCGTGCAGCTGGTCTTGCCCGCGCTGGGTGTGCCGGATCGGCGCCCATTGCGCGGCCTGGGCCGCCAGCAGGATGGCGATGGCCTCGTCAACCTCGGCCACGGTGGGCGCGAAGGCGTCGACGATGGGCTGGATCTGGGCCGGGTGGATGCTCCACATGCGGGTGTAGCCCAGCTCGCGGCTGGCACGGCGGGCGGCGTCGGCCAGGGCCTCTTCGTCCTTGAACTCGGTCACCACGCAGTGCGAGGGCACCTTGCCGGCGGCGTGGCAGGCCGCAGCGATCTCCAGCTTGGCGCGCAGCACCAGCGGGTGGCTGAACTGGCCCGGCACGCCCATCGCCGATTGCGGTATCGCGCCCCGGTGGGCCGAGACGAAGTCCATCAGCCCGAAGCTCAGGCTCTGCACCCGGGGCAGGGCGGCCATCGCGAAAACGTCGCGCAGCGCGCCGTGGGTCTCGACCAGCGCATGCACCGGCAGCGCCAGGCCGCGGCCGTGGGCGGCGGCCACCCGCTCGATCTGGGCAATGGCCTGCTGCAGGTCGGCCAGGTGGCGCGGCTTGGGCACCATCAGGTAGGCCAGCCGGTCGCCGGCCTGGCCCACCAGGGTCTCGACATCGTCGGCAAAGCTGGGGTGGTCCACCGGGTGCACCCGGGCGCCCACCCGACCGAAACGGTTGTCGGGCGACAGCGCAATCGCCGCGCACAGCCGCACATGCGCCGCCTCGGCGCCGATGGGCGCACCGTCCTCGCAATCGAGCGTGATGTCGAAGACCGGGCCCAGTTCGGCCTGCAGGGCCAGGGCCTTTTTCATGCGCGGCTCGGTGCCGCAGTAGTGGTCGCAGACCGGCAGGTCGGGCGTGGCGTCGCCCTCGTCCAGCAAGGCGGCGGCGGGCAGTATGGGTGGCATGGCGGCGGTCAATGAAAAAGGGCTGGCGGCATTGTGTGCCGGCCAGCCCCTGCGCTGCAGTCCCCCGATGGGGGCCGCGGGTGGGTGTCAGAGCAGGTGCTTGACCCCGTCCTGCTCGCCCTGCAGCTCGGCCAGGGTCTTGTTGATGCATTCCTGGCTGAAGGCGTCGATCGGCAGGCCCTCGACCAGGCTGTACTCGCCGCCGGCGCAGGTGACCGGGTAGCCGAACATCACGTCCTGGGGGATGCCGTATTCGCCATTGCTGGGCACGCCCATCGTCACCCAGGCGCCGTGGGTGCCCAGGGCCCAGTCGCGCATGTGGTCGATGGCGGCATTGGCCGCCGACGCCGCCGACGACACGCCGCGCGCCGCGATGATGGCCGCGCCGCGCTTGCCCACGGTGGGCAGGAAGGTCTCGGCGTTCCAGACGGGGTCGTTGATCATGTCCGCGACCGAGGCCCCGTCGATGGTGGCGAAGCGGTAGTCGGCATACATGGTGGTCGAGTGGTTGCCCCAGACCGCCAGCTTCTGGATGCTGGCCACCGGCTTGCCGGTCTTGGCGGCGATCTGGCTGAGCGCGCGGTTGTGGTCCAGGCGCAGCATGGCGGTGAAGTTCTTGCGCGGCAGATCGGGCGCGCTCTTCATCGCGATATAGGCATTGGTGTTGGCTGGGTTGCCCACCACCAGCACCTTGACATGGCGGCTGGCCACCGCGTTCAGGGCCTTGCCCTGGGCCGTGAAGATCTGCGCATTCGCAGCCAGCAGGTCGGCCCGCTCCATGCCGGGGCCGCGCGGGCGGGCACCCACCAGCAGCGCATAGTCGGTGTCCTTGAAGGCGCTCATCGGGTCGCTGTGCGCCTCCATGCCGGCCAGCAGCGGGAAGGCGCAGTCGTCCAGCTCCATCATCACGCCCTTGAGCGCCTCCTGCGCCTTGTCGACCGGCACCTCCAGCAGTTGCAGGATGACCGGCTGGTCCTTGCCCAGCATTTCGCCCGAGGCGATGCGGAACAGCAGGGCATAACCGATCTGACCGGCGGCGCCGGTGACGGCAACGCGAACGGGCTTCTTGCTCATGGGAGGCTCCAGGAGGATGGTGACGGGGACAGGGGGTTTGGGCCGGCCCGCCGGCGCCGCCCGGCCGCCGCGCAGGCAGGCCGGCCGGCGCGGCGGCCGGGCGTCACCCGAGCCGCTGCGCAGTGTAGGCCAATCTAGGGGTTGTTACGGGGGTTGGCCTGTGTCTTCTGTCTTCTATAAGACATCTGTCAGATTTTGCGAGACAGCTTTGGCGGTGCCGGCCTGTTTGTGCTGCAATCCCGCACCATGCCCGCCGCCCCGCCCGCCTCGCCCCTCGCCGATGGCGCCGACACGGTGGCCCCGGGGCCAGCCTTCAGCCCGCTGTACCGGCAGATCAAGAGCCTGATCACGCGCGAGCTGCAATCCGGCCTGTGGAAGCCGGGTGAGGCGATACCCAGCGAGCAGGACCTGGCCGGGCGCTTCAAGGTCAGCCAGGGCACGGTGCGCAAGGCCATCGACGAGCTGGCCGCCGACAACCTGCTGGTGCGCCGCCAGGGCAAGGGCACTTTCGTGGCCACCCATGCCGAGCAGCAGATCCAGTACCGCTTTCTGCGCCTGATGCCGGACGACGGTGGCAGCCGCGACATGGCCAGGCGCCTGCTGGACTGCCGCCGCACCCGGGCGCCGGCCGACGTGGCACGCATGCTGGGCGGCAAGAGCGGCGATGCGGTGGTGCAGCTGCGCCGCCTGCTGCTGGCCCAGGACAAACCGGTGGTGCTGGACGAGATCTGGCTGCCCGGCGCGCTGTTCAAGGGCCTGACGGCCGAGCGCCTGGCCGATTACAAAGGCCCGATGTACGGCATGTTCGAGGCTGATTTCGGCGTGCGCATGATCCGTGCCGAGGAGAAAATCCGCGCGGTGGCGGCCGACGCCGGCACGGCCGAACTGCTGGGCTTGGCCGCCGGCAGCCCGCTGCTCAGCGTCGAGCGCCTGTCTTTCACCTATGGCGACCAGCCCGTGGAACTGCGCCGCGGCCTGTACACCACCCAGCAGCATTACTACCGCAACGAGTTGAATTGATGCTGCATCGCTTTGCCGCCGTGCCGGCCCGGGGATGCCACAAGGTCCGGGTAAGTCTGCTGCGTTGCAATAAACTCATTCAGTTTCATTCGAATTACAAAGAGACCCCCACCCATGGCAGACCTCTCCAAGACCAGACCGGGCCTGCGCCCTGGCGCCAATATGCGGTTGATCGAGGCGCTGCAGTACCGCTTGCCGGTGGCCGCGCTGGTGTCCATCCTGCACCGCGCCAGCGGCATGATGATGTTTTTCCTGCTGCCCTTCATCGTCTGGATGTTCGACGCCAGCGTCACGTCCGAGGTGTCCTACGACGGCTTCACCAGCGCCTTTGTCGCCGGCATCGGCTTTGTGCCGGGCTTCGTGGTCAAGCTGGTGGCGCTGGCCCTGATCTGGGCCTATCTGCACCATGCCGTGGCCGGTGTGCGCCACCTGTGGATGGACGCCACCCACAGCGTGAGCAAGCAGCAGGGGCAGAGCTCGGCCGTGGCCACTTTTGCCATCAGCATCGTACTGACGCTCGCCCTGGGCGCCAAGCTGTTCGGCCTGTTCTGACCCCCCAACACAAGAGGCAAACACCCCATGGCTGTCAATTACGGTAGCAAGCGACTGGTCGTCGGCGCGCACTACGGATTTCGCGACTGGCTCAGCCAGCGCATCACCGCCGTGCTGATGGCCTTGTTCACCCTGGCCCTGGTGGCGCAAGTGATTTTCGGCGGCCCGATCGGCTATGACAGCTGGGCCGGCATCTTCTCGCGCCAGTGGATGAAGGTGCTGACCTTTGTCGTCATCCTGTCGTTGGCCTGGCATGCCTGGGTAGGCATGCGCGATGTCTGGATGGACTACATCAAGCCGGTGGGCGTGCGCCTGCTGGCGCAGGTTTTCACCATGGCCTGGCTGGTGGGATGTGCCGGCTGGGCTGTGCAAGTGCTCTGGAGACTGTAGCTTGACCCACCCCCGTACGCGCTTCGCGCGCCCCCTCAAGGGGGCAACGCCGACGGCCCGGCAGAGCCGGTTCCGTGGCGTTCGCTTGGTTTGCTTGCCGCTCTCTTGCTTGAAGGCTGATCCTCATGGCTTCTAATTCCGTAGCGCGTCGCCGTTTCGACGTGGTGATCGTCGGGGCCGGCGGCTCGGGCATGCGCGCATCGCTGCAACTGGCCCGCGCGGGCTTGAACGTGGCGGTGCTGTCCAAGGTCTTCCCCACCCGCTCGCACACCGTGGCGGCCCAGGGCGGCATCGGCGCGTCGCTGGGCAATATGTCCGAGGACAACTGGCATTACCACTTCTACGACACGATCAAGGGCTCGGACTGGCTGGGCGACCAGGACGCGATCGAGTTCATGTGCCGCGAAGCCGGCAAGGTGGTCTACGAGCTGGAGCACTTCGGCATGCCGTT
>JANNZD010000539.1:0-4266 GCA_031410435.1 Betaproteobacteria bacterium | reverse complement strand
TGGTTGCGGGGGCAAGATTTGAACTTGCGACCTTTGGGTTATGAGCCCAACGAGCTACCAGGCTGCTCCACCCCGCGACTGAAGCTAAAAGTATACCTTGTTTTCACAGACTCGCAGTCATCGGGTTGAAGACAGCGGCGGCAAGGTCAGACAGATCGCCGCGCCAGTTGCTGTTCGGTTCCACTTTCCAACGAGTCAGAGACCGGCACTGTCAAGGCTCTGCCTGAAGCGGTCTGGGGCCTGGAACCCCACCACGCGCGCACCGGGCAGTTCGGCGCCGCGCGCATCGAAGAACACGGTGCCCGGAGGACCGAAGAGCCTGAAACGCCGGAGCAGCGCGCGTTGCTCGTCGGTGTTGGCCGTCACGTCTGCCTTGAGCAACACCGCCTGTTGAAGCCGGGCGGCTACTTTCGGGTCGCGGAAGGTGAATCGTTCCATTTCCTTGCAAGACACACACCAGTCCGCATAGAAATCCAGCATGACAGGCCGCCCAGCCGCGGCCGCCAGCGCGGCATCCAGCCCTGCAACACTGGACACCGGCATGAACGTGATGGCAGCCGCAGCAGTTTGCTGGGACGCCGCACTGCCCCAATGAGCCAAGGGACGCAGGGGGTCATTGCCCCCCGACGCCGCGCCCAGCAACTGCAGCACACCCAGGGCCAGCGCTGCCAATCCCGCGCTGCGTTGCAGCGCAATGCGCAGAATGTGGCGATGGTGGGTCGAGGTGGAAAAGGGCTGCAGCAGAAAGCCGGTGACCAACAACAAAACACCCCACAGCGCCATCACCGCCGCGATCGGAAGGATGGGCTGCGCCACCCACAGCGCTACGGCCAACATCATCAGCCCGAAGAGCCGCTTCACACCATGCATCCAGGCCCCTGCTCGGGGAACCCAACGCCCGGCCGAGGCGCCCAGCAACATCAGCGGCACACTCATGCCCATGGCCATCGCGAACAATGCCGATGCCCCCAGCGTGACATCGCCGGTCTGGCTGATGAAAAGCAACGCTGCGGCCAGCGGCGCAGTCACGCAGGGGCTGACGATCAAGGCCGAGACGCCGCCCATTGCAAACACGCCCAGCACACGGCCCGGTGGCAACCGGTTGCAATGGCTGGTCATCTGCCCGGTGAATCGTTGCGGCATGCGCAGCTCGTACAAATCGAACATCGACAGCGCAAACACCGCAAGCAGCAGCGCAAATCCGCCAATCGCCCAGGGCGTTTGCAAGGTGGCCGCAAATCCCTCGCCGGCCAGGCCCGCAACCACCCCCAGCGCCGTATAGACCAGGGCCATACCCAGCGAATAGGCGCCGGCCAGGGCCAGGCCTCGACCGCGGGAGGGCTGCCGTTCAACACCCACGATCAGTGAAGACAGGATCGGCAGCATCGGCAGCACGCAGGGCGTGAAGGTCAACAACAGGCCAAGACCGAAGAAGGCGCCGACCACACGCCAGAGTCGGCCCTCACGCAGCACCTGCTCGAAACCAGGCACCACGGCGGCAGCGGCGGACTGCACATTGGCCGGCGTGCTGGCCTGCCCGGGCTTGACCAGCGACCCGCTGTCTAACATCAGGTCGGTCGACATGGGGGGATAGCACAGGCCCGCATCCGCACACCCCTGTGACACCACCGTCAGCTTGAAGCGGCTGGCACTCGAGACGATGGGCAGAAAGATGCGCAGATCGCCCCGGTAGGTCTCAACATTCTTCTGGAAGTTTTCATCAAACTTCACCTTGCCGGCGGGTATTTCCGGCGGGCCCAGGCTTGCGCCTTCGGCCAGAAACTTGAAGGGATCGCGGTAGACGTAATAGCCTGGCGCGATGCGCAAGAGCACCTCTGCCCGGCCACCCTCCAGTAGGACCGCGCTGACCTTGAAGGCAATCTCCGGTGCCAGAAAATCATCAGCGGCACCGGCTGTCCGGGTTAAGGACAACGACAGCAAGACGAGCAAGATGCCGCCGCGCAGGATGGTCCGAAAGCCGGTCTGCAGGCTGGTCCAAAGCCGGCCTGCAGCAAGCCTGAATTGCAAAACCGTTGCGCTCATCCTCATGATGATCCGTCGACCAGGTCGAGGTTCCGCCCAAGGCGCCAGAAGTTCGGCCAGCCTGTGAAACGGTCGCAAAAAAGCCAGCACAAGGCTGGCTTCGTCCTGGCAAGCAAGGCAATCATCTGACCATGCTCGCGGCCAGGGTCGAGCTTACTGGGCGGCGTCGTCGGCGGGCGCGGCCAGCGCAGGGCGGTCGACCAGCTCGACAAAGGCCATCGGTGCGTTGTCACCCACCCGGAAACCCATCTTCAGGATACGGGTGTAACCACCCGGCCGGGTCAGATAACGCGGGCCCAACTCCTTGAACAGCTTCATCACGATGTCGCGGTCGCGCAAACGATTGAACGCCAGGCGGTGATTGGCCAGGCTCGGGGTCTTGGCCAACGTGATCAGGGGCTCGACAACCCGGCGCAGTTCCTTGGCTTTGGGCAAGGTGGTCTTGATCGCTTCGTGCTGCAACAGCGACACGCACATATTGCGCAGCATCGCAGCGCGGTGCTCACTGGTGCGGTTGAGTTTACGAAGACCGTTACGGTGACGCATGATGATTTCCTTTGCTTATGCAACCCCAGCCGTATCAGGTACTGGGGCGTTCGCGCGGGCTCTGCGGCCCGGCTGGTTGAGGCTGAAAGTCAGCGCTTGTCCAGGCCCTGGGGCGGCCAGTTCTCAAGGCGGGCACCGAGCGTCAGACCGCGCGAAGCCAGCACTTCCTTGATCTCATTGAGCGATTTGCGACCCAGGTTCGGGGTCTTGAGCAATTCGGTTTCGGTGCGCTGGATCAGGTCGCCGATGTAATAGATGTTCTCGGCCTTCAGACAATTGGCCGACCGCACGGTCAGCTCCAGCTCGTCGACCGGGCGCAGCAGGATCGGGTCGTGGGTCTCTTTGCCCGGTTGGTTGAGGCCACCACCCAGCCCGCCGCCCATCACTTCGTTGGGTTGCAGGCCCGTGAACACCACCAGTTGGTCAACCAGGATCTGCGCCGACGAGCGGATCGCCTCTTCAGGGCTTACTGCGCCGTTGGTCTCGATCTCCATGACCAGCTTGTCCAGGTCGGTGCGTTGCTCGACCCGGGCATTCTCGACCGCATAGCTGACCCGCCGCACCGGCGAGAAAGACGCATCCAGAACGATCCGGCCGATCGACTTGGTCGGCTCGTCGCCATAGCGGCGCATATTGCCGGGCACGTAGCCGCGGCCTTTTTCGACCTTGATCTGCATGTCCAGCTTGCCACCCTGGGCCAGGTGGGCAATGACATGGTCGGGGTTCATGATTTCGACGTCATGCGGCACCTGGATGTCCTGGGCCGTGACCGGGCCTTCGCCCTCCTTGCGCACCACCAGCGTCACTTCGTCGCGGTTGTGCAAGCGGAACACCACGCCCTTCAGGTTCAACATGATGTGCACCACGTCTTCGGCCACGCCGTCGATGGTGCTGTACTCGTGCAGCACGCCGGCGATGGTGACTTCAGTCGGCGCATAACCCACCATCGAAGACAGGAGCACGCGGCGCAGCGCATTGCCCAGGGTATGTCCGTAGCCGCGCTCGAAGGGCTCCAGCGTGACTTTTGCACGGTTCAGGCCCAGGGGCTCCACGTGGATGGCTTTGGGTTTCAGCAGATTGGTTTGCATCGAGTCCTGTTCCTCTCAATACCCTCGGCTCGTTACACCGATAAGGCTGACGGACCATGCCGGGCGGGATTCACCTCGCACCGTGCCCGGCAAGCCGGCACGAGGGATGGGCACTGCCGCGACCTCGCGGCGTGCCGCTTCGGCATCAGCGTGAGTACAACTCGACGATCAGCGATTCATTGATCTCGGCGCCGAACTGGTCGCGGTCCGGGACCTTCTTGAACACGCCTTCGAGCTTGGTCTGGTCCACCGAAACCCAGTCGGGCATGCCGATGGAGTCGGCCAGCTTGACCGAGTCGGTCACGCGCAATTGCTTCTTGGCCTTCTCACGCAGGGCGATCAGATCGCCGGCCTTGACTAGGTAGGACGGAATGTTGACCGACTTGCCATTGACCAGAATGGCCTGGTGCGAAACCAGCTGGCGCGATTCGGCCCGGGTCGAGCCAAAGCCCATGCGGTAGACCACGTTGTCCAGCCGCGATTCCAGGATGAACAAGAGGTTGGCGCCGGTGTTGCCCTTGCGGCGCTCGGCCTCGGCGAAGTAGCGGCGGAACTGACGCTCCAGCACGCCATACATGCGCTTGACCTT
>JANNZD010000538.1:0-1517 GCA_031410435.1 Betaproteobacteria bacterium | reverse complement strand
CCGCCGCGCTGGGTTTTCTGGGCCTGGGCGCCCAGGCGCCCACGGCCGAGTGGGGCACGATGCTGGCCGATGCGCGCGAGTTCATCCGCTCCGACCCCTGGCTGGTGACCCTGCCCGGCCTGGCCATCCTGGTTACCGTGGTGGCCATCAACCTGGCCGGCGACGGCCTGCGCGATGCGCTGGACCCGAAGATGAGGCGCTCCTGATGGCCCAGCCGCTGCTCGACATCCGCGGCCTGACGGTGCGCTTTGCCACCCGCGACGGCGCCTTCACCGCCGTCGACGGCGTCGACCTGCAGGTCCAGCCCGATGAGGTGCTGGCCATCGTCGGCGAATCGGGCTCGGGCAAGTCGGTGGCGATGCTGGCCATCATGGGCCTGCTGCCCTGGACCGCCACCGTCACGGCCGAGCGCCTGGCCTTCGACGGCCAGGACCTGCGCGCGCTGTCGGCCAGACAAAGGCGGGCGCTGATCGGCCGCGACATCGCGATGGTGTTCCAGGAGCCGATGTCCTCGCTCAACCCCTGCTTCACGGTGGGCTGGCAGATCGGCGAAGCGCTGGCCGCCCACCTGGGCCTGGGCCGCGCTGCCCGCCGGCAGCGGGTGATCGAACTGCTGGAACTGGTCGGCATCCCTGACCCGGCGCGCCGCGCCAGTGCCTTCCCGCACCAGCTGTCGGGCGGCATGTGCCAGCGCGTGATGATCGCGATGGCCCTGGCCTGCCAGCCCCGGCTGCTGATCGCCGACGAGCCCACCACCGCGCTGGATGTCACCATCCAGGCCCAGATCCTGGACCTGCTGCTGTCGCTGCGGCGCGGCGCTGCCGGCCCCTCTGCACGGCCCGGTGGCATGGCGTTGGTGCTGATCACGCACGACCTGGGCGTGGTGGCCGAGACCGCCGACCGGGTGCTGGTGCAGTACGCCGGCCGGCAGGTCGAATCGGCCCGCGCCGCCGACCTGTTTGCCGACCCGCACCACCCCTACACCGCCGCACTGCTGGCGGCCCTGCCCGAACAGGCCCATGGCAAACGCCTGGCCGCCATCCCCGGGCTGGTGCCCGGCCAGTTCGACCGGCCGCCGGGCTGCCTGTTTGCGCCGCGCTGCGCCCATGCCACGGCCCAGTGCCAGGCCGCCCCACCGCCGGCCGATGCCGCGCTGGGCCGGGCGCTGTGCTTCACGCCGCTGCGCCAGGGCCGGCCGGTACCGGCGAGCGAACCGGTCCACGCGCCATGACCGCGCGCGACAGCCCCCCAGGCAGCGCGCCGGTGCTGCAAGCCGACGACCTGCACCGCCACTACCCGGTGCGGCGCGGCCTGTTCAGTGCGCCGGCCACGGTCAAGGCCCTGGCCGGCGTGTCGTTCACGCTGCAGCCCGGCCAGACCCTGGCTGTGGTGGGCGAATCGGGCTGCGGCAAGAGCACCTTGGCCCGCCTGCTGACGATGATCGAGCCACCCAGCGCTGGCCGGCTGCTGATCGACGGGGTCGACGTGGCCGGCGCGGCCAGCCAGGCCGAGGCCCA
>JANNZD010000537.1:0-11887 GCA_031410435.1 Betaproteobacteria bacterium | reverse complement strand
TGGGCCTGGCCGCTGTGCCGCCAGCGGCCCAGCCCCCTAACGCCAACGCCAACGCCAACGCCGCCGCCGCCCCGGCCCTGGCCGCCCAGCGCCTGGCCCAGCAAGTATGCGAGCGTCAATACCAGGAGGCCGGCCAGGCCTGGTACGCCGCCCAGGCCCAGCTGGCCGACGCGCCGCAGCAGACCCTGGCCATCACCGAAGGCCTGACCCGCGGGCTGCTCGACAAGATGATGGTCGACGGCGAGATGTGCGTGCGGGTGCTGTCCGGCGTGGCCGGCGACCCGGTGGCCGGCCACGCCACCAATGTGGCGGTGATCTCGTTGTTGATGGCCCGGGTCTTCGGCTTTGGACAGGACGAACTGCTCGATGTGGGCATCGGCGCGCTGCTGCACGATGTGGGCAAGGCCGAGCTGCCCGAGCGCGCACGCCAGCACGACGGCCGCAACCCGGCCGACCAGGCGCTGTACCGCAGCCATGTGGCCTTGGGCGTGGCGCAGGGCCGCCGCATGGGCCTGAGCCAGGGCGCGCTGGCGGTGCTGGCCCAGCACCACGAGATGGTCGACGGCAGCGGCTTCCCGCAGGGCCTCAATCTCGACCGCATGAGCACCGCCGCGCGCATCGTCTCGCTGGTCAACCGCTACGACAAGCTGTGCAATCCGCCCCACAGCGCGCATTCGATGACCCCGCACGAGGCCCTGTCGGCGATGTTCGCGCAGAGCCGCACCAAGTTCGACGCCACCATGCTGAATGCCTTCATCCGCATGATGGGGGTCTACCCGCCGGGCTCGCTGGTGCAGCTGACCGACGACCGCTACGCCTCGGTGGTGAGCTGCAATTCCTCGCGGCCGCTCAAGCCCAAGGTGCTGGTCTGCGACACCCGGGTGCCGGTCGACGACGCGCTCTTGCTCAACCTGGATGGCCAGGTCGATCTGGGCATCCGGCGCAGCCTCAAGGCCACCCAGTTGCCGGCCGCGGTGCGCGACTACCTGTCGCCGCGGCCGCGCATGGTGTATTTCTTCGAACCGGTGGGGCCCGCGCCGGCAGCTGCCGGCCTGGCACATTCTTCCGTGCAGGCAGCGTGACCTGCGCTGGCCACGCCGATGCGGCCCTGGCCGCCTGGGGCCGCATGTTGCGGGCCTGGGGCGAGCCTGCCTGGCTGGTGTGCGCCCGGCAATTCAAGGTGCTGGCCGTCAATGCCGAAGCCTTGCAATTGCTGGGCCTGGCCGAGGCCGACCTGCTGGGCCAGGGCGCCGAGGGCCTGATCGCCGCGCCCGAGGACCTGGCCTTCTGGCACGAGCTGCGCGAGCCCGGCCGCAGCGGCCCGGCGCCAACGCTGCACTCCGAAACCCTGCTGGTCGACGGCGCCGGCCAGCTGGTGCATGTGCTGCGCCGCATCCGCCCGCTGGCCGCGGCGCTGGCGCCACCGGCCGCAGCCGGCGCGGCTGCCGACCTGGCGCCGCCCTACCTGGTGACGCTGCTGGACAACAGCCGGGCCCACCGCGAGCTCGAAGAGCGCGACCTGCTGGTGGCCGAGCTGCAGGCCACCCTTGAATCCACCGCTGACGGCATCCTCGTCACCGACCTGGCGGGCCATATCCGCGCCTTCAACCGCCGCTTTGCCCAGATCTGGGGCCTGCCCGAATCGCTGCTGGTCGAGCGCCAGGACGAGGCGGTGTTCGGCTGGCTGCGCGCCAGCGTGGTCGATCCGCTGGGCTACAGCCAGCGCCTGGCCGCGATCCAGGACAGCACCCTGCTGCAGGCCAGCGAGCGCCTGACCCTGCATTCGGGCCAGGTCATCGAGCGGGTCACCCAGCCCCAGCATTGCCGGGGTCGGCCGGTGGGCCGGGTCTGGTCCTTCCGCGACCATACTGAGCTGGTGGCGGCCGGCCAGCGCATCGACACCCTGTCCAGCACCGACGCGCTGACCGGCCTGGTCAACCGCAGCCAGCTCACCCTGGCGCTGGCCGACGCGATCGCCCAGTCCGGCCGGCGCCAGTCGGCGCTGGGCCTGCTGGTGCTCGACCTGGACCGCTTCAAGCAGGTCAATGACAGCCTGGGCCAGGCCGGCGCCGACCTGGTGCTGCTGGGCTGCGCCGACCGCATCCGCGCCGCGGCGCGCCAGGGCGACGTGGTGGCCCGCATCGGCGGCGACCAGTTCGCGCTGGTGCTGCTGGACGCCGACGGCCATGCAGCCGAAGCCGCCGCCCGGCGCCTGCTGGACGCGGTCTCGCAGACCTGCACCGTCGACGGCCTGAGCTTCACCCTGACCTGCAGCGTCGGCGTGGCCATGCACCCGCAGGACGGCTGCGACGCCGAGCAGTTGATCCGCCATGCCGAATCGGCGATGCGCAGTGCCAAGGCCGGCGGGCGGGCCTGCTTCCGCTTCCATCAGGCCAAGCAGGACGCCGACATGCGCGAGCGCATGCGCCTGGACCATGCGATGCGCCAGGCCCTGGCCAGCCAGCAGTTCCGCCTGCACAACCAGCCGCAGATCGACCTGCGCAGCGGCATGCTGATCGGCGCCGAGGCCTTGCTGCGCTGGCGCCACCCGGAGCTGGGCGAGGTCTCGCCCGGTCAGTTCATCCCGGTGGCCGAGGAGACCGGATTCATCATCGCCATCGGCGATTGGGTGCTGGTGCAGGCGGTGCGCCAGGCCGCGCGCTGGCGCGAGGCCGGCCTGGCAATGCCGGTGTCGGTGAATGTGTCGGCGCTGCAGTTTCAGCAGGACGATTTCATCGACCGGGTCGAGGCGGTGCTGCGCGAGCAGGGGCTGCCCGGCGCGCTGCTGGAACTGGAGCTGACCGAATCGATCCTGGTGCAGGATGCCGACGAGGCGCTGGTGCGCCTGTCGCGCCTGGCCAGCCTGGGCGTGCGCCTGGCGATCGACGACTTCGGTACCGGCTACTCCAGCCTGGCCTACCTGAAGCGCTTCCCCATCGAGCGGCTCAAGATCGACCGCAGCTTCGTCAAGGGCGTGCCCGGCGACGAGAGCGACTGCGCCATCGTGCGCGCGGTGGTGCAGCTGGCCCAGGCCATGGGCATGAAGGTGATCGCCGAGGGCGTCGAGACCGAGCCGCAGCGGGCCTTTCTGCACCAGCTGGGCTGCGACGAGTTCCAGGGCTTTCTGTATGCGCCGGCGCTGGATGCGGCCAGCTTCGAGCAACGCATGCGCGGCAAGCGCCCTGCGGTGGTGCGCCCGCGCCTGACCCTGGTGGTGCGCTGAGGCGCGGCCTGCGCCGCCAGCCCCGGGGCAGCCGCAGACGACAATGCGTGCAGCGGTGGCCGCAGGGGCTGCCTGCAGGGCCGCCTACAGGGCAGCCACAGGAGGGCGCGATGATCTACAAGTTCAAGAGCAAGGCCGGCGGCGATGTGCTGATGCTGGGCCCGAATGGCGACGCGCTGATGCGCACCCTGGGGCGTGAGCCTGCGGCCCAGGGCATCATCGAGCCGGCCGCGCTGGCCCAGGCCATCCAGGCCATCGAACAGGCGGTGGCGGCCGACGACGCCGCCCGTGCTGCGGCGCGCCAGGCCCTGGCCGATGACAGGCCCGATGGCCCGGCCGGGGCAGCCGAGGCCATCGGCCTGCGCCAGCGCTTCTGGCCGATGGTCGACCTGCTCAGGCGCGCCCAGCAAGCCCAGGTGCCGGTGCTGTGGGGCGTGTGAGCCCGCGCGCCAGTGGCCCTAGGAGCCTGTCGGGCTTGGGGAGCGCCGGCTGCAATTTGGCCGCAGCGGTCCATTTTTCACCGGCTTTTTGTCCCATAGCTTTGGCTATGGGCCTGCAAACCCGGCAAAAACTGTCCTCGCTGGGGCCAAATTTCGCTTCGACGCCCCAAGCCCGACAGGCCGCTAGTCCTCCTGGTCCTTCCGTTCTGTAGCCCGAGCGCCGGAGATTGCCGATGAAGCTGTGGAGCGAAGCCTGGAGCAACGGCGAGCCCATCCCCGAGCGTTTCGCCGCCGGCCGTTTGCTGGACGACGGCGTGGGCCTGTCCGACAACCTGAGCCCGCCGCTGGCCTGGAGCGACCCGCCCGCCGACACCCGGTCGCTGGTGCTGATCTGCAACGATTTCGATGTGCCGGGCGAAACCACCGACCTGAACCGGCCCGACCGCGAATTGCCGGTCGATCTGCCGCGCATCGATTTCTTCCACTGGGTGCTGGTGGACATCCCGGTCACGGCGCGCGGTTTTGAGCAGGGCCAGTGGAGCCAGGGTTTCGGCCCGGGTCGCAAGCCCGGGCCGGCCGCGGCAGGGGGCGCACGCCAGGGTCTGAATGACTACACCGGCTGGTTCGCCGGCGACGCCAGGCGCGCCGGTGACTACTTCGGTTATGACGGCCCCTTTCCGCCAATCAATGACATGCTGGTGCACCACTATGTGTTCACCTTGTATGCGCTGAGCGTGGCGCGGCTGGCGGTGGACGGCCGTTTCAGCGGCCCGCAGGTGCGCCAGACGCTGGCCGGCCAGGTGCTGGATGCGGCCACCCTGTCGGGCACCTACACCCTCAACCGCCGCTTGCGCGGCCTCTGAGGCCGCCGAGCTCGCCACCCGGCGCCGCACCATGCAACCCACCCGCCTGCTGGCCATACGCCATGGCCAGACCGCCTGGAACGCCGAGTGGCGCCTGCAGGGCCAGACCGACATCCCCTTGGACGACCGGGGGCGGGCCCAGGCCGCACGCCTGGCCGAGGCCCTGCGCCACGAGGGCCTGGTGGCGGTGGTCAGCAGTGACCTGGACCGTGCGCTGCACACCGCCCAGGCCCTGGCCAGGCCGCTGGGCCTGCCGCTGATCGTGGACCCGGGCCTGCGCGAGCGCCATTTCGGCATGCTGGAGGGCCATACCCGGGCCGACATCGCACGGCGCTGGCCTGATCTGGCGCGCCGCTGGCATGCGCGCGAGCCCGATTTCGCGCCCGAGGGGGCCGAGAGCCTGACCCAGTTCCGGGCGCGCTGCCTGGCCGCCGTGCAGCGCCAGGCCGAGGCCTTTGCCGGCCAGGCCATTGCGCTGGTCAGCCACGGCGGCGTCCTCGACTGCCTCTACCGTGCGGCCACCGGGCTGGCACTGGACATCCCGCGCACCTGGCCGCTGGGCAATGCCAGCATCCACCGCTTGTTGCTGGGCGTGCAGGGCTGGGCGCTGGTGGGTTGGAACGACACCACGCATCTGGACGGCCTGGCCGGCTAGGAGCGTGGGTGGCGGGCCCGGCTGCGGGCTTGCACACATTTGATTGCACATCCGACACTCAAGTCGGGGTCTGGGCTGCCGATGAACCGTCCATGACCCTTCATCCCGCTGTTCCGTTCCGGCGCGCCGCCCTGGGTGTGACCCTGATCGAATTGATGGTGGTGCTGGTGGTGATCGCGGTGCTGGCGTCGGTGGCCGCGCCGGTCTACCTGGGCAGCGTGACCAAGGGCCGTCGCACCGATGCGGTCGATGCCGCCGTTGGCGTGATGCAGGCCCAGGAGCGCTACCGCGCCGGCAATACCAGCTACGGCGCCAATTTCAGCCAGATCGGCCTGTCCGACACGTCGGCCGGCCGTTACTACACCCTGGCCCTGAGCGGGGCCAGCGCTAGCGGCTACACCCTGGGCATCAATGCGGTCAGCGGGTCGGCCCAAGCCGCCGACGGCGCTTGCACCAGCCTGATCGTGACCGTCAGCCTGGGCAACCCGGTATTTGCGCCGCAGGCCTGCTGGAGCCGATGATGCCGGGCCGACCCTTGCGGGGCTTCACCGTCGTCGAACTGATGGCCTGTCTGGCGGTGGCGGCGATCCTGCTGAAGACCGCCGTGCCCGCCTTGCTCGACCAGGTGGCCCGGGCGCGGCTGCAGGGCGCGCTCAACGAGTTGTCCATCGACCTGCACTATGCCCGCAGCCAGGCGGTGCGCGAGCGCAGGCCGGTCACGCTGTCCACCGACGCCGGCGGCACCGGCTACACCCTGCGCAATGCCAGCGCCACGCTCAAGACGGTGGTGCTGCCGGTGGGCGTGACGCTGACGCCCAACCTGAACGTCGCCTTCGATGCCTTGCGCGGCATGGCCGACGCGGCCACGCTCGAGGGCAGCAGCAGCGCTACTGCAGCCTCGTTGCGGGTCACGGTCAACACCTTGGGCCGGGTGCAGTTGTGCTCGCCCTCGGGCAGTTTCGTGGGTTACCCGGAATGCTGAGACCCGCCGCAGCAGGGCTGCGCCGCGCTTGCGGCCTGTCACTGGTGGAATTGATGGTCGGCACGACCGTCGGCCTGCTGGTAATGGCCGGCTCGATGTCGATGTTTGTCAAGCAGGTCGGCAACTCGCGCCAGATGCTGCAGGAGACCCGCCTGAACCAGGACCTGCGGGCTGCAGCCGATCTGATCGCCCGCGATCTGCGGCGCGCCGGCTACTGGGGCAATGCAATCCAGGGCACCCAGTCCGTCGGCTCCAACGGGGCCGGGCGCCAGAACCCCTACAGCGCGATCACGGTCAGCGACGGGGTCAGCTTGAGCTACAGCTTTTCCCGCGACACCACGGAGAACAACATCCTCGACGATACCGAGCGCTTTGGTTTCCGCCTGCGCAACGGCACGGTGCAGATGCAGAGCACCGCCGACCAGTGGCAGGACCTGACCGACAACCGCAGCATCCTGGTCACCGGCTTCATCATCGGCGCGGTCGACACGGTCTTGCCGCTTGGCCATCTGTGCGCCCGGACCTGCGCTGCCGGCACGGCCAACTGCCCGACCAACACCCTGCGCAGCTACACCCTGCGCCTGACCGGCCGCTCGCTCAGCGACAGCACGATGGTGCGCAGCCTGGAATCCACGGTCCGGCTGCGCAATGACAGGCTGGCCGGCCAGTGTCCGGCATGAGCCGCCCGCCCCTGCCTGGCTGCCACCCTGCTGTCGCGGTCGCGGTCCGCGCGCGCGCTGGCTGTCAGCCGCGGCGCGGCCTCGGCATGCTGGCGGTGCTGATGACGCTGATGATGATCGGCTCGCTGGGCGTGCTCTACATCAACCGGGGCACGCTGTTCGAGCAGCGCACCGCAGCCAACCAGGCCCAGTCGACCTTGGCACTGGAAGTGGCCGAAGCCGGCATCGAATGGGCCACCGGCATGATCAATTCGCCCTTCGATTTCTCCACCACCTGCGCGCCCCTGAGCACCGCCAACCGGTCCTTCCGCAAGCGCTACCTGCAGACCCGCGCCGGTGCGTCGAGCGCAGCCACCACCGACGTGGTGGCGGCGACGAATGTCTTCCCCGGCTGCAGCATCAGCGCCGGCACCTTGCGCTGCAGTTGCCCGGACTTGCCCACCGGCAGCGGCACGGCCGTGGCCAGCCTGGGCAGCGGTGGCGATCCCAATTTCACGGTCGCCTTCCAGGACGTGGCGGGCGACCCCGAGGCGGTGCTGCTCACGGTTTATGCCTGCACCGAGCCGACCACGGCCTGCACCGCCAGCAGCTTTGCCAGCGCCGGCGCCAATGCCCGCCTATCGGTGCTGCTGAAATTGCGCCCGGTGCTGCGCGCCTTGCCCGCCGCGCCCTTGACCGCCGGCACCTCGGCGGCGATCTCGGGCTCGTACAACATTGCCAATCTTGACGTCGCGACGAATGGCATCCTGGTCAATGCGGGCACCAGCATCAGCCTGTCCAACGGCACCAGCGTGAGCACCCTGGCCGGGCAACCGGCGGCCAATGCGGTGGTGGGCAATGACGACTCGCTGGCCGCGCTGGCCAGCGCCGACCCGACCTGCTCGAACTCGCTGATGTTCAGCGCCTACTTCGGCTCGACCCTGGCCCAATACCAGGCCGCGCCCACCACCAAGACGATCACCTGCGGCAGTGCGGCGGATTGCCGGGCCCAGCTGAGCGCGCGCTACGACGAGGGTTGGCGGTCCTTCTATTTCGCCAGCGACCTGCATCTCAGCGGCAACCTCAGCTTCGGCAGCCAGGCCGACCCGATCATGCTGGCCACGCCCAATGCCATCACCATCAACGGCAACATCACCCTGTACGGGCTGATCTTCTCCAACAGTGCCGACTGGAACAACCTGGGCACCGGTTCGGCC
This sequence comes from Betaproteobacteria bacterium, assembly GCA_031410435.1. GTDB lineage: Bacteria > Pseudomonadota > Gammaproteobacteria > Burkholderiales > Burkholderiaceae_C > Pseudaquabacterium. The sequence goes on along the minus strand of JANNZD010000537.1, from coordinate 3,848 downwards.
ACCGTGCATGGCGCGCAGGTCTCTTGCGCGGCCTACCGCAACAACGGCAATGGCACCTTGGACTACGACGCCACCACCCTGCAGAACAACCGCCGCGGCGTTGGCGGCATGGTGCGGGTGCCGGGCAGCTGGCGCGACTTCCGCACCCAGGCGGACACCCTGCCATGAGCGCCGGCCGACCGATGCGGCGGGGTTTCACCCTGATCGAGGCCCTGGTGGCAGTGGCGCTGGTGGGCCTGGGTCTTCTGGCGCTGGCGATGACCCAGCTCAAGCTGTCCCAGGGCGTCGACCTGGCGCGCCAGCGCGGCGAGGCCACCCGGCTGGCCCAGCAGCGCATCGAGGCGCTGCGCTCCTATGTCAGCATCGCCAATGTGGGTGGCGCGGCGCTGTCCTGGGACGGCCTGGCCGGCGGCACCGACCAGACCAGCACCAGCGCCGCCTATACCCGCAGCTGGACCCTGGGCGGCAGCAGCACCGACCTGATGCGCCAGGTCAATGTCAGCGTGGCCTGGACCGACCGCGCCGGGCGGGCCCAGGCGGTCAGCCTGGACAGCATGATCGCCCGCACCGACCCGACCGACGTGGGCTTGCTGGGCTTTCCGCTGCCCGACAACACCACCTTGAAGCGGCCCAAGAACCGCAACCTCAACATCCCCGTACCGGCGCGCGACCTGGGCGACGGCCAGAGCGTGACCCAGATCAGCAACACCTTCGCGGTGGTGTTCTCCAACAACTCGGGCTATGTGGTCAAGACCTGCGGCTTCGTGGTGACGAATGCCAGCGACCTGAGCCGATGTACGGCCACCAATGCCTATATCTTGGCCGGCTACATCTCGATGAGCGGCAACGCTGCCATGCCGGGCGGCCTGGGCCTGAACCTGGGCCTGGTCACCGGGGTGACCGGCACCACCTGCTCGGTCACTGCTGCGGTCAACCAGAGCAGCGGGGCGGTCATCGCCGGCTACAAATACTACCTGTGCGTGGTCAGCGTGGCCACCGAGGGCCAGACCTGGGCCGGCCGGGTACGCCTGGCCGGCATGGCCAGTGGCACCGATTACCTGGTCTGCCGCTTCCAGTATCCGAGCGCCAACGGGGTGACGGCCAACCAGCGCAATCTGCAGCCCTATGCGGCCGTGGCCGAGTCCTTGGACAACCAGAACTATGTGCTCACCACCGCCAGCAGCTGCCCGACGGTGAGCGGCCTGGCCACCACCCTGCACCAGAGCTGCCGTAGCAGCAACCCGAACGCCAATGCCAACCGCAGCACCGACTGCCCGGCCACCTGAGGCCTGCCGGCCCGGCCGTCCGTCCCAGGATTGTCCGGTGCGGGCGCCGAACGCCCGCACCGACGGCGGCTTTGCCTGGGTCGAGACCCTGGTGGTGCTGGCGCTGGTGGCGCTGCTGGGCGCGCTGGCCTACCCGTCCTACCAGGCCCAGTTGGCCAAGAGCCGCCGTGCCGATGCCCGGCAGGCGCTGCTGGCCCTGGCCTTGCAACTCGAGCGCCATCACCAGGCACACGGCGGTTACGGCGGCGCAGCGCTGGGCGCTGCGGGCCTGGCCCCGGCGCTGTCGGCCGGCGGCTACTACCGCCTGGCCATCCTGAGCCAGACCGCCGACACCTACACGATTGCTGCCGAGCCGCAAGGCCGCCAGCGCGGCGATGCCTGCGGCACGCTGGCCTACAACCACCTGGGCGACCGGTCGGTCAGCGCCGCTGCCGGCCAGGCACTGCCGCTGGACCAGTGTTGGTGAGTCTCGCCGCCCACGCTGGCTGAAGGCCTGGCAGGTCGGCTCAGGGCAAGCGATAGCGGCCGCCTGCCGCAAGGCCGGATAGACTGCGCAGGTACGCCGGGCGCGCTGGCCGCTGCCGGTCAAGCGTCGCTTAAACGCCGCCTGTACGCCGCCTGTACGTCGCCTATACGTCGCCTATACGTCGCCCAAGCGCAGGGCGCCCCACCTTCCAACCGGCCATCTCGGCATGAGCGCCCTGGACATCATTCTCGAAACCCGCGACCTGACCAAGGAATTCAAGGGTTTCGTCGCGGTCAGCAAGGTCAATCTGCAGGTGCGGCGCGGCAGCATCCACGCGCTGATCGGCCCCAACGGCGCCGGCAAGACCACCTGCTTCAACCTGCTGACCAAGTTCCTCACGCCCACCGCCGGCCATATCCTGTTCGAGGGCCATGACATCACGGCAGAAGCGCCGGCCCACATCGCGCGGCGCGGCGTGATCCGCTCCTTCCAGATCTCGGCGGTTTTTCCTCACCTGACGGTGTTGGAGAACGTGCGTGTGGCGCTGCAGCGCAAGCTGGGCAGCTCCTTCGAGTTCTGGCGCAGCGAGCGTTCACTCGACAGCCTGAACGGCCAGGCGCTGGCGCTGCTGCGCGAGGTCGATCTCGAGAAATACGCGACGCTCACTGCGGTGGAGCTGAGCTACGGCCGCAAGCGCGCGCTGGAGATTGCCACCACGCTGGCGATGGCACCCAAGCTGATGCTGCTGGACGAGCCCACCCAGGGCATGGGCCTGGAAGACGTCGACCGCATCCGCCAGCTGATCAAGCTGGTGGCGGCCGACCGCACGGTGCTGATGGTCGAGCACAACATGAGCGTGGTGGCCAGCATCGCCGACACCATCACCGTGTTGCAGCGCGGGGCCACGCTGGCAGAAGGCTCCTACGAGGTGGTCAGCCGCAACCCGGCGGTGATCGAGGCCTATATGGGCAGCGCGCAGACCGCGCTGCAAGGGGCGCATTGATGGCGTCCGGCCAGCGCTTCCTCGAGATCAAGAACCTGCACGGCTGGTACGGCGAGTCGCATGTGCTGCATGGCGTGAATCTGCATGTCGACGAGGGCGAAGTGGTGACGCTGCTGGGCCGCAACGGTGCCGGGCGCACCAGCACCTTGCGCGCCATCATGGGCCTGATCGGCCGGCGCGAGGGCTCGATCCAGGTGCATGGCGTCGAGACCGTCGGCATGGCTACCCACCGCATCGCCCGCCTGGGGCTGGGCTACTGCCCCGAGGAGCGCGGCATCTTCTCCAGCCTGTCCTGCGAGGAGAACCTGATGCTGCCGCCGCAGCTGGCCGCTGGCGGCATGAGCGTCGAGCAGATCTACCAGATGTTCCCCAACCTGGCCGAGCGCGCCCAGAGCCAGGGCACGCGGCTGTCGGGCGGCGAGCAGCAGATGCTGGCGGTGGCGCGCATCCTGCGCACCGGCGCACGCCTGCTGTTGCTCGACGAGATCTCCGAAGGCCTGGCGCCGGTGATCGTGCAGAAGCTGGCCGAGATGGTCACCGCCTTGCGCAAGCAGGGCTACACCATCGTGATGGTGGAGCAGAACTTCCGCTTCGCCGCGCCGTTGGCCGACCGCTTCCTGGTGATGGAGCATGGCGAGGTGATCCAGGAGTTCACCCAGGCCGAACTGCCCTCGCGCCTGGAGCGGCTGCACGAATACCTCGGCGTTTGATTCCCCACCCATGACCGCCCGGCACCCGACCGGGGCCACCCCTTTCCCTCAGGAGCACTGCATGTTCACCTTCAACAAGCTCGCCGCCGCCTGCGCGCTGGCCACCACCACCCTGCTGGGCGTGCTGGCGCCGGCCCAGGCCCAGATCTCGGGCGACACCATCAAGATCGGCTTCATCACCGACCTCTCCGGCCTCTACGCCGACATCGACGGCCCGGCCGGTGCCGAAGCCATCCGCATGGCGATTGCCGACCTGGGCGGCTCGGTCGCCGGCAAGAAGATCGAGCTGCTGGTGGCCGACCACCAGAACAAGCCCGACGTGGCGGCTTCGAAGGCGCGCGAGTGGATCGACCAGCAGGGCCTGGACATGCTGATCGGCGGCA
>JANNZD010000536.1:0-30897 GCA_031410435.1 Betaproteobacteria bacterium | reverse complement strand
GTCAGCGACGTGGCCAATGCGGTGCTGGACGGCACCGACGCGGTGATGCTCAGCGCCGAGACCGCAGCCGGCAAATACCCGGTCGAGACGGTCGAGCAGATGGCCGCCATCGCACTCGAGGCCGAGCGCGCCGAAGACGTGCAACTCGACGGCGACTTCAGCAACCGGCGCTTTGGCCGGATCGACCAGAGCATCGCCATGGGCGCGCTGTTCACCGCCCACCACCTGGGCTGCAAGGCCATCGTGGCCTTGACCGAATCGGGCTCGACCGCGCTGTGGATGAGCCGCCACAACATCCATGTGCCGATCTTCGGCCTGACGTCCAAGCCGCAATCCGAGCGCCGCATGGCGCTCTACCGCAATGTGCGCCCGCTGCTGATGCCGGTGCACAGCGACCGCGACACCGCGCTGGCCCAGGCCGAGCAGGTGCTGGTCGCGCGCGGCGTGCTGATGCCCGGCGACACCTATGCCATCACCTGCGGCGAGCCCATGGGCTACCCCGGCGGCACCAATATGCTCAAGGTCTGCCGGGTCGCCTGACGCGGGGCCGACCGGCCCAGCCGGCCGCCAGCAAGGCGATGCCGAGCAGGGCCAGCGTGGCCGGCGCCGGCAGCTGCGCTGCGGCGGGGGCGCCGACACCGGGGCAGTCGGTGGACACGGTATTGCCGTCCAGCGTCACGGCGGCATGCAAGGCGATGGCCCGGCCACACAGGATGGTGGCGCCGGTGTTTAGCGTGATGCGTTGGTCGGCCAGCAGGCTGCCGGCAAACACCGTGGCGGTGCCCAGCGTGGCCGAACTGCCGACCTGCCAGAACAAGCCCTCGGATGGGGCCGTGGCAATCATCCGGTTGATGACGCTGACCACCGAGTTGCTGGCCGACGTCAAGGCACTGCCAATCTGGAAGATGAAGGCCGCATCGGGCAGGTTCTGGTAATCCAGCACCAGGGTACCGGTCAATTGGGCTTCAGCAGCGAAGAAGTAAATCCCCGGCGTCAGCGTGAGCCCGCCCAGGTCCTGGCCCGTGAGGTTGGCGCTGAACGGTCGACCGGCCAGATGGTTGTAGGCGGCCAAGGCATCGGCCTGCGCCTGTTGTGCCACGGCGTCGGTCTGGTGCACCGTGCCGGTCAAGGTGATGGTGTTCAGGCCGGTGATGGCGTTGCCCGGATTGACCCCCAGATCGCCCACCAGCGTGGTGGCGCCGGTGTTGGTGACGGTGGAGGCCCCCAGCACCGCAAAGGTCTGGGCCGTGCCCAGCAGCGGCGCTGCGCCGGCGGGTGCCATCGCCACCAAGCCTAGCCAGGCCAGGAGGGCAGGCAGGCGGCTGGTGCGCCGGTCTGAAGACGCAAACGCTGTCGTGGGTCGCATTGGAACTCCTGCAGCGCATTGCCACGCTAACCTGGATTGTGGCCGACACCGTGGGTACGGTTTGTGCGCTGTCGCACGCTGCTGCCCGACGGCCAGGCAAGCGCTGCCCTGGCATGACTCGCGAAAGCGGCCTGACAGGCCCCCGCCGATACAATCGGTGCCCGGTTACATCGCGGTTTCAAGGCCAGCCCGAGTGGCCTGGGCCGCCCTCCCCGTCAACCCACCCGCAGGATCCACCATGCCTCTCGTCTCGATGCGCCAATTGCTCGACCATGCTGCCGAAAACAGCTATGGCATCCCGGCATTCAACGTCAACAACCTCGAGCAGGTGCAGGCCGTGATGAGCGCCGCGGCCGAAGTCGATGCACCGGTGATCCTGCAGGCCAGCGCCGGGGCACGCAAATACGCCGGTGAGCATTTCATCAAGCACCTGATCGCCGCCGCGACCGAGGCCTACCCCCAGGTGCCGCTGGTGATGCACCAGGACCACGGCCAGAGCCCGGCGATCTGCCAGGGTGCGATCGACCTGGGCTTCAGCTCGGTGATGATGGACGGCTCGCTGGCGGCCGACGGCAAGACCATTGCCAGCTATGAGTACAACGTCGATGTCACCCGCGCGGTGGTCGACATGGCGCACAGGCTGGGGGTCACGGTTGAGGGTGAACTCGGCTGCCTGGGCAGCCTGGAGACCATGAAGGGCGACAAGGAAGACGGCCATGGCACCGACAGCACGATGACCATAGACCAGTTGCTGACAGACCCGGAACAAGCCGCCGATTTCGTCAAGAAGACCCAGCTCGACGCCCTGGCGATCGCTATTGGTACCAGCCACGGCGCCTACAAATTCACCCGCAAGCCCACCGGCGACATCCTGGCCATCGAACGCATCAAGCAGATCAACCGGCGCATCCCCAACACCCATCTGGTGATGCACGGCAGCAGCAGCGTGCCGCAGGACCTGCTGGCCGAGATCCGCAAATTCGGTGGCGACATGAAGGAGACCTACGGCGTGCCGGTCGAAGAGATCCAGGAGGCCATCAAGTTCGGGGTGCGCAAGATCAACATCGACACCGACATCCGGCTGGCCATGACCGCCGCGATCCGGCGCTTCTTTGCCGAGAACCCCAGCAAGTTCGACCCGCGTGAGTACCTCAAGCCAGCGCGCGAAGCCGCCAAGGCCATCTGCCTTCAGCGCTATGTGCAGTTTGGCTGCAGCGGCCAAGGCAGCAAGATCCAGGCCCAGAGCCTGAGCCGGGTGGCCCAGCGCTATGCCAGCGGCGAACTGGCCCAGGTCGTCAACTGACCCCCTGAGCCGGGCCTCGGCCCGGCGCTCAAAGACCCAGACTCTGATCTGGCAGTCCCAGCCCGCCAACTTGTGACGGGACAAGGCCAGGGTGGCCCTGGACGGCAGCGCAGCGCATCGGCAGTCCTCAGGCTTGGCCTGGTGGCGGCCGAACCGGCCGTCGACCGGCCCGCCGGGGCAGGCGAGGGGGTCCGAAAGGCACAATGTCCGCTCCTCGGACACCCGCCTTCGGACACCCCATGAGCCACCCCAGCACTGTCTTTGAAACCTCGCTGAAGTCCTTGCCCCTGCTGGCGCGTGGCAAGGTGCGCGACAACTACGCGGTAGGCAGCGACCGCATCCTGATGGTGGCGTCTGACCGGATCTCGGCCTTCGACGTGGTGATGGGCCAGCCGATTCCTGGCAAAGGGCGGCTGCTGACCGAAATGGCGCTGTTCTGGTTCAAGAAACTGGCACACATCGTGCCGAATCACCTGACCGGCGAGGCGCCGGAAGGCGTGGTGGCTGCGGATGAAGTGGACCAGATCAGCGGCCGATCGATGTTGGTCAAACGCTTGAAACCCTTGCCGGTGGAGGCGGTGGTTCGAGGCTATCTGGCGGGCTCGGGCTGGAAGGAATATCAACACAACGGCCAGGTCTGCGGGGTGGCATTGCCACCCGGCCTGAAGAATGCCAGCCGCCTGCCCGAGCCCATCTTCACCCCGGCCACCAAGGCCGAGAGGGGTGACCATGACGAGAACATCAGCTTCGACCGCATGGCCGACATCATCGGCGCCAACCTGGCCCAACAGGTGCGCGACGTCGCCATTCGGCTGTACACGGAGGCCGCCGAATATGCGCTGAGCCGCGGCATCATCATTGCCGACACCAAGTTCGAATTCGGCCTGGATGCCGACGGCACATTGACCTTGATGGACGAAATCCTGACCCCCGATTCCTCGCGCTTCTGGCCATTGGCGACCTACGCAGAAGGCATCAATCCCGCGAGTTATGACAAGCAGTATTTGCGGGATTGGCTGGAGGGGGCGGAGGTGGGGGGGATGTTGTGGGCAAAGGTTCCTCCCCCTCCGATTATGCCAGATGATATTTTATTTATTACATCAGAAAAATACCAGGAAGCATCTGATTTACTAAAAATCCAGGTGTAGACCGACTCTAATCTAACACCAAGAAGGAATTATTATGCCACTAGACGACGGAAATTTTTTTATTCCGCGCTACCTTCTAAACATAGAGCGCCAGATATCAACGTGCGCCTCTGCTGAAAAAGTTAAATTGCTTGTTGCGAGGAAGGCAGGGTATCTAGCCAGGCATTCGCAAATCAGAGAAGCGAAATCCATCATATCCAGCCTGCGCAAAGGAAATCAAAACTTTAATCCGAAACTAACCGGTTGGATTACGCTCTCAGAAGGGATGATCCACCACTTTGAAAGCCTCAATAGCACCCTAGCAAAGGAGAAGTTTCAAAAGGCATTAGTGATGGGTGCCGCAGCAAATGATAGCGAACTAGAGGCAATATCGGCAGCTTGGGTTGCGAATTCGGAATTCGCACTTGGCGAAATTAATCAAGCCATACAGCATTTGGAATTTTCTTTGACCAAGGCATCAATATCAAATACCGACGCACTGGGAAGGGCGCTACTTCTGTTGGGTGACTTATTAAATTGGGTAGGAAAACCAGACATTGCAAGGATCTACTACAAACAATCAAGAGCGCACGCTGTCACAGATGGAGATATTGCGATGCAAAACGTGATGTTCTTCAACAGCGCGGCCTATGCGATCGCGCATCTAACCCTATCTGACTGCCAAGCGCCCGTTGAAGAAGCGGCCTGGCGATTCATACAAATTGAACTCGCATCCGCGAGGAATTTCAATGCCGCCCTGAGAATTTCCGGCCTAACAACAATGATCCCGACGCTCGAAGCTGAGTTAAAGATTGTGCAGCAGAAATGGGGCGAAGCAAATATGATACTTTGCGAAACGCTTCCACAAATCAGTGACGAAGGTCAGCAAAGAACTGCATCAAAATTATTTGCGCAACGGGCATGGTGCAAAATACACTTGGGAGATCAAGTCGGCGCAAGGAACGATGTTTCCAACGCAATGCTTCATATAGAAGATTGCCGCGACTTGGACGACTTATATGTACTTCACTCCAGAATCGCTGCTACTGAGAAGTTGCTGGGCGAGATCCAGAATGCAACTAGACACGAGTCCTTAGCTTGCAACCACAAATTGAAATTTCTTGCCCAACAGGTCGCAACGCTCGACTCGCTCGCACCGCTATTGAAAAAAATGTCCTCGGAAACAAAAAGCCCGGCCTAAGCCGGGTTTAGATTCGAAAACTCTGTTTCTAGGGCTTCGTACCAGTCGGAAAAGGCCAAGCAGCCGCAGGACTCAACGCCGTCTTTGCTGCCGGCGTAGACACCGAAGGGGCAGCAGGTGTCGCAGGTGCCTTTTTCGAAGCGGCCTTCTTCGTTGCTGCCTTCTTTGCAGGTGCGGGCTTCGTTGCGGAAGCTTTCTTGGCGGGCGAAGCCTTCTTCACGGCCGCTGCTTTCTTGGCCGGTGCCACTTTCTTTGCCGCGGCCGGATTTTTGGCAGGGGCCGCCTTCTTTGAAGCTGGCGCCGCCTTTTTAGAGGCCGCAGCCTTCTTAGCTGGTGCCGCCTTTTTCGCGGCAGCAACTTTTTTCGCGGGAGCAGCTTTACTGGCCGGAGCGGCCTTCTTTGCGGCAGGGGCCTTCTTTGCCGTGGTGGCCAACTTAGCCATCGGTTTCGCCGCCGGAGCAGCCTTCTTCGCAGTTGCCATGACAATCTCCTTGATCAAGTTACAAAATACACCTGGCCGGTCTAGCGGCTGGGCGATTCATCGGGTCGGTACCGGGCCCGACGTCGAGACCCGGCTTCACCCCGATGAACGGGGATGCAAGCTCGCCATACCTCTCTGTGGAGGATCCAGGTGGGCTTGCGGATCTTGATCTGTTTTGGTTCTCAAGGCCGGCAGGTCTGTGCCTCTGGCCTTCAGTCCCAGCTCAGTGCGCCACCAGACTGGTACTCGATGACGCGGGTTTCAAAAAAGTTGCGCTCCTTCTTCAGGTCGATCATTTCGCTCATCCAGGGGAAGGGGTTCTCTTCGTTAGGGAAGAGCGCTTCCAGGCCGATCTGGGTGGCGCGACGGTTGGCGATGTAGCGCAGATAGCCCTTGAACATCGACGCGTTCAGGCCGAGCACGCCGCGCGGCATGGTGTCTTCGGCGTAGCGGTATTCCAGCTCCACCGCCTTCAGGAACAGGGCCTTGATTTCGGCCTTGAACTGCGCCGTCCAGAGCTGCGGGTTCTCGAGCTTGATGGTGTTGATCAGGTCGATGCCGAAGTTGCAGTGCATCGACTCGTCGCGCAGGATGTACTGGTACTGCTCGGCCGCGCCCGTCATCTTGTTCTGCCGGCCCAGGGCCAGGATCTGCGTGAAGCCGACGTAGAAGAACAGGCCCTCCATCAGGCAGGCAAACACGATCAGCGAACGCAGCAAGGTCTGGTCGTTCTCCAGCGTGCCGGTGTTGAAGTTGGGGTCCATGATCGCGTCGATGAAGGGGATCAGGAACTCGTCTTTCTCGCGGATCGACGGCACTTCGTGGTAGGCATTGAAGATCTCGCCTTCGTCGAGACCGAGGGACTCGACGATGTACTGGTAGGCGTGGGTGTGGATGGCCTCTTCAAAGGCCTGGCGCAGCAGAAACTGCCGACACTCGGGCGCGGTGATGTGGCGGTAGGTGCCCAGCACGATGTTGTTGGCGGCCAGCGAATCGGCCGTGACGAAGAAGCCGAGGTTGCGCTTGATCAGGCGGCGCTCGTCGTCGGTCAGGCCGTTGGGGTCCTTCCAGGTCGCGATGTCGCGCGACATGTTGACCTCTTGCGGCATCCAGTGGTTGGCACAGGTGGCCAGGTACTTCTCCCAGGCCCATTTGTACTTGAAGGGCACCAGCTGGTTGACATCGGTCTGGCCGTTGATGATGCGCTTCTCGGCCACATTGACACGGCGCGCACCGGCAAGCGCATCAGCCTGCGGGGGCACCGCCTTGGGCGCCAGGCGGGCCGCGGATACCGAGGCCATCGCTGCATTCAGTGCCGACGCGGGGACCGCGCTCTGCACCTGCGAGAGTTGGGGTTCAGTCACCGCCCGCATGGTGCCCTTTGCCGCGACAGCGGATGGGCCTGCAGGGGTGGTTGAGGGGAGCTTGACGTCGTCTTCCCAGACCAGCATGTGTGTGCTTCCTATCGCTTCGAATTATCGGAGTGTTGCGTTCAAACACCAAGCACTTCTTGACAGGCAAACGGTCACGTTGTGTTGATGCGGCATCTTGCAATCAAGGCCTGGGCCAGGGCCGGCCATGCAGCCCATGCTGAGCGGTCCGAAGGCCCGGCCCTGCAGGGGAAACAGGGCCTATTGGCAAGCCTCGCAATCGGGGTTGTCGATGGAGCAGAACTTGATGTCGCTGGCCGGAGTCGCGTCGATTGAGGATTGGGCCTGCAGCACCGCAGCCGCCATCGATGACAAACCGCTATTGCTCGCGCCGCTGCTGTTGACCGCATTCATGGCGCCGGCATTGACGGTGGATTTCTCGGCCGCCGTGGCGCCCATGGTGCGCAGGTAGTAGGTGGTCTTGAGGCCGCGCAGCCAGGCCAGCTTATAGATCTCGTCGAGCTTCTTGCCCGACGCGCCGGCCATGTAGATGTTCAGGCTCTGGGCCTGGTCGATCCACTTCTGGCGCCGTGCGGCGGCCTCGACCAGCCATTGCGCGTCGACTTCGAAGGCGGTGGCATACAGGGCCTTGATGTCCTCGGGCACGCGGTCGATGCGGCGCAGGCTGCCGTCGAAGTGCTTCAGGTCCATCACCATCACGTCGTCCCACAGGCCCAGACGCTTCAGGTCGCGCACCAGGTACTCGTTGACCACGGTGAACTCGCCCGACAGATTGCTCTTGACCGACAGGTTGCCGAAGCAGGGCTCGATCGATGCGTCCACGCCGATGATGTTGCTGATAGTGGCGGTGGGCGCGATGGCCACGCAGTTGCTGTTGCGCATGCCGTGGGCAGCGATGCGGCCGCGCAGCAAGTCCCAGTCCATCGTCACCGAGCGGTCGACCTCGACATAGCCGCCCCGGGCCTCGGCCAGCAGGTCGAGCGAGTCGATCGGCAGGATGCCGCGGTCCCACAGGCTGCCGCGGTAGCTGCTGTAGCGGCCGCGCTCTTCGGCCAGCTCGGTGCTGGCCCAGTAGGCGTGGTAGCAGATGGCTTCCATCGACCGGTCGGCGAACTCGACCGCAGCGGCCGATGCATAGGGCACCCGCAACTGGTAGAGCGCATCCTGGAAGCCCATCAGGCCCAGGCCCACCGGGCGGTGGCGCAGGTTGCTGTCGCGCGCCTTCTTGACCGCGTAGTAGTTGATGTCGATGACGTTGTCGAGCATGCGCATGGCCGTGGCCACGGTCTTCTTCAGCTTGACCTGGTCGACCTGACCGTCCAGCAGATGCTGGGCCAGGTTGACCGAGCCCAGGTTGCACACCGCGATCTCGGTCTCGCTGGTGTTGAGGGTGATCTCGGTACACAGGTTGGACGAGTGCACCACGCCGACATGTTGCTGAGGCGAACGGACATTGCAGGCGTCCTTGAAGGTCACCCAGGGGTGGCCGGTCTCGAACAGCATGGTCAGCATCTTGCGCCACAGGTCACGCGCCGGCAGGCGCTTGTGCAGCTTGATCTCGCCCCGGTCGGCCTTGGCTTCGTAGGCCGCATAGGCAGTCTCGAAGGCCGCGCCGAATTTGTCGTGCAGGTCGGGGCAGGTGCTGGGCGAGAACAGCGTCCATTGACCGCCCTCCACCACCCGGCGCATGAACAGGTCGGGGATCCAGTTGGCGGTGTTCATGTCATGGGTGCGCCGGCGGTCGTCACCGGTGTTCTTGCGCAGCTCCAGGAACTCTTCGATGTCGAGGTGCCAGGTCTCCAGGTAGGCGCAGACCGCGCCCTTGCGCTTGCCGCCCTGGTTGACGGCCACCGCGGTGTCGTTGACCACCTTCAGGAAGGGCACCACGCCCTGGCTCTTGCCGTTGGTGCCCTTGATGTAGCTGCCCAGCGCACGCACATTGGTCCAGTCATTGCCCAGGCCGCCGGCAAACTTGCTCAGCAGCGCGTTCTCCTTCAAGGCCTCGTAGATGCCGTCCAGGTCATCAGCCACGGTGGTCAAGTAGCAGGACGACAACTGCGAGCGCAGCGAGCCGGCGTTGAACAACGTGGGCGTGCTGGACATGAAGTCGAAGCTCGACAGCACGCCGTAGAACTCGATGGCGCGGGCCTCGCGGTCGATCTCGTTCAGGGCCAGGCCCATCGAGACGCGCATGAAGAAGGCCTGCGGCATCTCGATGCGCTGCTCGTCGATGTGCAGAAAGTAGCGGTCGAACAGGGTCTGCAGGCCGAGGTAGTCGAACTGGAAGTCGCGCTCGGGCTTGAGCGCCGCACCCAGGCGCGCCAGGTCGTACTGCTGCAGGCGCGGGTCGAGCAACTCGGCCTGCACACCGCGCTTGATGAACTGCGGGAAGTAGTCGGGATAGCGCAGAGCCATCTCGGCCTGGGTCAGCTCTTCGCCCAGGATGTTCTTGCGGATCGAGTGCAGCAGCAGACGCGCGGTGGCGCGGGTGTAGGCGGGCTCTTTCTCAATCAGGGTGCGGGCCGCCAGGATGCTGGCCTTGTGCACCTCTTCGATGGGCACGCCGTCATAGAGATTGCGGCGGGTCTCGGCCAGGATGGGGTCCGCCTTGACCTCATTGCCCAGGCCCTCGCAGGCCGACTCGATCAGGGCTTGCAGGCGCACCATGTCCAGTGCCACGCGCTGGCCGCCGTCGATCACATGCAGGGCCGGTGCCTGGGGCATGGCGGGCTGCACCTGACGCTGGCGCTCCTGGCTGCGGCGTTCGCGGTAGAGCACATAGGCGCGCGCCACTTCATGGTGGCTGCCACGCATCAAGCCCAGTTCCACCTGGTCCTGCACATCCTCGATATGAAAGGTGCCGCCGCCCGGGCGCGAGCGCAGCAGCGCCCGCACCACGCTTTCGGTCAGCGCGTCCACGGTCTCGCGCACGCTGGCCGATGCCGCGCCCTGGGTGCCGTGCACCGCCAGGAAGGCCTTCATCAGCGCCACCGCAATCTTGTTGGGCTCGAAGGACACCACCGAACCGTTGCGCCGGATGATCTGGTAGCCCGCGTAGGCGCTGGCGACCGGGCCGACTGGCACTGCAGCGCGCGGCGTGATCACGGCGGTCAGACTGCTGGCGACTGTGGATTGCATGGATTTCCCTCGTTGTCTGGCGGGCAGGATGGCGCCGCATTGGATAGTTCAGTGGATAGCGGTGTTGGGCGTCGACCCGTCGACGCCGCCCTCACCTGGGCACTGCATTTGCGCAGGGACCGAAACCGCTACCGTGCCACCCGACCTGCCTGCGGGGGCTGGTGGAGGGAGTCACGACAGGCCGCACCCCTTGAACCTTGGAAGACCGGGCCGTTGGGTGGCTGATGGGTGGCTGCTGGCCCCGCCTGACGCGCTACAACCCTGCGCAAGCGATGATTCGGAGCCGAAAGAATAGCACGAATAGGCACTATATCTAGGGTTCGACTGCGCTTCAAGCACTACCGGTAGCGTGTTGAGCGGAAAGTGGGCCGCGCCGAAGCGGCGCCGTTTGCAGGCCGAGGTGCGCACTGCCCGGCGGGCCGCCACAGGCCTCAGCCGGCGCGGTGCAAACCCAGGGTTCAAGCGGCCTGCAGGCCGATTCGGCCCGCAAAGCCGCGCCGCTGCTGACGCATCTTGGGGCGCGGCCCGGGCGGCTCAGCCGGGATGCTGCCAGTTCACAGGAAAACCCTGACACCGCGCCAAGGCGGCCCAATCAAAGCCGCTGCCCGGGTCGTGTTTGCGCCCGGGCGCCACATGCTCGTGGCCGACCAGTTCACGCACCGGGTAGTGCGGCGCGATCGCGCCCAGCAGGCGCGCCAGCGCCGGGTACTGGGCGGGTTCGAAACGCTGGCCTTCCAGGCCCTCCAACTCGATGCCGATCGACCAGTCGTTGCAATCGGCGCGGCCCCGCCATTGCGACACGCCGGCATGCCAGGCGCGCCGGTCACAGGCCACGAACTGGCGCAAGGCGCCGTCGCGCCGAACCAGGAAATGGGCCGACACCGTCAGCCCGCGCAGCGTCCTGAAGTAGGGATGCGCGGCGTGATCGAGCCGGTTCTTGAAGAATTGCTCGATCTCGTCCCCGCCGTATTGGCCTGGCGGCAGGCTGATCGAGTGCAGGATCACCAGCTCGGGCAGCACGCCCTGCGGACGCAGGCCGAAGTTGGGCGAGCTGCGCCGCGCCGCGCCGGTCCACCAGCCCTGCCGCCAACGCGGCGCAGGCGGCAGCGGGGGCGCATCACTCGCTGCCATGTTCGCCGGCCTGGATGCCCAGCCTGGCCATGCGGTAACGCATCTGGCGCAGCGACAAGCCCAAGGCGGCACCGGCCGCGGTGCGGTTGAAGCGGTGCTGCTCGAGCATGCGCACCAGCACGTCGCGCTCGACCCCGTCCAGGTAGGCCACCAGATCGCTCGGCAGCTCGACCGGGCTGCGCGCGGGCAGGTCCGGCAAGCCCGCCAGCGGCGGGTCGAGTGCCTGCCAGCCGCTGTCGCCCTGGGCCGCATCGTCCAGGCCCAGGTCTTCGGTTTCGACCCATTCGGTCTCGGCCATGGTCACGGCCCGGTGCAGCAGATTCTCAAGCTCGCGCACATTGCCAGGAAAGCTCTGGCGCGCCAGGGTGGCCAATGCGTCGTCGCTGAGGCGGGGCGGCGGCGTGACCCCGGCATCGCGGGCGATGCGTGTCAGCACCGACGCGCAGATCAGGCCCAAGTCGTCCAGCCGCTCGCGCAGCGGCGGCACGCGCACCTGGATCACGTTCAGCCGGTAGAACAGGTCTTGCCGGAAGCGGCCCTCCTGCACCTCCAGCGCCAGGTCCTTGTGGGTAGCGCTGACGATGCGCACGTTCACGGCTTGTTCGGTCACCGCGCCGATCTGGCGCACCGAGCGCTCCTGGATGGCGCGCAGCAGCTTGCTCTGCATCGCCAGCGGCAGGTCGCCAATCTCGTCAAGGAACAGGGTGCCGCCCTGCGCCGACTGGAAGAACCCCAGCCTGTCCTCGATGGCGCCGGTGAAGGCGCCCTTGCGGTAGCCGAAGAACTCGGCCTCCAGCAGCTGCTCGGGGATGGCGCCGCAATTGACCGCGATGAAGGGTTGCTGGCTGCGGCTGCTCACATCGTGCAGCGCGCGTGCCACCAGCTCCTTGCCGGTGCCCGACTCGCCATGCACCATCACCGGCGCCATGCCGCGCGCCACGCGCTCGATCAGCGCCCGCACCTGCTGCATCGCCAGGGTCTGCCCGACCAGGCGTTGCAGGGCCGGGTGGTCGGCGCTCGGGCCGCCCTCGGCGCTG
Source organism: Betaproteobacteria bacterium (assembly GCA_031410435.1). Classification (GTDB taxonomy): domain Bacteria; phylum Pseudomonadota; class Gammaproteobacteria; order Burkholderiales; family Burkholderiaceae_C; genus Pseudaquabacterium. Next base: position 18,722 of record JANNZD010000536.1, on the reverse strand, counting down.
GCCGCATTGCCGATCAAGCCAGCGTCGCCTGCGGGCACGCGCCGGCCACTGCCGGCCCCGCTGCGTGCCGGCACCGGATTGCTGCTGGTGCGGCCCAGGGCCGAGGCCACCACGCTGCGGAACTGGCGCAGGTCCACCGGCTTGGTCAGGTAGTCGAAGGCGCCCGCCTTGAGGGCTTCCACCGCGTTCTCGGCCGACCCATAGGCCGTGATCACGATCGCCTTCTCGGCGCGGCCGCCAGACTCCAGCCGATGCAGCAGATCCAGCCCGGTGCCGTCGGGCAGGCGCATGTCGGTGATCACCAGGCTGTAGCTGTGCTCATCCAGGCGGGCCCAGGCCTCGGCCACCGAGCCCGCGCTGTCCACGTCATAGCCCTCGCGCACCAGGGTCAACTCGTAGAGCGTGCGCAGATCGGGCTCGTCGTCAATGACCAGCAACTTCGGCGCGGTAGACATCGGTGCGGGGGCTCCTGGCAGGGTGGGGGGCAGGGCGGGCGCGGGCTCAGCCCGGCGCCACCGAGCGCAGGCTCACCCAGAACACATTGCGGTGCCGTGCACCGGGCGGCGCCAGACCGAACTCGATGCTGGCACCATGGCGCTCGCACAGCTCGCGGCAAATGTACAAGCCCAGGCCGCTGCCCCGGCTGCGGGTCGAGAAGAAGGGCTCGAACAGGTGGCGCTCGACATCCGGCATGATGGCCGGGCCGTCGCTGGCCACGGTCAGGTGCAGCGTGCCGGGCAACACGCCGCCGGCCAGGCGCAGCTTGAGCGCCCCTGCAGCGCCGGTGGCATGGCGGGCGGCGTTGTCGAGCAGGTTGACCAGCACCCGGCGCAGATGGTCGGCATCGAAGCGCACGGGCAGCGGCCCCAAGGGCAGCTCGATCAGCAGGCGGTCGCGCGCGGCCATCTCGTCGGGCGCCGCGCCCAGCCAGTCGTCGCAGACCTGCTGGACCTCGGCCACGGCATCCAGGCTCTCGCCGGCCGTGGCGGTGCCGGGCGCCACCGCCATGACGTCATCGATGATGCGCTTGAGCCGGCGCACGTTGTCGGCCACGATATGGGCCAGCTGATGCTGCGCCGGTACCAGCGCGTCTTCCAGCATCAGCGCATTGGCCTGGGCAATCGCCGCCAGCGGATTGCGCAGTTCGTGGGCGATACCGGCCGACATGCGGCCCATCGCCGCCAGCTTGTCCTGGCGCGCGCGGGCCTGCACCGCGCGCGAGTCCTCCAGGAACAGCACGCAGATGTCTTCGGGCGGCGTGGCGTCATTGGCGCCGATGCCGCCGCGCCGCGTAAAGCGGGCCCGCACCTGCAGCGAGCGGGTCTCGCCCCCGCCCACCTCAATGCGCAATTCGCGCGCCAAGGCCGGCCACCCGCCTTGCAGGTAGGCAGACTGCAGGGCCTGCACCAGGGGCTGCAGTCCAGCCTGGTCGCCCAGCAAGGCTTGCACCTGCAGGGTTCGCCCACCCTGGCCCAGCAAACCCCGGGCGGCCGGATTGATCGCCCGCACCCGGCCTTGGCGGTCGACCACCAGCACCCCGTCGGCCATCTCCTCGATCACCAGGCGGTTGAGCAAGGTCTGCTGGCGCGCCATCTCCAGGCTGCTGCGGGCGGTTTGCTCCTCGGCGGCCAGGCGCAAGGCCAATTCACTGGCCAGCAGGGTGACCAGGAACATGCCCGCCCCACCCAAGCCGGCCAGCGACAGGCGGGCCAGCACATCGCCGCGGTCGGGGTCTTCCAGCGCCACCCCCACCAGCAGCAGCAGCGCCACCGCAGCGGCCGTGGCCAGGGCCACCCGGCGCTGAGTGAGCACGCCCGACATCAGCACCGGCAACACCAGCAAGGCGGCGTAGTTGAGCTGGCCGTGCAGGTCAAGCAGGCGCAACGCGGAGAACACGAACAGGTCGACACCAATGGTCCAGGCCCATTGGCGCGGCAGCAGGTGATCGAGGGGCTGCTGGCCGGGCCGGGGCTCGTGCAGCAGCCACAAGGACACCGCCTGGCCGGCATACAGCAGGCACAGCGCCAACAGCGGCAGCGGCAGCCGCCCGCCCATCAGCACGCCCAGCCAGGGGGCCAGGGCCAGGGCCAGGCCCAGCGCGGCACGCGCGGCCACATAGGTGCGCAAGATGCGTGGCAGCGCCGCGCCATCGCCCGCCACCATGCGCTGGGCCTCGCGCGCCATGAAACTGCTGTCGCCGGGCTTGAGCGGGTCAGCGCCCAGGCCCGGCCCGTTGCCGCTGTCGATCCCGCTCTGGGTCTGCCCTGCGGCGCCCCAGGCGCTCAGCCAGGCTTCGTCCGACGTGGGCCGGGGCAGCGCGCGGCGCTCGGCCCGGCGGCGGTCATCGCGCCGCCGTTCACCGCGCATGTTCATGGTGGGCTGCGCAGCGGCAAGGGCATCAGGGCTGCGGCCCGGGGCCCAGGCGCCGGTGGGCATCGCTGCAGTACAGGCGCGAGCCCTCGGGCAGCGCATCGACCGACGCCAGGTGCAGGCCGCAATGGGCGCATTGCACCATCACCACCGGGCCGGCGTCAGCCTGCCTGCCCGGGCCGGGTGTACCACCATCGCGGCGCGTGGCGTCGCCCCCGCGCAGGCGTGAGACCCACATCCACAGCCCCAGCCCCACCACCAGCAGTACCAGCAGATATTTCACGTCATGCCTTGCTCAAGAGGGGATCGACCTTGACCTGGGGCCGTCATGCCAACGGCCGGCCCAGCAAGACCTCGAAGACGAAGCGCGAGCCGACATAGGCCAGCAGCAGCAATACCGCGCCGGCATATAACCAGCCGGTGGCCCGGCGCCCGCGCCATCCCCACCAGGCGCGGCCGGCCAGCAAGGCCACGAAAACACCCCAGGCCAGCAAAGAGAACACCGTCTTGTGATCCCAGCGCCAGGCCGGGCTGGTGGCCAGGCCCAGTAGCAAGGCCCCGGTCAGCACCACGAAGCCGGCCTCGACGAAGCGAAAGGTCAGACGCTCCAGGCGCAACAGCGGCAGGCCCATCGGCCCGGCGGCACCCCAGCCGGCGGCGGCGCGCCCGCCGGGCAGGCGCATGCGCCTTTCGGCCGCATCCAGCAGGCTGGCATGCAGCACGGCCGCGCCGAACAGCGCATAGGACCCCACGCCCAGCAGCCAGTGCAGAGGCGCCCAGGCATGGCTGGCCGGACGCACCTCCCCCGGGAAGGCCCAGCCCAGCAAGACCACCGACGCGCCCAGCACCGCCAGCCCGCGGCGCACCGCCGGCAAGGGCACAAAGCGGCTTTCCACGGTGTGCACGGCCAGCACCAGCCAGACCGACAGCGACAGCACCGGGCCAAAGCCCAGCCGCGCACCCGCCTGGGCCCGGCCCCAACCGCCCACGTCCAGGGCCAGCAGGCAGGCATGCAGCAGCCAGCCGGCACCCAGGGCCCAGACCTGAATGCGGCCCGGCCCGCTGCCAGGCCAGGCCGCCAGCGCGTAGCTGAGCGTGGCCAGCAGGGCCAGCCCCAACGCCGCAGCGCCGGTGTCTGCCGAGGGGGCGAACGATAGAATCATCCAGGACAGTGTACTTTCGCAGCCCGCATCCGCACCCCGCGGCCACCGTGCGCCTGCCTCGCCATGGCATCGACTCTCTCAGACCGCCTGTCACGCCTCGTCAAGACGATGCGCGGCCAGGCCCGCATCACCGAAAGCAATGTGGCCGACATGCTGCGCGAGGTGCGCATGGCCCTGCTGGAGGCCGATGTGGCCCTGCCGGTGGTGCGCGACTTCATCGCCAGGGTCAAGGAAAAGGCCCTGGGCACCGAGGTGGTGGGCTCGCTCAACCCCGGCCAGGCCCTGGTGGGCGTGGTGCACAAGGAGCTGGCCGCGACCATGGGCGACGCGGGCCCGCCGGGGTCGGCTGCGCGGCCCGTCGCCGACCTCAATCTGGCAACCCAGCCGCCGGCGGTGATCCTGATGGCCGGCCTGCAGGGCGCCGGCAAGACCACCACCACCGCTAAGCTGGCCAAATACCTGATCGAGAAGCGCAAGAAGAAGGTGCTCACCGTCTCGGCCGACGTCTACCGCCCGGCCGCCATCGAGCAGCTCAAGACGGTGACACGCCAAGCCGGCGCCGAATGGTTCCCGTCCACGGCGGATCAAAAACCGCACGACATCGCGCTGGCCGCGATCGACCATGCGCGGCGCCACTACTTCGACGTGCTGCTGGTCGACACCGCCGGCCGCTTGGCCATCGACGAGGCCTTGATGGCCGAGATCCGCGACCTGCACGCCACGCTCAAGCCGATCGAGACCCTCTTCGTGGTCGACGCGATGCAGGGCCAGGACGCGATCAACACCGCCAAGGCCTTCAAGGAGGCGCTGCCGCTCACCGGCATCGTGCTGACCAAGCTGGATGGCGATTCGCGCGGCGGCGCGGCGCTGTCGGTGCGGGCCATCACCGGTGCGCCGATCAAGTTCGCCGGCGTGTCCGAGAAGATCGACGGCCTCGAGGTCTTCGATGCTGAGCGCCATGCCGGCCGGGTGCTGGGCATGGGCGACATCCTGGCCTTGGTCGAACAGGTACAGGCCGGGGTGGACATGGGTGCGGCCCAGGCCCTGGCGGCCAAGGTCAAATCGGGCAACGCCTTCGACCTGGACGACTTCCTGACCCAGATCTCGCAGATGAAGAAGATGGGCGGCCTGTCCGGCCTGATGGACAAGCTGCCCAGCGCGATGACCGCCAAGGCCGGCCAGGTCGACATGGACAAGGCCGAGCGCGATGTGCGCCGCATGGAAGGCATCATCCGATCGATGACCCCGCTGGAGCGCCGCAAGCCCGAATTGCTCAAGGCCAGCCGCAAGCGCCGGGTCGCTGCCGGCGCCGGTGTGCAGGTGCAGGAGGTCAACCGCCTGCTCAATCAGTTCGAGCAGATGCAGGGCATGATGAAGAAGATGAAGGGCGGCGGCCTGATGAAGATGATGAAGCGCATGGGCGGCATGAAGGGGATGATGGGCTGATGGGCTGACGGCCCGCCCGCCCTCCCCGCAAGCGCTAAGCGCGCCGCGCGGTCCAGACCAGCGCGGCCAAGCCGGCCACCACACAGCCCAGCGAGCCGGGTTCCGGCACCTGCCGGGCATCGGCCAAGGCCAGTGCATGGCCGGCCTGTGACGCGTCATCTGCCGCCTTGTGTTCGCCCGGGCCGTCGAGCAGCCAGCCGGCGGCGCCGGCCACCCAGCGCCCGGCCAGGGATCGCGCGCCATCGGCGCTCAACACCGACACATTGCCACAGACATCCGGGACGATGACCCGGTGCGCCTGGCCCTGTGCATCGCGCACTTCGTAAAAATCGGCCATTTCGACATGGCCGGGCGCAAAGTTCACGCGCGATTCCAGGCACATCGACAGCCCAAAACTCAGGGCCAGGCCACGCGGGCTGAATTCCCGACCGTCGCCCAGGGTGCGCAGGCCTTCGCGGCGGATCTCCACCCGATCACTGCGCTCACCGGCGCGGATGCGGCGGGCCAGCACCGGCACCAGATCGGCCGGCACCCGGCCTGCGGCCAGCGCCTGCTCGGGCGTGCCGGTGTAAGGCTTGCGGCCGGGCTGGCCCCAGATGCAGTGCCGGCGCAGCGCCAAGGCCTGGCCCGGCGCGGCCATGGCAGACGGGTTCAGCGTCCATGTGGCCGGCCGCACATCGGGCAGCGGATCGCCTTCGAAATGCTGGCCCGGCGTCAGGCGTTGTAGCCCCCCGGGATGGACCAGGCGGTCCACCGGCGCCCAGCCCGCACGCAGCACCAACCAAGCCATGCCGCAGGCAAACACCAGGCCCAGCACCAAGGCCAAGGCCGACAGCACCAGCGCGCGCAGCCCCGCGGCCGCGCGCAGCGACTGCGCCGCCCGGGCCCGCGCACCGGCGCGGCGTGGCTGCAAGAGGCCATTGAAGCCACAGGCTGCAGACCGGCAACGGTAGCGCCGCTTGGCCGACGGGTCGGGCCCTGACCTTTCCGACAATTGACGGCGCACCCGCACCAGCGCGGCACCGCAGGTCGGGCAAGGCAATCGGGAGGCGGATCGATGGGGCACGGGGGGTCAGCGGCGGCGCAGGCGCCAGGCGGGGCTTGCCTGGGGTCGCACCCCGGTTATCGGCCGCTGCGCGCCGCGCCCAAGGCAATCGTTCACGGACCGGACGGCCCGATCGACCGCTGGGCCTGCGCGCCAGCGATGATCGGCCTGTGCCAGATCAAACCAACACCTGCCCCGCCCCGCCGGGCTGTCGCCGCCGCTTGGCGCGGGCCTGGCGCCGCGTGCTGCTGGGTGCCTGCGCTGCAGCCCGGTGGGCGTCGGCCGCGGCCGGTCTGCCGGCGGTCGAACCCCCGCCCGAGCCACCGGCCTCGGCCGAGCAATTTGCCGACGAGGTCTTGCAAAGGGTCAACCAGCTGCGCGAACCGCTGGGCCTGTCGCGGCTGCAGGCCGCGCCGACACTGACCCGGATCGCCGCCGCGCGCAGCCAGGAAATGGCCCAGGCGGGCCGGCTGAGCCATGCCGGCTTCTCGGCTGCCTTTGAAGCCTCGGGGCGGCCCGCCTGCGTGGAAAACCTGGCCTTCGGCTACCGTCAGCCGGCAGCCCTGGTGGCGGCCTGGCAGGCCTCGGCCTCACACCAACGCAACTTGGTGGCACCGGGCCTGCAGCAGGCGGGCGTGGTGCTGCAGGCCGGCTACGCCACCTTCTTTGCCTGCCGCTGACTCAGGCCAGCAGCGCCTGCGCAAATTCGCGCGCACTGAAGGTCTGCAGGTCCTCCAGCTTCTCGCCCACGCCGATGAAATAGACCGGTACCGGCCGCTCGCGGGCGATGGCTGCGAGCACGCCGCCCTTGGCAGTGCCGTCGAGCTTGGTGACGATCAGGCCGGTCAGGCCCAGCGCATCATCGAAGGCCTTGACCTGGCTGAGTGCGTTCTGGCCGGTGTTGCCGTCCACCACCAGCAAGACTTCGTGCGGCGCGGTGGCATCGGCCTTGCCGATCACCCGCTTGATCTTGCGCAGCTCTTCCATCAGGTGCAGCTGGGTCGGCAGGCGGCCGGCGGTGTCGGCAATCACCACATCGCGGCCGCGCGCCTTGCCGGCGCTGACCGCGTCGAAGGCCACGGCTGCCGGGTCGGCGCCCTCATTGCTGACGATCTCGACCCGGTTGCGGTCGGCCCACACCGCCAATTGCTCGCGCGCCGCCGCACGGAAGGTGTCGGCGGCGGCCAGCAACACGGTCTGTTCGGCATCGGCCAGGTGGCGGGTGAGCTTGCCGATGCTGGTGGTCTTGCCGGCGCCATTGACGCCCACCACCATCATCACCGTGGGCTGTTGCTGGCCGATGGCCAGGGCCTTCTCCAAGGGCTTGAGCAGGTCGGTCAGGGCCTCGGCCAACAGGCCCTTGACCTGCGCCGGGTCGGTGACCTTGGCCTCCTTGACGCGGCGCTTCAGGTCACCCAGCAGAAACTCGGTGGCGCGCACGCCGGCATCGGCCATCAGCAGGGCCGATTCCAGTTCCTCGTACAGCGCATCGTCGATCTGGGTACCGGTGAAGACCTGCGCAATGCTGCTGCCGGTCTTGCGCAGGCCGTTGCGCAACTTGTCTATCCAGGACTGGCGGCCAGGCCCCGGCAGGGTGGTGGCGGGCACCGGCTCGACCACCACGGCAGGCGGCGCCACGGGGGCGGCAGCGGCGGGTGCGGGCTCGGCCGGCGCCCCGGTGAGCTTCCCAACGGCCGCCTTCCACCATGAGCCTGGCTCGGCAGGCGGGGCCGCCAACAAGGGGTCAGCCACGGCGGGTGCCAGCTCGGCCCCGGCGGCTGGGGCTTGCGGCGTTGCGGCCAGCGCTGCGGCCTGCTGAACCGCTGACACGGGCTCGGCGGCAGATGCAAGGGGCTCAGGGGCAGGGCCGGCGGCCGGCGGCGCCGGCTTTTTCTTGAAGAAGCTGAACATGGGGCATTTCGTTGGATGCGGCCACCGGGCCCGCAAAAAGGTGCCGCTATAATCGCGGGCTCATGGCGCTTTAGCTCAGCCGGTTAGAGCGACGGAATCATAATCCGCAGGTCCGGGGTTCGAATCCCTGAAGCGCCACCAGACCCCTCTGAAGCCCCGCAGGTCAACGACTTGCGGGGCTTTTTCTTTGGTAGGTTTGCCTCTTGGGCCAGCCAAACCGGGCGCGGCCGGCCCGGCGCATGGCTTCAGATAGGCAGATCGTCGAGGTCGGCCAGCTGCGATGCGCGCAGCCGGGTGGCCGACAGCACACCCCGGCTTTCCAGGATGGGGTAGCCGATCGAACAGATGTGCGAGTTGATGCGCTTCAGCTCCGACAGCAGGTCCAGGTGCAGCGCACTGGTCTCGATGCTCTGGGCGGTGTTGTTCTGCAGGCGGGCGATATGGTTGGCCGCGTAGGCATGCTCCAGATCGCGGAAGCGGGCTTTCTCTTCCAGCAGCTTCTGCGCGTCGCGCACATGGCCGTCAAGAAACACGCTCATGCCCAGACGCAGATTGGCCAATATGCACTCGTGCAGATGGCACAACTCGGCCATGCCGGCGTCCGAGAAACGCAGCGCCGGGCGGATCTTCTTGTCCTCGATGTCGAGCAGCACCCGCTCGATACCGTCGCCTATCTGCTCCATATTGATGGTGAAGGAGACCACATCGGTCCAGCGCCGGCCCTCGCGTTCGCTCAGCGCCTCGCGCGAGATCTGGGTCAGGTAGAACTTGATGCGGCTGTAGAGATCGTCGACGGTGTCGTCCATCCCGCGCAGCTTCTCGGCCAGCACCAGGTCGTTGTCGCGCAACACCGGCACGATGCCGCGCAGCATGGTCTCCACCACATCGGCCTGGTGCAGGGCCTCGCGCGCCGCGCAGCTGATGGCCAAGGACGGCGTGGCCAGCGCCACCGGGTCGAGGTGGCCGATGCGGCCGCCGCCACCGCCGGGCGGCGGCGCGGGCAGCCAGCGTTCCACCAGCCTGCCCATCACCCCGGTGAGGCCGATGAACAGCAGCGCCAGCAACAGATTGAAGCCCAGATGAAAGCCCACCACCTGCTGATGCACCGTTGGCAGTTGCCGCTGCAACTGCTCCAAGGCCTGCGGCAGCAAGGGGATGGCCAGCGCCGCCCCGCCCAGCTTGAACAGCAGATTGCCCAAGGGCAGGCGCCGCACCAGCGGGCTGTCGCCGCCGGTGGCGATGATGGCCAGCAGGCCGCTGCCCAGGTTGGCGCCCACCACCAGGCCGAGCGCCACCGTGGTGGGCAGCAGGCCCTGCGAGGCCAGGGTGGCGGTCAAGAGCACGATGGCCAGGCTGGAATAGCTGGCCACCGTGAGCACCGCGCCCACCACGATGTCGAGCAGCACCTCATTGGGCAGCGCCGCCAGCAGGGCGCGCACCGCCGGCGCTTCGGTCAGCGGCCGGGTGGCGCCGACGATCAACTGCAGCGCCAGTGTGATCAGGCCCAGACCGATCAGCACCCGTCCCACCCGCCCGGCGGCAGTGGCCTGGCGCGACACGAACAGCAGCACGCCGGTGAAGATCAGCAAGGGCGACAGCCAAGACAGGTCGAAGGAGAACACCACCGCCATCATCGAGGTGCCCACATCGGCGCCCAGCATCACCGCCAGCGCAGCTGCGCTGGTCACCAGGCCCTTGCCGACAAAGCTGGCCACGATCAGGCAGGTGGCGGTGCTGCTCTGCACCAGGCTGGTCACGCCCAGGCCCGCGGCCAGCGCGGCAAAGCGGTTGCCGAAGCTGCGCGCCAGCACATGGCGCAGGTTCTCGCCAAACACCCGCAGCATGCCGGTACGCACGATGTGCGTGCCCCACACCAGCAGGGCGATGGCAGCGAGCAGGTTCAACAGATGGATCACGACAAGCGCTTTTTCTAGGGACGGCAAGGCGGGTTGGCGCCAGCCTGGCACCAAGGACCTCAAGATCACCCTTGTACCCTGCGGGGGCACGAGACCAAACCTCGAACAGGGGGGGATTTTCAGCCTCGGGGCCAGCCGGCCGGCCCGCAGCGCGCGCCGCCCCTTGCCAGCGGCCATGCCGGCACCCATCATCGGTCATCGACCACCACCGGCCCTCGCCCATGCCCTTGCGTGCCCGCGTCGGCAGCCAGACCTACTATTTCGACAGCCTGGCCGACCTGCTGGCCAAGGCCACAGCGCTGCGCTCGGGCGACCAGCTGGCCGGCATCGCCGCCCACAGCGCCCAGCAGCGGGTGGCCGCGCGACTGGCACTGGCCGACCTGCCGCTGGCCACCTTTGTGCAACAGGCGGTGGTGCCTTATGAGCAGGACGAGATCACCCGCCTGATCATCGACAGCCACGATGCGGTGGCCTTCGCGCCCATCGCCCATCTCACCGTGGGCGGGTTCCGCGACTGGCTGCTTGCCGAGGCCGCCACAACGACAACCCTCAGTGCGCTGGCGCCTGGCCTGACGCCCGAGATGGTGGCCGCGGTGAGCAAGCTGATGCGCAACCAGGACTTGATGCTGGTGGCCAGCCGCTGCCGGGTGCTCACGCGCTTTCGCAACACCCTGGGGCAGCCCGGCGTACTGGCCGTGCGGCTGCAGCCCAACCACCCTGCCGACAGCCCGGCCGGTATCGCCGCCAGCCTGCTGGACGGCCTGATGTATGGCGCCGGCGATGCAGTGATCGGCATCAACCCGGCCAGCGACAACGTCAGCGCGCTGGTCGACCTGCTGCATTTGCTGGACGGGCTGATCCAGCGCCACCAGATTCCCACCCAGGCCTGCTTGCTGACCCATGTGACCAACACCCTGCAGGCCATCGAACGCGGCGCACCGGTGGACCTGGTGTTCCAGTCGATCGCCGGCACGGAAACCGCCAACCAGGGCTTCGGCGTCAACCTGGCCCTGCTGGACGAGGCCCATGCCGCCGCATTGGCCCTGCGGCGCGGCACGCTGGGCGACAACTGCATGTATTTCGAGACCGGCCAGGGCAGCGCGCTGTCGGCGAATGCCCATCACGGGGTGGATCAGCAGACCCTGGAGGCCCGGGCCTATGCGGTGGCGCGGCGCTACCGGCCGCTGCTGGTCAACACCGTGGTCGGCTTCATCGGGCCGGAATACCTCTACGACGGCAAGCAGATCATCCGCGCCGGGCTGGAAGACCATTTCTGCGGCAAGCTGCTGGGGCTGCCGATGGGCTGCGATATCTGCTACACCAACCATGCCGAGGCCGACAGCGACGACATGGACAACCTGCTGGTGCTGCTGGCCAGCGCCGGCTTGAACTTCATGATGGGCGTGCCGGGGGCCGATGACGTGATGCTCAACTACCAGAGCACGTCCTTCCACGACGCACTGTTCGCGCGCCAGTTGCTGGGCCTGAAGCGGGCCCCCGAATTCGAGGCCTGGCTGCAGCAGCAGGGCATCACCGGGCCGGACGGCCGCCTGCTGCCGGCCACCAGCGCGCCGGCGCTGGCGCGCACGCTCAGCCCCTTGTTGAACGCGCCATCGCCATGACCCTGCCCGCCCCGGAAGACGCAGCCCCGCCCGCAGACCCCTGGGCCGACCTGCGCCGACACACCCCCGCGCGCATCGCGCTGGGCCGCGCCGGCAGCAGCCTGCCCACCGCCGAAGTGCTGCGCTTTGCCGCCGCCCATGCCCAGGCCCGGGACGCGGTCCACATCGGTTTGGACACCGAAGCGCTGGGCCGCAGCCTGGCCGACCTGGGTGGGGCGCCGCTGACCGTACGCAGCCGCGCCCCCGACCGCGAGACCTACCTGCGCCGCCCCGACCATGGCCGCCGCCTGGATGCCACCGACGCGCAGCGCCTGCAAGCCGCGGCCTGCGGCCCGGTGGACCTGGCGCTGGTGCTGGGCGACGGCCTGTCGGCAGTGGCGGTGCAGCAACATGGCGCGCCACTGCTGGCGGCCCTGCTGCCCCTGCTGGCACCCGGGCTGGCGCTGGCCCCGCTGGTGATCGCCACCCAGGCCCGGGTAGCGCTGGCCGACGAGATCGGCGCACTGCTGCAGGCCCGGCTGGTGCTGATCCTGCTGGGTGAACGCCCGGGCCTGAGCGCGCCGGACAGCCTGGGCGCCTACCTCACCTTTGCACCGCAGCTGGGCTGCAACGATGCGCAACGTAACTGCGTGTCTAACATCCGGCCCGATGGCCTGCCGCCGGCGCTGGCGGCCCGGCGCCTGGCCTGGTTGCTGCACCAGGCCCTGCGCCGGCAGGTATCGGGCCTGGCGCTCAAGGACGACAGCGGCAGCGCACTGCTGAGCGACACCCCGGTTTCCTGATCCCGCTCAGGCGCCAAATTTGTTGCCGGCCCGGCCCACTACACTCTCGCCCTGGCGCCAGGCCCCTGGCGCTGCATGTTCCACAGCCCCTGGATCCACACCATGCCCCGCTGTGCGCCCCAGGCCTTGAGGGCCTGTTTCGATGCTGCCTTGCCGGCTTGCACCGCCCCGGCCCTGCTTGCCCTGGCGGCGCTGGCCGCCGCCGGGCCTGCCGCCGCCCAGAGTAGCCGGCCCTTCCCGGCCAACGCGCTGCGGGGTGAGCTGGTCGTGACCCAGCCACCCGAGGTGCTGCTCAACGGCCAGCCGGCTCGGCTTTCGCCGGGCGCCCGCATCCGCGCTGCCGACAATATGCAGCAGCTGTCGGGTACGCTGGTGGGCCAGCGGCTGCTGGTGCACTACACCCGCGAGCCCTCGGGCGGGGTGCACAACATCTGGATCCTCAGCCCCGACGAGGCCGCGCGCAAGCCCTGGCCCACCACGCCGGACCAGGCGCAGCGCTGGGTCTTCAACCCGGCCGCGCAGACCTGGACCCAACCCTGAGCATGAAGTGACGCCCCGATGAGCAAGAAGGTCTACATCCGCAGCTTCGGCTGCCAGATGAACGAATACGACGCCGGCAAGATGGCCGACCTGATGCATGCCGCCGAAGGCTACGAGCCCACCGAAGACCCCGAGCAGGCCGACCTGATCCTGTTCAACACCTGCTCGGTGCGCGAGAAGGCGCAGGAGAAGGTGTTCTCCGACCTGGGCCGGGTCAAGCACCTCAAGGCCCGTGGCGTGATGATCGGCGTGGGCGGCTGCGTGGCCAGCCAGGAGGGCGCGGCCATCCTCGACCGCGCGCCCTATGTGGACGTGGTCTTCGGCCCGCAGACCCTGCACCGCCTGCCGCAGCTGCTGGCCAGCCGGCAGGCGCTGGGCCGGGCCCAGGTGGACATCAGCTTCCCAGAGATCGAGAAGTTCGACCACCTGCCGCCGGCCCGGGTGGACGGCGCCTCGGCCTTCGTCTCGATCATGGAAGGCTGCAGCAAGTACTGCAGTTACTGCGTGGTGCCCTACACCCGCGGCGAGGAGGTGAGCCGGCCCTTCGACGACGTGCTGGTGGAAGTGGCCGGCCTGGCCGACCAGGGCGTCAAGGAAGTGACGCTGCTGGGCCAGAACGTCAACGGCTACCGCGGCAAGATGGGCGACAGCGCCGAGATCGCCGATTTCGCGCTGCTGCTGGACTATGTGCACGAGATCCCCGGCATCGAGCGCATCCGCTACACCACCAGCCACCCCAACGAGTTCGGCCCGCGCCTGATCGAGGCCTACGGCCGCCTGCCCAAACTTGTCAACCACCTGCACCTGCCGGTGCAGCATGGCGCCGACCGCATCCTGATGGCGATGAAGCGCGGCTACACCGCGTTGCAGTACAAGAGCTCGATCAAGAAGCTGCGCGGGGTGCGGCCCGACATCAGCCTGTCCACCGATTTCATCGTCGGCTTCCCTGGCGAGACCGAGGACGACCACCAGAAGTCACTGCAGCTGATCGAGCAGATCGGCTTCGACGCCAGCTTCAGCTTCGTCTTCAGCCCGCGCCCGGGCACGCCGGCCGCCAACCTGGCCGATGACACCCCGCAAGACCTGAAGTTGAAGCGCCTGCAGCAACTGCAGGCATTGATCGAGACCAACGTGCAGCGCATCAGCGCCCGCCGTGTCGGCACGGTGCAGCGCATCCTGGTCGAGGGGCCCAGCCGCCGGCCGGGCCCGACCGGTGCAGCCGAGCTGATGGGCCGCACCGAGTGCAACCGCATCGTCAATTTCGACGGCGGGCCGCTGGCCACGCGCCTGGTCGGCCAGATGCTGGACCTGACCATCACCCAGGCCCTGCCGCATTCACTGCGCGGCGAGGTACTGACGGCCGGGCGCGGCCGGGCGGCCTGAGCGCCTGACGGCGGGTGCGGCGCGCTGCGGCGCGGGCCGCTCAGCGCGCCCCGCGCCACCACAGTACGGCGGCGCTGGCCAGCACCATCGCGCCGTAGGTGGCCATGCGGCCGTCGCGCCCCTGCACCGCCAGGCCCGCCAGCAGCACCCCCGCATCGGCCGCGCCCACCCAGCCGGCCAGCGCCGCCCAGGGCACCGCGCGCAGGGCATCGCGCCACAGCAGCTTGGCCAGGGTCGGCGCGATCAGCGCCATGCCGAGGGCCGGCGCCAGCAGGTTGGCCAGGTGCCAGAACAGATCGATGGGGCCCATGGATGACGACGGATCAGCGGCGGACCGACGCTGCGCTTGACGCAGGTCAAGCCAGGCCCGCTGCGGTGCAACCCCGCCAGCTGGCGAGGCAAGGAGCAAATTCTATAATCGGGGCATGAGTGTGTTCACCCTGGGCCTGAACCACATGACCGCGCCGCTGGACCTGCGTGGCCGTTTCGCGTTCTCGCCCGAACAGCTCTCGCCCGCGCTGCGCGGTTTGCGCGACCGGCTGCTGCGCGGGCTGCCCGAGGCCGCACTGCTGTCCACCTGCAACCGCACCGAGCTCTATGTGGCCGCCGAGCCGGCCCAGGTGCACGGGCTGATCAACCCGGCGATCGACTGGCTGGCGGCCCAGGGTGGGGTCAGCGGCGATCAATTGCGCCAGCACACCTATGTGCTCGAGCAGCACGAGGCCGCGCGCCATGCCTTCCGGGTGGCCTCGGGGCTGGACTCGATGGTGCTGGGCGAGCCGCAGATCCTGGGCCAGATGAAGCAGGCGGTGCGCGAGGCCGATGCCGCCGGCACCCTGGGCACCACGCTGCACCAATTGTTCCAGCGCTCGTTCTCGGTGGCCAAGGACGTGCGCACGTCCACCGAGATCGGCGCGCATTCGATCAGCATGGCCGCCGCATCGGTGCGCCTGGCCGCCCAGCTGTTCGAGGATTTGCAGGACATCCATGTGCTCTTCGTCGGCGCTGGCGAGATGATCGAACTGGTGGCCACCCACTTTGCGGCGCGCGCGCCCAAGTCGATGGCGATTGCCAATCGCACGCTCGGGCGCGCCGAGAAGCTGGCCAGCCGCTTTGGCGCTCAGGCCCTGCGCCTGGCCGACCTGCCCCAGCGCATGCACGATTTCGATGCGATCGTCTCGTGCACCGCCAGCACCCTGCCGATCATCGGCCTGGGCGCGGTCAAGAGCGCGCTCAAGGCCCGACGCCATCGCCCGATGTTCATGGTCGACCTGGCGGTGCCGCGCGACATCGAGCCCGAGGTGGCCAACCTGTCCGACGTCTACCTCTACACCGTGGATGACCTGTCGGCGGTGGTGCAGTCGGCCGGCGAGAAACGCCAGGCCGCCGTGGCCCAGGCCGAGGCCATCATCGACGCCGGTGTGCAGAGCTTTGCGCACTGGCTCGACCAGCGCGCCACCGTGCCGCTGATCCAGGCGCTGCAGGCGCAAACCGACGACTGGCGCGCCGCCGAGATCGCCCGCGCCCGCAAGCAGCTGGCCAGGGGCGCCGACATCGACAGCGTGCTCGACGCCCTGACCCGCAGCCTGACCCAGAAGCTGCTGCATGGCACCCTGGCCGAGTTGCATGCCAGCGACGGCGAGGCCCGGCGCCAGCTGGCGCAGACCGTGTCGCGCCTGTTCCTGCGCCAGACCCCCCGCAACCCCGCGTCCGATCCGCAGAACTAGCGGTTCTGCCGCTGCCGGCAGGCGTCGGGCCGGGCCGGCCGGCGGCCTGCCGGCGCTGCCCGAGCGCTCATGAACGACTCCCTCCGCCACCAATTGCAACGCCTGACCATGCGCTTGGCCGAGCTCGACGCGCACCTGGCCGACCCGCAGCTGGGCGCCGACATCAACCGCTACCGCTCGGTGGCGCGCGAGCAATCCGAGGCCGCCGCACTGGTGCAGCGCTTCCAGGCCTATGAGCGGCGCGAGGCCGACGAGGCTGCTGCCCGCCAGCTGCTGGCCGAGGCCGGCGACGATGCTGAGATCGCTGAGATGGCCCGGGAAGAAATCGCCGCCGCCCAGGCCGACCTGGCCACCAGTCTGGCCGCGCTGCAGGCGGCGCTGCTGCCGCGCGACCCCGACGACGAGCGCCCGGCCTTCGTCGAGATCCGCGCCGGCGCCGGCGGCGATGAATCGGCGCTGTTTGCCGGTGACCTGGTGCGCATGTACCAGCGTTATTTCGAGCGCTGCGGTTGGCGCAGCGAGCTGATCAGCGCCAGCGCGTCCGACCTGGGCGGCTACAAGGAGATCGTGCTGCGGGTCGAGGGCGACGGGGTCTACGGTGCGCTCAAGTTCGAATCCGGTGGCCACCGGGTGCAGCGGGTGCCGGCCACCGAATCACAGGGCCGCATCCACACCAGCGCCGCCACCGTGGTGGTGATGGCCGAGCCCGACGCGGCCACCGAGGTCACCTTGAACCCGGCCGACCTGCGCATCGACACCTTCCGTGCCAGCGGCGCCGGTGGCCAGCATGTGAACAAGACCGATTCGGCGATCCGCATCACCCACCTGCCCACCGGCCTGGTGGCCGAATGCCAGGACGACCGCAGCCAGCACCGCAACAAGGCCAAGGCCCTGGCCGTGCTGCAGGCCCGGCTGCGCGACCGCGAACGCAGCGAGCGCGACGCCAAGGAGGCCGCCACCCGCAAGAGTCTGGTCGGCACGGGCGACCGGTCCGACCGCATTCGCACCTACAACTTTCCGCAGGGCCGGCTCACCGACCACCGCATCAACCTGACGCTGTACAAGCTGGGCGCCATCATGGACGGCGACCTGGGCGACGTGGTTGCGGCCCTGCAGGCGGCCCAGGCACAAGACCAGCTCGCCGCGCTCGAGGGCAGCGGATGACCGCCTCCCCCATCCCCCAGGGCAGCGTAGCGGCGGCCCTGGCCCGGGCGCGCGCGCTGGGGCTGGACCGGCTGGACGCGCAATGGCTGCTGGCCCATGTGCTGCAGAAGCCGCGGACCTGGCTGCTGGCGCATGAAGACGACCAGCTGGCGGCGCCCGCAGCAGCGGCCTATGGCCAGGCCTGCCAGCGCCGGGCCGACGGCGAGCCGCTGGCCTACATCACCGGCGAGCACGGGTTCCACGGCCTGTTGTTGACCATCACCCCGGCCGTGCTGGTGCCCCGCCCGGATACCGAGGTGTTGGTCGACTGGGCCCTGGCACTGCTGCCGGCCCTGGCTGCCGCCCCCCGGGTACTGGACCTGGGCACCGGCAGCGGCGCCATCGCGCTGGCGGTGGCACAGGGCCACCACGCCGCCCGGGTCACGGCAAGCGACCTCAGCCCCCGGGCGCTGGCCGTGGCCCGGGCCAATGCCGACCGGCTGGGCCTGGCCCTGCATACCTGCCTGGGCCACTGGTGGCAGGCGGTGGCGGCCGACGCGCGCTTTGACCTGGTACTGTGCAACCCGCCCTATATTGCCGGCGCCGACCCCCACCTGCCGGCGCTGCGCCATGAGCCGCTGCTGGCGCTGACCCCTGGCGGTGACGGCCTGGATGCGCTGCGTGCGGTGATCCAAGGCGCGCCGCCCCATCTGGCCCCGGGCGCCTGGCTGCTGCTGGAGCATGGCTGGGACCAGGCCGAGGCCGTGACCGCGCTGCTGGGCCAGGCCGGCTTTGTCGATCTCGCCACCCGGCGCGACATCGAATCCCGGCCGCGCTGCACTGGCGGGTGCTGGTGGCCGGCTGGCGCTGGTTGCCATCCTGACAACAAGCCGTGAAATCACACACATTTCAGTGAACACAGGCGGGCCCGGCCGGCGTAGGATGATTTCGCAGGCCCATCCAGGCCCTGCGTTATCGGGGAGCCAACCGCATGCGCAAGATCCTTGCAGGATTGAACAGCTTGGCCAGCGCCCTGGCCCTGGTCAGTGCCCTCCCCGCCCTGGCCCAGGACCGCGGCCTCAACGCCCGCGCTGACGCCCTGGGCGGCGCCAGCTGGCAGGCCCGCTTCGAGCGCGAAACCCCCTTGCCCCTGGCCAGCCGCGGCGGCCTGGCGCTGGGGCTGACACCGCTACAGGGCCAGTCGCTGCGCCTGCTGGGCGATTACCAGTTGAGCACCCTGCGCCTGGGCGACACCGGCGGCCTGCGCCTGACCGGCGGGGTGCTGATCCAGCTCAAGCCGACCCAGAGCGCGCTGCCCGATGCCGGCAACGGTGCCCTGCCCTACGCGGGCATCGGCTACAGCAGCGCCAGCCTGCGCGGTGATTGGGGCTTCAGCGCCGATCTGGGCCTGGCCGCGCCCGGCCTTTCCTCGGCGCGCATCGACCGCCTGTTCAGCAGCAGTGGCCCGTCGCTACAGTCCGACATCACACCGCGCCTGTTGCCGATGATCCGCCTGGGCATGAACGTCGCGTTCTAGGAGCCTGTCGGGCCGCGCAGCGGCTTGACCAAGAGCCCGTCGGGGGCTTGCCCCGCGCGCCCTGCCCGCCAGGGCGCTTTGCCGTATAAAGTCGGGGTTTATCCTCTCCAGCCAGGCCAGAACCATGAGTGACGCGC
>JANNZD010000535.1:0-6323 GCA_031410435.1 Betaproteobacteria bacterium | reverse complement strand
ATAGGCCTTGGCCTCGCCGCCGAATTTGGCCGCCAGCACCGAGGTGATCGCCGCCGTCAACGTCGTCTTGCCATGGTCCACGTGGCCAATCGTGCCCACGTTGACGTGGGGCTTGGTCCGCTCGAATTTACCTTTTGCCATTTCAATCTCTCCAGAAAAAGAGCTGTTGCCCGTGCGTGTTTAAGGTTTCCAGCACTGGCCTGCCACGGGCAGCAGACCAACCACATCGTGTGTGGCGCCAAAGACCGAGATGGGCCCACCCCCGCAGCGCCTTCGGCGCTCCCCCTCAAAGGGGGCGCCGCCAGCAGCCCGGCAGAGCCGGATCTGCGGCGGCCGCTTGGGACAGCCGCTTGCTTACTTTGCTCTAGACGTGATGATCGCGTCGGCCACGTTCTTCGGGGCCTCGCTGTAGTGCTTGAACTCCATCGTGTAGGTGGCGCGGCCCTGCGACATCGAGCGCAGCGTGGTCGAGTAGCCGAACATCTCGGACAACGGCACTTCGGCCTTGATGACTTTGCCGCCGCCAGGCATGTCGTCCATGCCCTGCACCATGCCGCGGCGGGATGACAGATCGCCCATCACCGAGCCGGCGTAGTCTTCAGGTGTTTCCACTTCCACGGCCATCATCGGCTCCAGGATCACCGGGCTGGCCTTGCGGCAGCCGTCCTTGAAGCCGAGCGAGGCGGCCATCTTGAAGGCGTTCTCGTTCGAGTCCACCTCGTGGTAGGACCCGAAGGTCAGCGTGACCTTCACGTCCACCACCGGAAAGCCGGCCAGCACGCCGTTGGGCAGCGAGTCGACCACGCCCTTTTGAACGGCCGGGATGAACTCGCGCGGCACCACGCCGCCCTTGATGGCGTCGACGAACTCGAAGCCCTTGCCCGGCTCTTGCGGCTCGACCTTGAAGACGACATGGCCGTACTGGCCCTTGCCGCCCGACTGGCGCACGAACTTGCCTTCGATGTCCGAGACCGCCTTGCGGATGGTCTCGCGGTAGGCCACCTGCGGCTTGCCGACGTTGGCCTCGACGCCGAATTCGCGTTTCATGCGGTCGACGATGATTTCCAGGTGCAACTCGCCCATGCCCGAGATGATGGTCTGGCCGGATTCCTCGTCGGTCTTGACGCGGAAGGACGGGTCTTCGGCGGCCAGGCGGCCCAGCGCGATGCCCATCTTTTCCTGGTCGGCCTTGGTCTTGGGTTCGACCGCCTGCGAGATCACTGGCTCGGGGAAGATCATCTTCTCGAGCGTGATGATCGAGGTCGGGTCGCACAGGGTCTCGCCGGTGGTCACGTCCTTCAAGCCCACGCAGGCCGCAATGTCGCCGGCCAGGATTTCCTTGATCTCTTCACGCTGGTTGGCATGCATCTGCAGGATCCGGCCGATGCGCTCTTTCTTGCCGCGGATCGGGTTGAAGACCGAATCACCCGACTTCAACACGCCCGAATAGACCCGCACAAAGGTCAGTTGGCCGACATAGGGGTCGGTCATCAGCTTGAAGGCCAGCGCCGAGAACTTCTCCTCGTCGGTGCGGTGGCGCACCACAGGCTTGTCGTCGTCATCGGTGCCCGGCACCGGCGGGATGTCAGCCGGCGAGGGCATGAAGTCGATCACGCCGTCCAGCATGCGCTGCACGCCCTTGTTCTTGAAGGCCGAGCCACAGAACATGGGCTGGATTTCAGCGGCGATGGTGCGGGTGCGGATGCCGAGCTTGATCTCGTCCTCGGACAGGTCGCCCGACTCGAGGTACTTGTTCATCAGCTCTTCCGACGACTCGGCGGCGGCTTCCAGCAGGTTCTCGCGCCACTTCTTGGCTTCTTCGAGCAGCTCGGCCGGGATTTCGCGGTAATCGAACTTCATGCCCTGCGAGGCCTCGTCCCAGATGATGGCCTTCATCTTGATCAGGTCGATCACGCCGGTGAACTGGTCTTCGGCGCCGATCGGGATCACCACCGGCACCGGGTTCGCCTTCAGGCGCACCTTCATCTGCTCGACGACCTTGAAGAAGTTGGCACCGGTGCGGTCCATCTTGTTCACAAACGCCAGGCGCGGCACCTTGTACTTGTTGGCCTGGCGCCAGACCGTCTCGGACTGCGGCTGCACACCGCCCACGGCGCAATACACCATGCAGGCGCCGTCGAGCACCCGCATCGAGCGCTCGACCTCGATGGTGAAGTCGACGTGGCCGGGGGTGTCGATGATGTTGATGCGGTGCTCAGGGAAGCTGAGCTCCATGCCCTTCCAGAAGCAGGTGGTGGCAGCCGAGGTGATGGTGATGCCACGCTCCTGCTCCTGCTCCATCCAGTCCATCGTGGCGGCGCCGTCGTGCACTTCACCGATCTTGTGGTTGACACCCGTGTAGAACAGGATGCGCTCGGTGGTGGTGGTCTTGCCAGCGTCGATGTGCGCGGAAATACCGATGTTGCGGTAGCGCTCGATGGGGGTCTTGCGGGCCATGGTTCACTCCAAATACAGGGGCCGCCCTCGGGTCCGTAAAAACCCGTGGGGCGGCCAAGGGGCTTGAGGGGATGCTTAGAAGCGGAAGTGCGAAAACGCCTTGTTGGCTTCGGCCATGCGGTGAACTTCGTCACGCTTCTTCATGGCGCCGCCGCGGCCTTCACTGGCCTCCAGCAGTTCATTGGCCAGGCGGGCCGCCATCGACTTCTCGCCGCGCTTGCGGGCCGATTCCTTCAACCAGCGCATGGCCAGGGCCATCCGGCGCACAGGGCGAACTTCCACGGGAACTTGGTAGTTCGCACCGCCGACCCGGCGGGACTTGACTTCGACCATCGGCTTGACGTTGTTGATGGCGACCATGAAGATCTCCAGCGGATCCTTGCCGGCCTTCTTCTCGACCTGCTCGAGGGCGCCGTAGATGATGCGCTCGGCAATGGCCTTCTTGCCGGATTCCATGACGACGTTCATGAACTTCGACAGATCGATCGATCCGAACTTGGGATCGGGCAGGATTTCGCGTTTGGGTACTTCGCGACGACGTGGCATTTCAATTCCTTTTTCAGCTTCAGTTGGCATCAGGACGCCCGGCGTCCCTGCCCGAGAGATCACGCAACGGATCTCTCACTTACTCGGCGCGCCAGCTTGGCCAGCGACCGCCGCAACAATCAACACACCAGCATCGATGCTGGCGGTGACAACCGCTCGGGCGGCCCGCTTTACGGGCCGCTCACCGCCGCCAGGCGATCAGGCCTTCTTGGGCCGCTTCGCGCCGTACTTGGAGCGCGACTGGCGACGGTCCTTGACGCCCTGCAGATCAAGCGAGCCACGCACGATGTGGTAACGCACGCCGGGCAGGTCTTTGACCCGGCCGCCGCGCACCAGCACCACGCTGTGCTCTTGCAGGTTGTGGCCTTCACCACCGATGTAGGAAATGATCTCAAAGCCGTTGGTCAGGCGCACCTTGGCGACCTTCCGCAGCGCCGAGTTCGGCTTCTTGGGGGTGGTGGTGTACACGCGAGTACACACACCGCGGCGCTGCGGACTGTTCTGCATCGCCGGTGATTTGCTCTTGGTGACTTCGACCTGACGGCCAAAGCGCACGAGCTGGTTGATGGTTGGCATATAAGTAACTTGTTCCCGTTTGAAGTCACGCTTTGATCAGACCCGGCGCGCACCACTGATGCGGCACCCAGCCTGCAAATCCGGCCGACAAGCCCCGCCTGGTGCGCCCGCCCACTGAAAGCGCAAACGGCGCCGAGCCTCGCCTTGAGCGGGGCACGACGCCAGATGGACATTTCTGTTCGCTGGGCGCCCGAGCGATGCGGGCGCATAAACTGCCGAAAAGCCCTCGATTATATGCAACCCGGCCAACTTTCACAAGCCATGGACCACCAATCCCGTCCGGGTCGTTGGAGCAGGGGCGACAGGGGCTGCACTTGATCGCTGCCGTACTGGACACCAACGTGGTGCTTGACCTGCTGCTATTCCATGACCCCCGGGTTCAGCCCCTGCATCGGGCACTGGTGGATTTCACCCTGCGCTGGATCGCCACCGCCCCCATGCTGGCCGAGCTGGACCGGGTCTTGCGCCGCCCCGCGCTGGCCGCCTGGGGCCATGACAGCGACCAGGTGATGGCAGCCGCCCAGCGCCTGTGTCTGCCGGTAGCGGCCTGCGCTGCAATGCGCGGCCGGGCCCCGCGCTGCACCGACGCTGATGACCAGATCTACATCGATCTGGCCTGGCACTGGCCGACGGGTCTGCTGTTCAGCCGGGATCGGGCCTTGTTGCGGCTGGCACGGCAGGCCCGCGCCCACGGGCTGTGGATAGGCACGCCCGAGCGCTGGTCCGCGCCGTCACCGGCACAGACGTAAAAAAGGCGGCCGAAGCCGCCTGGGTGATATGCCGGGCCAGGCCGCAGGGCCCGGCCTGTTCGGACAAGGTCAGTCAGCGCCACCCTCGGCCGGGCTGGCCTCGGCCGCGTTGTCAACCGCTGCCATCTGCACGGCGGCCAGTTCCTCGGCCTCTTGCATGGCGATCGCGCGGCGCTCGGTATCGTCCATGTCCTCCTTCACCTTGCGGGCCTGGTGGTAGGCCATGCCGGTGCCGGCGGGGATCAGGCGGCCGACGATGACGTTCTCCTTCAGACCACGCAATTCGTCGCGCTTGCCCATGATGGCGGCTTCGGTCAGCACCCGGGTGGTTTCCTGGAAGGAGGCTGCGGAGATGAACGAGTCGGTCGACAACGAGGCCTTGGTGATGCCCAGCAGCACGTCCACATAAGTGGCCGGCAGCTTGCCTGCGGCGCGCAGTGCGTCGTTGGTGTCGAACAGCTCCGAACGCTCGATCTGTTCGCCCAGGATGTAAGTGCTGTCGCCCGGGTTGCTGATCTGCACGCGGCGCAGCATCTGGCGCACGATCACCTCGATGTGCTTGTCGTTGATCTTCACGCCCTGCAGGCGGTAGACATCCTGCACCTCGTCGACGATGTAGCGCGCCAGTTCCTCGACCCCCAGCAGGCGCAGGATGTCCTGCGGATCGGCCGACCCGTCGACGATCAACTCGCCCTTGTTGACCACCTGGCCTTCGTGCACCAGGATGTTCTTCTCCTTGGGCACCAGCTCTTCATGCTTGTGGCCATCGGGATCGGTGATCTCCAGGCGGTTCTTGCCCTTGGTCTCCTTGCCGAAGGAGATGGTGCCGGTCTGCTCGGCCAGGATGCCGACATCTTTGGGCGAGCGGGCCTCGAACAGCTCGGCCACCCGCGGCAAACCGCCGGTGATGTCGCGCGTCTTCTGCCCTTCAACCGGGATGCGCGCCAGCACCTCGCCCGGGGCGAGATCCTGACCATCGCGGATCTGGATCAGCGCACCCACCGGGAAGCCGATGGTCACCGAGTGGTCGGTGCCGGGGATCTTGACTTCCTGGCCGGCCGCGTCCAGCAGCTTGACCTGCGGACGCACCACCTTGGCCACGCCGCGGCGCTTGCTGTCGATCACGACCAGTGTGGACAGGCCGGTCACCTCGTCGACCTGCTTGGCCACCGTCACACCCTCTTCGACATTCTCGAAGCGGGCCTTGCCGGCGAACTCGGTGATGATGGGTCGGGTCAATGGGTCCCAGTTGGCCAGCACCGTGCCGGCCTTGAGTTGCTGGTCCGACTTGATGTTCAGCGTGGCGCCATACGGCACCTTGTGGCGTTCACGCTCGCGGCCATGCTGGTCGGAGATGATGATCTCGCCCGAGCGGCTGATCACCACCAGCTCGCCCTTGCCGTTGGTCACATAGCGCATCGTCGGGTTGAAGCCCACGATACCTTCGGACTTGGCGTCCACACTGTTGGCCACGGCGGCACGTGATGCCGCGCCGCCGATGTGGAAGGTGCGCATCGTCAGCTGGGTACCCGGCTCACCGATGGACTGCGCGGCAATCACGCCCACGGCCTCGCCGGTGTTGACCAGGCCACCGCGGCCCAGGTCGCGGCCATAGCACTTGGCGCAGATGCCGAAGCGGGTGGAGCAGGTCAGCGGCGTGCGGACCTTGACCTCGTCGACGCCTGCGGCCTCGAGCAAATCGAGTGCATCTTCATCCAGCATGGTGCCGGCGGGCAGCAGCGTGGCCTGCGTCTCCGGGTGCGGGATCTCGATGGCGGCAACCCGACCCAGGATGCGGTCGCGCAGCGATTCGATTACCTCGCCACCCTCGACCAGCGCGCGGGTGTTGAAGCCGTTCTCGGTGCCGCAATCCACCACCGTGACCACCAGATCCTGGGTCACGTCGACCAGACGACGGGTCAGGTAGCCCGAGTTGGCCGTCTTCAGCGCCGTGTCCGCCAGGCCCTTGCGGGCGCCGTGGGTGGAGATGAAGTA
>JANNZD010000534.1:0-39131 GCA_031410435.1 Betaproteobacteria bacterium | reverse complement strand
GGCGGCTTGCTGGTGTGCGGCTCGCTCAACCGGTCGCTGCCCAATCTGGAAGCCGGCGCCCGCACCCCGCTGGCAGCGGTGGCCGCTGCCGCCTGGCTGCTGCTGGGGGTGGCGCTGGCCGGGCCCTTGCTGGCCTGGATCCCGCTGGCGGGGGTGAACGCCTTGCTGCTGGTGGTGGCCTGGGCGCTGCTGGACCGGCCGGCCTGGGCCCGGGCCTGGCGGCTTGACCGCAGCGAGTTCGGCATTGCCCTGAGCACCGCCGCCGCCACCCTGGCGCTGCGGCTGGAGGTGGCGGTGCTGGCCGGGGTGGCGCTGTCGCTGGTGGTCTACCTGTACCGCATGGCCCGGCCGGCCTTGCGCAGCATGGGTTTCGACAGCCGCCGGCCGGGCCGGCCCTTCGTGGTGATCGACCCCCCGTCGGCACCGCTGGCGGCGCTGCCCGAGTGCCCGCAGCTCAAGCTGCTGCGCATGGAGGGTTCGGTCTGGTTCGGTGCGGTGGCGCATGTGGCCGATCACCTGCGCGGCCTGCGCGCGCGCGCCCAGGCCAGCCCGCAGGGCCAGCGCCACCTGCTGGTGATGGCCAAGAGCATGAACAGCATCGACCTGGCCGCCGCCGACCTGTGGGACGAGGAGTTGCTGCGCCGCCGGGCCCTGGGCGGCGACCTCTACTTCCACCGTCCGCGGCCGCAAGTGCTGGCGCTGTGGCGGCGCACCGGTTTCATGGACCGGCTGGGCGCCGACCATGTCTTCCCCGACAAGCGAAAGGCCATCGCCACCGTCGTGCCGCGGCTCGATGACGCGGTGTGCGCCGCCTGCCGGGTACGCCTGTTCGACGAATGCAGCCAGCGCCCGGGCGGCGCTGCGCCGGCAGCGTCGACCTGAGCGCGTCGGCGCCTTGCGCTGCGCCCCCGCAATCGCGGCCTGCCCGGCGTCGGGGCAACGGTGCCATGATGGTGGGGTCGCGCTGCCTGCGGAGGTGCCTGGCCATGATCCCGCTTTTCAAACTGTGTGCTGCCACGGCCGCGCTGTTGTGGGCCAGCACCGCGCCGGCCCAGGACAAGCCGGCCCGGGTGGGTTGGCTGACCCTGCAGAACGAGGGCCGCTACGAGCAGATCACCGCGCGCGGATTTGTCGAAGGGCTGCGCGAGGCCGGCTATGTCGAGGGCCGCAACCTGGTCTTCGTGCGCCGCTCTGCCGACACCGACATCAAGCGGCTGAAGCCGCTGGCCAAGGAGATCGTCGCGGCGGGGGTGGATGTGTTCTTCGCGCCGGCCAAGCCGATGGCCGATGCGGCCTGGTACGCCAGCCGCAAGCTGCCCACCGTGATCGCCACCGTCACCGATCCGGTGGCGGTGGACTACGCGGTGTCGTTGGCGCGGCCGGGCAAGCAGATCACCGGTGTCACCACCGCCAATGCCGAGCTGATCGGCAAGCGCATGCAGCTGCTGGGTGAGCTGGTGCCCGGCCTGAAGCGGCTGGGGGTGTTCATCGACCCGGCGCTGTATGCCAGTTGCGCCGAGGAAGTGGACCTGATGGAAAAGGCCGGCCGTACCCTGGGCATCAGCGTGGTGCAAATCCCGGTGGTCTACAGCCGCAACACCGACCTCGCCACCGCGCTGAAGCGGGCAGTGGCCGCCAAGGTGCAGGCGGTGATGAGCGCGCCGATGACCAACAACCAGGACATCACCGACCGCCTGGCCGAACAGGCGCTGGCCGAGCGCATGCCCTACGTGCACGATGTGCCGCAGCTGGCCGGCCAGGCATTGGCGGTCTACGGGCCGGATTTCGAGGACATCTACCGCCGAGCCGGCCACTATGTGGCGCGCATCCTGAAGGGCGAGCAGCCGGCCCAGATGGCCATCGAGGAGCCGCGCCAGTTCAAGCTGATCGTCAATGCCCGGGTGGCGCGCCAGCTCGGCCTGCAATTGCCGCCGAGCGTGCTGGCCCGCGCCGACGAGGTGATCCCGTGAGCGGCACGCGCCCGCCCGCGCCGCGTCAGGCCGGTTTCAGCAGCCCGGCCGCCTGGTGGATGGCCGCCCGGATGCGCGGATAGGTGCCGCAGCGGCACAGGTTGCCGTCCATCGCCGCGTCGATCTGCGCGTCGCTGGGTTGGGGGCTGGCCTTGAGCAGCGCCGCGGCGGCCACCAGCTGGCCGCTCTGGCAGTAGCCGCACTGCACCACGTCCAGTGCGGTCCAGGCCTGGCGCAGCGCGCTGATCTCCGGGCCCTGCAGGCCCTCGATGGTGGACACCCGGCGCTCGCCCACCGCCGACAGCGGCGTGACGCAGGCGCGGGTGGGCTGGCCGTCGATCTGCACGGTGCAGGCGCCGCACAGCGCCATGCCGCAGCCGAACTTGGTGCCGGTCATCTGCAGCTCGCCGCGCAGCACCCACAGCAGCGGGGTGTCGGGCGCGGCGGCCACGTTGACGGTCTTGTCGTTGACTTGGAGGGCGGTGGTCATCTCGGGGTGTCCTTCAGGCCAGCTTCAGGGGCAGGCTGCGCAGGCGTTGGCCGGTCAGCGCAAACAGTGCATTGGCCACGGCCGGGGCGATCGGCGGGGTGCCGGGCTCGCCCACGCCTTCGGGCGGCGCGCTGCTGGCGATGATGGCGGTCTCGATGGCCGGGCATTCGCTGCCGCGCAGCAGCATCTGCTGGTGGAAGTTGCGCTGCTGCACCTGGCCCTGGTCCAGCGTGATCTCGCCGTACAGCGCTGCCGTCAGGCCGAAGACGATGGCGCTTTCCATCTGCTGGGCGATGCCGTTGGGGTTGACCGCGGTGCCGCAGTCGATGGCTGCCACCACCCGGTGCACGCGGATGCGCTTGGCGTCGGCCGGGTCGAGCGAGACCTCGGCCACCTGGGCCACGATGCTGCCGAAGGATTCATGCAGCGCGATGCCGCGGGCCTTCTTGGCGCCGTCGGCGGCTGGCGCCAGCGCCTGGCCCCAGCCGGCCTGGCTGGCAGCACGCTGCAGCACCGTGGCGTGGCGAGGGTGTAGCTTGAGCAGCGCCAGGCGGAAGGCCAGCGGGTCTTGCCGGGCCGCATCGGCGGCCTCGTCGACGAAGCTCTCCTTGAAGAAGGCCTGGTGCGAATGCCCGACCGAGCGCCAGAAGCCCACCGGCACGGCCAGGTCGACGATCTGGTGGCTGACCCGGGCGGCCGGCCACTCATAGGCCTGGTCGAAGGCGCCCTCTGCGCTGGTCTTGTCGGGGCCGGCCCCGGGCAGGTCAAACAGTCGCTTGAGCACCTGCTGCACGATCGAGGGGCCGGCCGAGGCCGCCGTCCAGCCCAGCAACTGGCCCTGGGCGTCGAAGCCAGCCTGGTAGCGCGCCACGCAGGGCGGGCGGTAGAAGTCGTGGGTGGCGTCCTGCTCGCGGGTCCAGAAGGTCTGCACCGGCACGCCGGGCAGCGCTTGGGCGATCAACGCGGCCTGGGCCACGAAATCCACGTCCAGCCGGCGGCCGAAACCGCCCCCCAGCAGGGTCACGTCCACCGCCACCTGCTCGCTGTCCAGCCCCAGTGCTTTGGCTGCCACCATGCGGGCCAGGCCGGGCACCTGGGTGGGGGCCCAGACGCGGGCCTTGATCTTGCCGTCGGTGCCCGGTTGGGCTTCGGGCAGCAGCAGCACCGTGCAGTTCATCGGCTCCAGCGTGGCATGCGACAGCAGCGGGGCGCTGTACTCGGCCTTCAGGGTCTTGGCCGCGCCCTGCAGCGCGACGGCGGCATCGCCCTGGCTGAAATAAGTAAAACCGGGGTCTTTGTCGAGTGCGGCCTGCAGCTGCGCGGTGATGCCGGCGCTGCTCAAGCCGGCGGCCGGGCCGTGGTCCCATTGCACGCTGATGGCCTTGGCCGCCTGCATCGCCTGCCAGGGGGTCTCGGCGATGGCCGCCACCGCGCCGCTGCCGCCGCGCAGGCCGGGCAGCGCCAGCACCTTGAGCACGCCGGGCAGGGCCTGCGCCGCCTGGGCATCGAAGCTGGCCACGCTGCCGCCCAGGGTGGGGCACATCACCACGCTGGCATAGCGCTGGCCGGGCTGCAGGGTGTCCAGGCCGAAGCGGGCGCTGCCGTCCTGCTTGCCCGCGGCCTCGTGGCGGTGTTGCGGCTTGCCGATGAGGGTGAAGTCGGCTGGCGCCTTGAGCGTCACCTGGCCGGGCAGAGGCAGCCGGGCGGCGCGCTCGGCCAGCTCGCCAAAGCGTGCGCTGCGGCCGCTGGCGGCATGCGTCACCACCCCGGCGGCCACCCGGCATTCGGCGGGGGGCACCTGCCAGCCGTCGGCGGCGGCGGCCACCAGCATGGCCCGGGCGCTGGCACCGGCCTCGCGCATCGGGCCCCACAGGTCTTTCACGCTGGACGAGCCGCCGGTCATCATGATGCCGAACTCACGCATCGATTTGGCCGTCATCCAGCCGGCAAAGCGTTTGACCAGGCCATGTTCGTCGGGGTGGAAGGGCAGGCCGTCGACCAGGGTGGCGAGGTTGTTGTAGATCGGGTCCAGCGGCGGGTGCTCGGTGCGCACCTGGGCCCAGTCGGCGTCCAGCTCGTCGGCCAGCACCATCGCCAGGCTGGTGATCACGCCCTGGCCCATCTCGCTCTTGGGCACCATCACGGTCACCCGGTGGTCGGCACCAATCTTGACCCAGCCATTGAGCGGCTGCTGGCCAGGCGCAGCGGGCAAGGGTTGGCTGCCCTGCAGGCGTTGGCGCGGCGGCATCAGGCCCCAACCCACCACCAGCGCACCGGTGGCGGCCAGCGCGCCCAGCACATAACGACGTTTCACCATGAAGTGGCCTTTGGGATGCGCGCGGCGGCGCGGGAGGGGCTTGGGTTCGGGATCAGCACGGCGCGCAGCATAAACCCGGCGCCGGTCTGACCGGTCAGCTCAGGCGGTGTGCATGCCGACCCAGCCGGGCGTGACCACGCGCTGGCCGGCGGACTGCTGGCGCCAGGCATCGGCGCCCAGCTGCCGCGTGGCGCGCTGCGGGCCGGTGTGCTGGGCCAGCGCGGCTTGTCCGACGGCAGCCTGGCCACCCTGGCAGGGGCGCGCACGGGCCGGACTCAATCGCCGTGCAGCGCCAGTGCCTGCTGCCAGGTGTCGGCAGCAGGGCGGAAGCGCTGCACCCGGCGCTGGGCATCGAAATCGAACACATGCACCTGGCCCACCTCGACGATGCGCTTGCCGGTGGCGCGCACCTGGGCCCCAACCCGGCAACGGGCCCGGATGCAGCTTGGGATGCCGGCGGGGCGCAGCGTCAGCGGGTGTCGTACTGCTGCGCGGCGAAGTAGGACGCGGTGCTGGCGTTGCCGGCCAGGTCGCTGAATGCGCCCGTGCTCACGCTCAGATCGGCCACGCCCGCGGCACCGGCCGGCAGCAGCAGCTCCAGGGTGGCCTGGGTGGCGCTGACCCGGCTGAAATTGCCCTTGGCGCCGCCACTGCCGCTGCTGAACACCAGATGCAGGTCGTCGGCGGTGAAGCTGTTGCCCACGTCTTCACTGAAATTGAAGGTCAGGGTGAAACCCGTCTTGGCCACCTGGCCAGCCGCGCTGCTGCTGATCGCCAGGCTGGGTGCCTGGGTGTCGAAGGCCTGGCTGAAGCGGGCCAGCGCGGTGCCGGGCAAGCGGTCGACGCTGGTGTAGGCGTCGGCAGCCACGCTCACCTCCAGGTTGCCGCTGGCATCGGCCGGTGGTGTCACGACCATTGCGTACCGGGTGGGCGACAGCTTGCTGAAGCTGGTCTTGCTGCCGGCCGACAGCAGCACGTCGGCACCGGAGAAGCTGTTGCCCACGTCCTCACTGAAATCAAAGCTGAAGGTGATCAGGCCCCGGGCCGGCCCGGTGTTCTGGCTGCTGATCGTCAACGTAGGCGGCACCGGGCCCGGGCCGCTGCCGCCACAGGCCGCCAGCGCCAGCGCCCAGGCTGCCAGCGCGCTGCCGGCCAGCCCGTGGCCGGGGCGATGCGCCCTCATGCGCGGCGCTGGCGCACCCAGCCGGCGATGGCGGCCAGGCCGGCCAGGGCCAGCCAGGGCGCTGCGGGCTCGGGCACCTGGGCCGGGCTGGACAGCAGGTCCGGGCCCTTGGCATGGCTGGACAGCGCCGACTGGCCATTGGCCTGGGCCGACCAGACCAGCGCGCCCTGGCGGTCGAAGGTGCGCAGCATCGGCGCGGCATAGGGGCGGGCGCTGATCTGCACCGACGGTGCGTCCTGCCCGGCGCCGAAACTGAAGGCGTAGTACTGGGTGCTCAGGGGGTCGACCGGGTCGACGCTGAGGCTGGGCGTACCGGCCTGGTCGAAGGTGACCAGGGCGGTGCTGGGGTCGGCAAAGGAACCGTCGAGCCGGAAGCTGAACGGCCAGGGGGTGCCCAGACCCGTGACCGACCCGGTCACCCAGCCGGTGCCGAAACTGAAACTGACCTTGCCCTGCGCCTGGGCCGCTGGCGCCAGGGCCAGCAGCAGGGTGGCCAGACCCAGCAGCCTGGGCCCCTTGTTGCGCTTGTCCTGCATCGCCATATCCATCCCCTGCGCCAGAAATCGGCAAAATTGGAATGGTAAGAGCGTCTGGCTTGTCAGGGTTCGTCAGATTTAGCTAGGCGGGCCGATGCTTCTAGGGGTGTCGGCTCAGGCTGGCGCCCGCATCAGCGTGCTCTTGCCGAACAGGCTCTCGATCAGGTCCACCGCCAACAGCGCGGTCTGGTTGCGCACATCCAGCGCCGGGTTCAGCTCCATCAGGTCCAGGCTGGCCAGCCGGCCGGTGTCGGCAATCATCTCCATGCACAGCTGGGCTTCGCGGTAGGTGGGGCCGCCGGCTATCGTGGTGCCTACGCCGGGGGCGATCGCCGGGTCGAGAAAATCGACATCGAAGCTGACATGCAGGTGGGTGTTGGCATCCAGCGTGGCCAGCGCCAACTCCATGGTGTGACGCATGCCCATCTCGTCGATGTAGCGCATGTCGAAGACCTCCAGGCCGACCTGGTGCACCAGGCGTTTCTCCCCGGCGTCCACCGAGCGGATGCCGATCTGGCGTATCCACTTCGGGTTGAGCGCCGGCACCTGGCCGCCGATGCCGATCAGCGCCGCCGGCCCCAGCCCGCACAGGCAGGCCACCGGCATGCCGTGGGTATTGCCACTGGGCGTCAGGGCGTTGGTGTTGAAGTCGGCATGCGCATCCAGCCACAGCACCCGCAGCTTTTTGCCGGCCTCGCGACAGTGGCGCGCCACCGCGCTGATCGAACCCAGGCCCAGGCAGTGGTCGCCGCCCAGCAGGATGGGCAGCCGGCCCAGGCCCAGCTCGGCATGCACCGCGTCATGCACGGCCTGGTTCCAGGCCACCACCTCGGGCAGGTGGCGGTAGCCGTCCACCGGAGGCTGCCAGGGGTTGGCCGGGCCGACCAGATTGCCGCGGTCGGCCACCTGCAGGCCGTGGCTTTCCAGCACCGCCTGCAGCCCGGCCACCCGCATGGCCTCGGGGCCCATGCTGGCACCGCGGCTGCCCGCGCCGATGTCGGTGGGCGCGCCGATCAGGCTGATGGGGGGTGTCATGCAGGGGCCTTTGTGGGCAGTTTGCTCAGATGTCTTCGGCAAATTCGCCGGTCAGCGACGGGGTGGCGTCGAAGCCGTAGTGCGCGGCCAGCAAGGCCCAGGCTTCCTCGGCGGTCTCGACATAGTGGAACAGGGCCAGGTCGCCGGGGCTGATCATGCCGGTGTCCACCAGCTGCTGGAAGTTGATCAGGCCCTCCCA
This sequence comes from Betaproteobacteria bacterium, assembly GCA_031410435.1. Classification (GTDB taxonomy): domain Bacteria; phylum Pseudomonadota; class Gammaproteobacteria; order Burkholderiales; family Burkholderiaceae_C; genus Pseudaquabacterium. The sequence goes on along the minus strand of JANNZD010000534.1, from coordinate 31,401 downwards.
GAAGGCGCGGCCGAACAGCAGGATCGGCCGCTTGCGGCTCTTGCCGGTCTGCACCAGGGTCATGGTCTCGAACAGTTCGTCCAGGGTGCCGAAGCCGCCGGGAAAGCACACCAGCGCGATGCTGCGCATCAGAAAATGCATCTTGCGCAGCGCGAAATAGTGGAACTGGAAGCACAGCTCGGGCGTGATGTAGGGGTTGGGCTCCTGCTCGTGCGGCAGCACGATGTTCAGGCCGATGCTCTTGCCGCCCACGTCGAAGGCGCCCCGGTTGCCGGCCTCCATGATGCCGGGGCCACCGCCGGTGACCACGAAGATCGGCGTCTCGAGCGAGCGCGAGCGCTCGGTCACCAGCGCGCCAAAACTGCGGGCCTCGTCGTAGTAATGGCTCATCGCCAGGCCCGCCTCGGCGCGCCGCAGCTGCTGGGCGTCGCCCAGGGCCTGGGCCTCGGCCAGTCGGGCGGCGACCACGTCGCCGCTGAGGATGCGGGCGCTGCCGAAGATCACGATGGTCGACTCCACCCCCTGTTCACGCTGCACCAGTTCGGGCTTGAGCAGTTCGAGCTGCATGCGCACCGGCCGCAACTGGTCGCGCAGCAGGAATTCGGTGTCGGCATAGGCCAGCTTGAAGGCGCTGCGCGGGCCGCCATAGCGCGAGGGCGCGTGCAAGGCATGCGCCTCCTGCTCGGCGCTGGGGAAGTTGCGGGCGGTCAGTTCGGGATGCTTGGTGTCCATGTGCGCAGCTTATCCGAGGCCCGATCTGCGGCGCCGTGGCGCCGCCAGGGGCCTGTTCAGCGTTGCCCTAACATCGACTGACCATGCCCCTGCAAGCCCTGACCTGGACCTGGACGACACCCTGTGGCCGGTCTGGCCCACCCTCCAGCGCGCTGAGGCCGCGCAGCAGGCCTGGCTGCGCGACCGGGCTCCGGCCATGCTGCAGATGCATGACGCCGCCGCGCTGCGCGGCCTGCGCGAGGCGGTGCTGCGCGAACGGCCCGACCTGGCCCATGACCTGGGTGCGCTGCGGCGCGAGACCCTGCTCCGGGCCTTGGTGGCTGCGGGTGACGACCCCGCGCTGGCGCAGCCGGCCTTCGAGGTGTTCTTTGCCGAGCGCCAAAAGGTGGACCTGTACGAAGACGTGCTGCCCGCGCTGGCCCGGCTGGCGGCGCGCTGGCCAGTGGTGGCGCTGAGCAACGGCAATGCCGACGTGCATCGGGTTCCCGGCCTAGGCCGGCACTTCCATGCGGCACTCAGCGCGGCCGACCTGGGCGTGGGCAAACCGTCGCCGCTGGCCTTTGCCGAGGCCTGCCGCCGGGCCGGCGCCGAGCCCGCCCACACCCTGCACATCGGCGACGATGCGGCGCTGGACGTGGACGGCGCGCTGGACGCCGGGCTGCAGGCAGCCTGGGTGCGGCGCATCACGCTGCCCGGCAGCGGCCCGCCGCGGGGCCGGCCCCAGCATGTGGTGGCCACGCTGCAGGAGCTGGCCGACCGCTTGTTGGGCTGCGGCCCGGCCGCCGCAAGGTGAAGCCCCTGTAAACCGATGCAACTATCACGCCGGCACCCTGTCGTAGCAGGGGGGGCGCCCTATACTGGGCCCATCGATCGACGTGGATGCGGGCCATCAGGCCCAAGGTGGGCTACATGACGGGCAAATTCAAGGTGGTGGGCTTGCTGGCCCTGGGTGCCGTGGCCGGCGCGCTGACCACCACGCAGTTGCAAGCTTTCGCGCGGGGCGCCGTGGCCCCCCTGCCGCTGGAAGAACTGCAGCAACTGGCGGCGGTGTTCGGCATGGTCAAGAGCGACTATGTCGAGCCGGTCGACGAGAAGAAGCTGATTTCCGACGCCATCGCCGGCATGGTGGCCGGGCTCGACCCGCATTCGATCTATTTCGACAAGAAGAGCTTCAAGGAATTCCGCGAAGGCACCACCGGTCGGTTTGTCGGTGTGGGCATTGAGATCGGCATGGAAGACGGCCTGGTCAAGGTGGTCTCGCCGATCGAAGGCTCGCCTGCCTTCCGCGCCGGGCTCAAGCCGGGCGACCTGATCACCCGTATCGACGATACGCCGGTCAAGGGCCTGGGCCTGGAGGCGGCCGTCAAGCGCATGCGCGGCGAGCCCAACACCAAGGTGGTGCTCACCATCTTCCGCAAGGAAGAAACCCGCAGCTTCCCGGTCACCATCGTGCGCGAGGAGATCCGCGTGCAGAGCGTGCGCGCCAAGCCGGTCGAGCCGGGTTATGCCTGGGTGCGGGTCAGCCAGTTCCAGGACCGCACCATCGAGGATTTCGCCCGCAAGATCGAAGAGATCTACAAGGCCGACCCCCAATTGAAGGGCCTGGTGCTGGATCTGCGCAATGATCCCGGCGGCCTGCTCGAAGGCGCGGTGGCGCTGTCGGCGGCCTTCCTGCCGGGTGAAGCCACGGTGGTTTCCACCAACGGCCAGCTGGCCGAATCGCGGGCCACCTTCAAGGCCACGCCCGAGTTCTATGTGCGTCGCGGCGGACCTGACCCGCTGCGCCGGCTGCCGGCAGCGCTCAAGACCGTGCCGCTGGTGGTGCTGGTCAATGAGGGCTCGGCCTCGGCCAGCGAGATCGTCGCCGGTGCCTTGCAGGACCACAAGCGCGCCACCATCATGGGTGCCCAGACCTTCGGCAAGGGCTCGGTGCAGACCGTGCGCCCGCTGCCCGCCGACACCGGCCTGAAGATCACCACCGCGCGCTACTACACGCCCAACGGCCGTTCTATCCAGGCCAAGGGCATCGTGCCCGATGTGTGGATCGACGAGACCGCCGAAGGCAATGTGTTTGCCGCGCTGCGCATGCGTGAGGCCGATCTCGAGAAGCACCTGAACAACGCCAAGGACCTGAAGGACGTCAAGGACGAAGCGCGCGAGAAGGCCCGCGACGAGGCGCGCAAGAAGCTTGAGGAACTGGCCGCCAAGACCAAGGAGCCGCCCAAACCGCTGCCGGAGTTTGGTGGCGCCGATGATTTCCCGCTGCAGCAGGCGATCAACCAGCTCAAGGGCCGGCCGGTGGCCGTGAGCAAGACCCTGAGCGAGCGCAAGGCCGCGCTGGACGCCGACAAGCAATAGCCTGCCGGATGGCAGCCCTGCTCGGCACCGGCCGCGCCTGCGCTGCGCGGTGTTGACGCCGATGAACGACGACCAACTGCTGCGCTATTCGCGCCATATCCTGCTCGACGAGATCGGCGTGGAGGGCCAGGCCCGGCTGCTGGCCAGCCATGCGCTGGTGATAGGCGCAGGCGGTCTGGGCTCGCCGGTGGTGCTCTACCTGGGCACGGCCGGGGTCGGGCGCATCACCCTGGTCGACCACGACATGGTGGATGTGACCAATCTACAGCGCCAGATCGCCCACAACCTGGCCCGGGTGGGCCAGCCCAAGGCCGAGTCGGCACGCCAGACGGTGGCCGCGATCAACCCGGATGTGGCTTTGCAAGCGGTGGTCCGGCGCGCCGATGCGGGCTGGCTGGACCAGGCGGTGCAGGGGGCCGATGTGGTGGTCGACTGCAGCGACAACTTCCAGACCCGTCACGCGGTGAATGCCGCCTGCGTGGCCCACCGCAAGCCGCTGGTGTCGGGCGCCGCCATCGGCTTCGACGGCCAGGTCTCGGTCTACGACACGCGCCAGGTCGGCGCGCCCTGCTATGCCTGCATCTTTCCGGCCGAGGCCACCTTCGAGGAGGTGCGCTGCGCCACCATGGGGGTGTTTGCGCCGCTGGTGGGCATCATCGGCACGGTGCAGGCGGCCGAGGCGCTCAAGCTGCTGATGGGGCTGGGCAGCTCGCTGGCCGGGCGCCTGCAGATGCTGGACGCCCGGGCGATGGAGTGGACCGAGATCCGCGTGGCGCGGCAGGCCGGCTGCGCGGTCTGTGGCGGGCATTGAGGCGCGCCCGCCGCCAAGGGGATCAAGGTTTGGGGCGCGGCGGGGCCGGGTCGGCCAGGGCCTGCAGTTGGGCTGAACTCAAACGGCTGACCGCCGGTCCGTCCGCCGCCAGTGCGGTGATCAGGGCCAGCGCCACCGCTTCGGCCCGGATCGGTCGCAGGTTGGGTGGCAGCAGCCGGGCGATGCGTGGCAGCAGGTGTTGCGCCAGAGCCTTGCCCGGCCGGCTGGCCTGGCCCAGGCTGGCGCGCTCGCCCAGCAGCAGCGCGGGTTGGGCGATCACCAGGCGCGGCAGGTCCAGCGCGATCAGGGCCTGCTCCATCTCGCCCTTCACGCGGTTGTAGAACACCGACGAGCGCGGCTGGGCGCCCATGGCCGAGACCACCGCCAGGCGGCTGGCGCCGGCCACCTTGGCGGCACGGGCAAAGGCCAGCACCGCGTCGAAATCCACCGCCCGGAAAGCCGCCTGCGACCCGGCCGCCTTGATCGTGGTGCCCAGGCAGCAGACCGCCCAGTCCAGCGGCGGCAGGCCCTCGACGCCGGCGCGGCCCAGCGCGCTCAGGTCGATCAGCTGGGCCTTCACGCCGGCGGGCCAGCCGGCCAGTTGCGCCGGTTGACGCACCAGCGCGGTCAGGCTGAGGCAGCGCGGCAGGCCGGGTGCGGTCGGCCTGCCGGCCAACAAGGCCAGCACCGCGCGCCCGACCAGGCCGGTGGCGCCGGCCACCACCACCCGGGGGCGGGATCGGGCGGCATGGGCAGTCACCATCGGGCTATACCTGGCGCGCCGATGGGCCAGGCGCCGTTGGACGAACGCGGGGGTCGAACTTGCATCGCTGGGCGCCTGCCGGGCCGTCTGGCCTCAGCGCTTGGGCGGGCCGGAGCGGCCACCGGGGCGGCCGTTGCCACCGCCAAAACCCGCGCCGCCCCCGCTGCGCGGCCCACCACCGCCGCCACTGCTGCTGCGCGCGCCGCCCACGCCCTGGCCACCGCGGGACGGTGCCGCGCCCGGTGCGGGCCGGCCTGCGCCGCCACCGGACCGGCTGGGGCTGCCGTGGGCCCCGCCATGGGCACTGCCGTGGCCGCCGTCGCGCCGGCCGCCGCCCGCACCGCCGCCAGGGCGGCCGCCCCCGAAACCGGCGCCGGCATTGCGGCGCGTGCCGCCCACGCCGATAGTCATGCGGCCGAGCACGATGGGCTCGGCGCGCTCGCCTGAAGCCGGCTCGAAGCCGGGGATCACCTCGCTGGGGATGCTGCGCTTGATCAGTTTTTCGATGTCGCGCAGGAAGATCTCCTCGTCCAGGCAGACCAGGCTGATGGCCTCGCCCTGGGCGCCGGCACGGCCGGTGCGGCCGATGCGGTGCACATAGTCTTCGGGCACATTGGGCAGCTCGAAGTTCACCACATGCGGCAGCTGGTCGATGTCGATGCCGCGCGCGGCGATGTCGGTGGCCACCAGCACCTGCAGGTCATTGGTCTTGAAGTCGGCCAGCGCCTTGGTGCGCGCGCCCTGGCTCTTGTTGCCGTGGATCGCCATCGCCGTGATGCCCTCGTCGTTCAAGAACTCGGCCAGCCGGTTGGCGCCATGCTTCATGCGCGTGAACACCAGCACCTGGTGCCAGTTGCCGGATTTGATCAGGTGCGACAGCAGCGCCTTCTTCTTCTCGCGGCCCACCGGGTGCACCTTCTGGGCAATGGTCTCGGCGGTCTGGTTGCGGCGCGCCACCTCGATCAGCACCGGGTTGTTCAGCAGCTTGTCGGCCAGGGTCTTGATCTCGTCCGAGAAGGTGGCCGAGAACAGCAGGCTCTGCTTCTTGGCCGGCAGGTAAGCCAGCACCTTCTTGATGTCGTGGATGAAGCCCATGTCGAGCATGCGGTCGGCTTCGTCCAGCACGAAGATCTGCACATGGCTCAGGTCCAGCGTGCCCTGCTGGTGGTGGTCGAGCAGGCGGCCGGGGGTGGCCACCAGGATGTCGACGCCGCGGCGCAGCGCATTGATCTGCGGCTGCATGCCGACACCGCCGAACATCACCATGCTGGTGAGCTTGAGGTATTTGCCGTAGGTGCGCACGCTTTCTTCGACCTGCGCAGCCAGCTCGCGGGTGGGGGTGAGGATCAGTGCGCGGATGCAGATGCGGCCCTTGGCGTCCTTCTTGGCGGGCTCGCTGGACAGGCGCTGCAGCATGGGCAGCGTGAAACCGGCGGTCTTGCCGGTGCCGGTCTGCGCGCCACCCATCAGGTCGCCGCCTTGCAGCACGGCCGGTATGGCCTGGACCTGGATCGGAGTGGGGGTGTCGTAGCCTTGGTCGGCAACCGCGCGCAGCAGCGGCTCGGACAAGCCGAGATCGGTGAATTTCATCGGGAGGGGGTTCGCCCGCAGGGTGGGGCGCCAAACGATCAGCCTGCAGCCGCTTGTTGCCAAGGGCCCCAGTCGGGGAGGCGGATGGGTCGGTTCAGGAGTCGGGAGTCGACTGTCACGGCGTGACTGGTAGCGCCATGTCGGTTTTGATTGTAGCCGGCACTGCGGGTTGTCCCGGATAAGCAGGTCGGCCAGACCGGTCTTGATCAGCCCTTTGCGCCGAATTGCAGGCTGACCCGCAACCCGCCCAGCGCCGAATCGCCCAGGGTCACGCGGGCGCCATGGCGCCGGGCGATCGAGCGCACGATGGCCAGGCCCAGCCCGCTGCCGGTGGTGCCGTCAGCGGCCTGGCCGCGCACGAAGCGCTCGAAAACCCGCTCGCGCTCAGCCGCAGCGATGCCGGGGCCGCTGTCGTCCACCGTCAGGCAGGGCCCGGCGGCGCCGGGGCTCAACCGGAGCTGCACGCGGCCGCCCGGTGGGCTGTAACGCAGCGCGTTGTCGATCAGGTTGCGCAGCAGCACCGCCAGCTCGGCCGCGTCGCCCGACACGCTGACCGGGCTTGCGGCTTCGACCCCGATCTGGCTGCCGCGCGCCGCCGCCAGGGGCGCGGCGGCGTCGGCCACCACCTGGTGCAACAGCGCCGCCAGGTCGACCGGCAGGTGTTCGGGCTGGGGCGCGCCCGGCTCGGCCCGAGCCAACGCCAGCAGCTGCTCGACCAGGCGGGCGGCGCGGTCTACCCCGGCGCTCAAGGCGGCCAGCGCGGCCTGGCGGTCGGCTTCCGGCGCGCCGGTCTCGCCCAGCCGGCGCAAGACCTGGGCCTGCAGCTTGAGCGCGGTCAGCGGCGAGCGCAGCTCATGCGCGGCGTCGGCGACGAAGGCACGTTGGCCGGCCCAGGCCAGGCCCAGGCGGTCGAGCAGGGTGTTCAGCGCCAGCACCAGGGGTGCCACCTCGTCGGGCAGGCCGACCGCCGGCACCGGCGCCAGGCTGGCGGTGTCCTGTTCGCCCACCTGGCGGGCCAGCCGGGCCAGCGGCCGCAGCGAGCGCTCGATCAGCCACCACAGCAGCGCGGCCATCAGCGGCGCGGCGGCCAGCAGCGGCAGCACGCTGCGCAGCGCGGCATCGGCGGCCAGGCCCTGGCGGATGCGCACCGGCTGGGCCACCTGGATCACCCGGTCATGCGCAGCCACTGCAAAACTGCGCCAGTGTTCCTGGCCGACCACGATCTCGGACAGGCCCAGCGCGGTGCGGTTGGGCAGGTCGCGGTGGGCGCGCGAGGCATACACGCTGCGGCCGTCCACCTGCCAGATCTGCACCACGAAGTCGAGGTCCTCGTCCCGCAGTGCGGCGGCATTGCCGGGCGCGATTTCGCCCTGGTCGCGCAGGCTCAGCGCCATCTGGCGCAGCTGGTAATCGAACAAGGCTTCGGTCTGCTGCAGCACATTGCGGTAGGTCAGGCCGCCGACCAGTACCGCCGCGCCCGCCAGCGCCAGCAGCAGCGACAGCAGCAGGCGGGCACGCAGCGAGCGCGGGATCATGTCGCCGGGCCCAGAAAATAGCCCACGCCGCGCATGCTGCCTATGGTTTCGGCGCCCAGTTTCTTGCGCAGCTGGTGCACATAGACCGGGACCGCATTGCTCTCCACCGCATCGCCCCAGCCGTACAACCTGTCCTCCAGCTGGGCCCGGCTGAGCACCGCGCCGGGGCGCTGCATCAGCGCCTGCAGCACCGCAAATTCGCGCGCCGACAGCAGCACCGGCCGGCCCTGCTGGCTGACCTGGCGGGTGGCCGGGTCCAGGCGCAGGCTGCCGTGGGCCAGCACCGTGTCGGCGCGGCCCGCGTGGCGGCGCGCCACCGCGCGCATGCGGGCAGCCAGCTCATCCAGCTCGAAGGGCTTGACCAGGTAGTCGTCGGCGCCGGCGTCCAGGCCGGCCACCCGGTCGGCAGTGGCGTCGCGGGCGGTCAGCACGATCACCGGCGTGGCGTCGCCCCGGCCGCGCAGCGCGCGCAGCACAGCCAGGCCGGCCAGCGGCTGGGGGCTCTGCCCGGGCTTGTCGGGCAGGCCCAGGTCGAGCAGCAGCAGGTCGAAATGCTCGGCCGCCAGCGCGGCCTGGGCGGCAGCCACGTCATACACCCAATCCACCGCATGGCCCTCCAGACGCAGGGCCTGGCGCAGACTGTCGCCGATCATGCGGTCGTCTTCGGCAAGCAGCAGGCGCATGGGCGGCGGTCTTGGGGCAGGGCGTGAGGGCCTGCCCAGCATACCCGGGTGCAGGCTCCTAGAATCCGCGCTTCTCATCCCAGGAGCCAGGCCATGGACACCCGCGTCAATCCCGTGCGAGAACGCCTGGAGGCCGTGCGCCAGGCCCTGGCCGGCCAGGGCGCCTACGCGCTGCTGGTGCCCAGCGCCGACCCGCACCTGTCGGAATACCTGCCCGGGCGCTGGCAGGCGCGCGAATGGCTGTCGGGCTTCACCGGGTCGATGGCCACCCTGGTGGTCACCCGCGACGCGGCCGCGCTGTTCGCCGACAGCCGCTACTGGCAGCAGGCCGAAGCCCAGCTGCTGGGCAGTGGCATCGAGCTGGTCAAGATCCCCACCGGCGCGGCCACCCACCATGTCCAGTGGCTGGCCAGCCACACCCCGGCCGGCCAGACGGTGTGCGCCGACGGCCAGGTGCTGGGCCTGCTGGCGGCGCAGATGCTGCGCAGCGCGCTGGACGCGGCCGGGCGGGTCTTGCGCACCGACCTGGACCTGCTGGACCGGGTCTGGCCCGACCGGCCGGCCCTGCCCACGGCGGCGGTCTATGCCCATGCCGCGCCGCATGCGCCCGAGACCTGCGCGCAGCGCCTGGCCCGGGTGCGCGAGGCCATGGCGCGCCAGGGCGCCAGCCACCACTTCGTCTCCACCGTCGACGACATCGCCTGGATCACCAACCTGCGCGGCGCGGACGTCGAATACAACCCGGTGTTCCTGGCCCATCTGCTGGTCGACACCACCCGGGCCACGCTGTTCGTCGGCGCCGGCAAGGTGCCGGCCGCGCTGGCCGCCCAACTGGCCGCCGAGGGCCTGGCGCTGGCCGACTACGCCGCTGCGGCGCCGGCGCTGGCCGCCTTGCCTGCAGGCAGCGTGCTGCTGGTCGACCCGCGCCGTATCACGCTGGGCATGCACCAGCAGGTGCCGGCCGGGCTGCGGGTGATCGAGGCCATCAACCCGAGCACCCTGTTCAAGAGCCGCAAGGGCCCGGTCGAGGCCGGTTTCGTGCGCCAGGCCATGGCCGAGGACGGCGCGGCGATGTGCCGCTTCTACGCCTGGTTCGAGGCCGCGCTGGCGCGCGGCGAGCGCATCAGCGAGCTGACCATCGACGACAAGCTCAGCGCCGAACGCGCCCGGTGCCCGGGCTTCGTGGGCCTGAGCTTCTCAACCATAGCCGGCTTCAATGCCAACGGCGCGCTGCCGCACTACCGGGCCACGCCCGAGAGCTACGCCTGGATCGAAGGCGACGGCCTGCTGCTGATCGACTCGGGCGGCCAGTACCTGGGCGGCACCACCGACATCACCCGGGTCTGGCCGATCGGCAGCATCAGCGCCGCGCACCGGCGCGACTTCACGCTGGTGCTCAAGGGCATGATGAACCTGGCGCGGGCGCGCTTCCCGCGCGGCACGCTCAGCCCGTTTCTGGACACCCTGGCGCGCGCGCCGCTGTGGGCCGAAGGGCTGGATTTTGGCCATGGCACCGGCCATGGCGTGGGTTACTTCCTGAACGTGCACGAAGGCCCGCAGACCATCAGCAGGGCGGTGGCCGAGCCGCAGATGGCGATGGAGCCCGGCATGATCACCAGCGACGAGCCGGGCGTCTACCGGCCCGGCCAATGGGGCATACGCATCGAGAACCTGCTGCTCACGGTGACTGTGGACACGCCCGAGGCCGGCCAGTTCGGCGAGATGCTGGCCTTCGAGACCCTGACCCTGTGCCCCATCGATGCCCGTTGTATCGAGCCCGGCCTGCTGCGCCAGGACGAGATCGCCTGGCTCAACGCCTACCACGCGACGGTGCGCGAGCGCCTGGCGCCCATGGTGGATGGCGCGGCGCTGGACTGGTTGCTGTTGCGCACCGAGGCGATCTGATGGCCGGCCCGCCCGGCGCAGACAGCCGACCGGCGATCGGCGTCGATCTGGGCGGCACCAAGACCGAGGCCATCGTGCTGGATGGCAGCGGCACCGAGGTCTGGCGCCAGCGCATCGCCACCCCGTCGGCCCAGGGCTATGACGCGATTCTGGCGGCCCTGGCGGGCCTGGTGGGCCAGGCGCGGCAGGCCGCCGGGGCGGCCGCATCCAGCATCGGCTTCGGCACACCCGGCAGCCTGACCGCCGACGGTGTGCTGAAGAATGCCAACACCCAATGCCTGAATGGCCGGCCGCTGCAGGCCGACCTGCAGGCCCTGCTGGGCCAATCGGTGGCGCTGGCCAACGATGCCAACTGCCTGGCGCTGTCCGAGGCCACCGATGGCGCCGGCCAAGGCGCGCCAGTGGTGTTTGCGGCCATCCTGGGCACCGGCACCGGGGCCGGCATTGCGGTGGCTGGCCGGGTCTTGACCGGCCCCAACCGGCTGGCCGGCGAGTGGGGCCACAACCCCCTGCCCTGGGCCGAGGCCGACGAGGCCAGCCCGGCCTGCTATTGCGGCCAGGCCGGCTGCATCGAGACCCTGGTGAGCGGGCCCGGCCTGGCGGCCGACCACCTGCGCCGCCATGGCGTGGCGCTGAGCGCGTTTCAGATCGCCAGCGCGGCCGGCGCCGGCGATGCGGCCTGCGCCGACAGCCTGGCGCGCTGGCAGCTGCGCCTGGCGCGTGCGCTGGCCGGCGTGATCAACCTGCTGGACCCGGATGTGATCGTGCTGGGCGGCGGGCTGTCGCGCATGGCCGACACCTACCGGGCGCTGCCGGCGCTGTGGCAGCGCTGGGTGTTCTCGGGCGGCCAGCGCGACCCGGTGCGCACCCGTTTGCTGCCCGCGCTGCACGGCGATTCATCGGGCGTGCGCGGCGCGGCCTGGCTGGGCCGCAGCGGCCACCTGCTGGGTTGAGCGGGCCGCTGCGGCCGGGTGGCGCAGCGCCGCTCAGGCGCCGCTGCGCACCAAGGGCGCGGCCAGCGCGCTGCGCAGGCTTTCGGCGCTGTCGCGCAGATGGGCCTGGGTGTCCTCGTCCAGATCGCGCGCGGCAGACGCGCGTTCCAGCCGGCTGGCCAGCGCGGCGGCCCGGGTTCGCACCTGGGCGCGGGCGTCGCTGCGGCTGAGTGCGCCGGGCCGCAGCACCAGGGCGCTGATGCGGTTGACATAGTCGCGCTGCAGTTCGCGCCGGGCCTGGGCCTGGCCGTTGGCAGTGGGCGGGCGCCGGTTGCCGCGCGGGGCGTCCAGCGCGGCCAGCTCGCTCCACACATCGGCTTCCAATTGCTTGTAAAGCTCACCCAGGCGCAGCACCGGCTGGTGCGCGCCGAGGTGGGCCGCGTTGTCCAGCATGCGCACCGCCAGCGCGTCGCTCATCAGGCGGTTCAGCAGCGCGCGCTGCAGGTCCAGCACGGTCTGCTGCAAGGACAGCTCGGTGGGCATGCCGCCCGGGGATTCTTCGCGGGCCAGGAAATCCGGCGCCAGGCGCCGCTGCAGGGCCGGGCCGACCTCGAAGCTGTCGGCCGACAGCACCCGCTGCGACAGCAGCTGCAGCGCGGCCCGCTGCTCGGCGGCCGGCACCGGCTGCATCGGGTCGCGCCCGGTGTTGCTGAAGTCGCGCAAGGTGTTCAAGCCGCCGACCTGGCGCAACAGGATGCCGGCGGCACGGCCGGCATCGCGCACCGCGAAGATCAGTGATCGGCGCAGCGCGGCAAAGTCCTCGTCGGGCTTGAGCGCCCGCGTGGCCTGGCGCTTGAACAAGTCGGCGGCGATGTCGAATCGACCCCGGGCGAAGGCCACCGGATCGCTGCCCAGGTCGAACTGCAGCGCCTGTGGGTCGATGCCCAGGAAGTTGTCCTCGTCGGTGCCATAGGCCAGGCCGGGTTCGGCATTGCGGCCGGCGATGCGCTGCAGCTCGGCGGCTTGTTGCTCGGCCGGGATGGTCTTGTAGGCGTATTCGATGGCCCAGAGGTCGTAGGGCCCGAGCGTGGTCTGGAACGGCGCCGGCGGCTTTTCACCCGGCAAGGGCAGGTTGATCGCGGGGTAGTCCATCACCGAGCCGGTCAACGGGTGCTGGCGCACAAAGTCTGGGTCGCCGAGCTGCTTGGCGCTGTACAGGCTGGAGGCGCGGAAGTTGTGGCGCAGGCCCAGGGTATGGCCGACCTCATGCATCACCGTGAACTTCAGGTTGTCGAGCACGAAGCGCCAGGCCTCCGGGCTGTCGGGGTCGATCTCGCCGCGGCTGGCCAGCAGATCCAGCGCATAGCCCATCTGCTCGGCGCCATGGTCGGCCTGCTGGCAGACCAGGCCGTGCATCGGTGCGCCCCAGGCGGCCGGGTTGGCGCTGGCCTGCGGCGCGCCGGCCACCTGCAGCAGGCGGGCCCATTCGCCGGCCTGCGCCTCACTGCCGCCCAGCACCTGGGCGCGCAGATGGCGCAGGCTGCGCGATTCCACGCTCTCCAGGCCGATGTCGGCATCCAGGATCTCGCCGCTGCGCGGGTCCACCTGGCTGAGGCCGATGGCGGAGAAAGTGGGCTGGCGGTTGACCATCCAGCGCAAGGACGCCAGGCCGGCATCCAGGGTGTCGAAGTCGGCGTCGTCGGCCTGCTGCCTGACTTCAATCGCGTTCTTGAAGCCGATCAGTTCGAAGGCCTTGTTCCACTCCAGCACCCCGGCGCTGACGGTCTCGCGGTATTTGAGCGGGATGTTGCGGTCGAGCCAGTAGGTGATGGGCTTGACCGGCTCCGACAACGCGGCTGCCGGGTCTTTCTTGTCCAGCCGCCAGCGTTCGATCATGCGCCGGCGCGTGCTGCGGGCCAGGTCGTCGCTGAAGTCGTCGACGCTGGACACGAAATGGCCGACCCGGGGGTCCGCCGGCCGGCTGGCCATGGGCGTGGCCGGCAGGCGTGCCAGCGAGTAATGCAGGCCCAGGAACAGGCTGCGCGCGTCGGGCAGGCCGCCCGGCGTGGTGGGCAGCGGTGCACCGGGCGGCGAGCCGGGTGTGGGTACCGCGATGGCGGCGGTGGCGTAGTGGTTGTTGGTCTCGATCACCAGCAGGTCGGGCTTGCCGCGCACCCCGGTGATGGCCGAGTTGCGGCCGTCGAAGCCATAGCCCTGGCGGTAGTTGCGTTGCAGGCGGGCGCCCAGGCCCAGCAGGTCGCTGATGAACAGGGCGCCGGCGTCGATCAGCACGGTCTTGCGCTCGGGGTGGGGCAGGCTGGCCACCGCGGTGCTGCCCAGCAGGCTGGGCGATTGGGCGGCGGCCACCGCGCGCGCCTCGGGGCTGCCGGCCCGGGCCACCTGCTGCGGGTTGATGGCGATCAGCTGGACCTGGTTGTAGACCCGGCGGAACTGCACCAGCGCCGGCGCGGGCAGCATCATGCCGCCAAACAGCAGCTGCTCACCGATGCCGGTGCGCAGCTTGGGCGAGAAGAACAGCGGCTGATCGAAGTCTTCGGGGCGCAGTTCGAGCCAGACCTTGTCGTCCTTCTGCCAGGCGGTGATCAGGCCGTCGATCTTGCGGGCGTCCTTCATCACCACCGCAAAGGGCGGGGGCTGGCCCGGCACGGGCGTGGGCGGCGGCGTGGCGGCCGGGCCTGAGGCGGCGGCAGCCGGCCTGGCCGCGCCGGCTGGGCCACTGGCGCCCAGTGCAGCGCTGACCCGCGCCGCATTGGCCGCCGCCGTGGGCGTGGCCGGGGCGGCCGGGCCGTTGGCGGCGGGCGGGCTGGCCGCGCCACCGCCGAGCTGGGCGCAACCGGCCAGTGCCAGCAGCGCGGCCAGGCCCAGCAGGGCCGGGGTGCGCCGGTCGCGCTGGGCGGGAGAGAGCGCGCGGCGCGGGTGTGCGGCGCCGGAGAGGCTTGAGGTCATGGGCATCATGGGCTGGGATCGGCAGGCCCGGGGCTGCGGAGGTCCAGGCCGGGGCAAGGCAGTGTGAGCTGCGGCAGCGCCGAGCGGTTCCCAGTGATTGCCCTGGGCTGGCAGCGCCGACTGTGCCAGACCGCGCCAGTCAGCGCCGGGCCTACTTCAAGGCCTTGAAGCGCAGCCGGTGTGGCTTGGCGCCTTCTTCGCCCAGGCGCTTCTTCTTGTCGACCTCGTACTCCTGGTAGTTGCCGTCGTAGAAGAACCATTGGCTGTCGCCCTCGCAGGCCAGGATATGGGTGCAGATGCGGTCGAGGAACCAGCGATCGTGGCTGATCACCATCGCCGAGCCGGCAAACTCCAGCAGGGCTTCTTCCAGCGCGCGCAGGGTCTCCACGTCCAGGTCGTTGGACGGCTCGTCGAGCATCAGCACATTGCCGCCCTGGGCCAGGGTCTTGGCCAGGTGCAGGCGGCCGCGCTCGCCGCCTGACAGGCTGCCCACCAGCTTCTGCTGGTCATTGCCCTTGAAGTTGAAGCGGCCCAGGTAGGCCCGGCTGGGCATCACGAACTTGCCCACCACGATGTTGTCCAGGCCGCCCGAGACGTCCTGCCACACCGTGTTCTCGGCGGCCAGGTTCTGGCGGCTCTGGTCGACGAAGGCCAGCTGCGCGGTCTTGCCGACCAGCACCTCACCCGAGTCGGGTTTCTCGATGCCCTGCAGCATGCGGAACAACGTGGATTTACCTGCGCCGTTGGGGCCGATGATGCCGACTATGGCACCGGCCGGCACCTTGAAGTTGAGCTTGTCGATCAGCAGCCGGTCGCCGAAGCTCTTGCTGACGTTGACGAACTCGATCACCTCGTTGCCCAGGCGTTCGGCCACCGGGATGAAGATCTCGTTGGTCTCGTTGCGCTTCTGGTAGTCAACGTCGCTCAGCTCCTCGAAGCGGGCCAGCCGGGCCTTGCTCTTGGCCTGCCGGCCCTTGGCATTGCTGCGCACCCATTTCAGCTCTTCCTTCATCGCCCGCATGCGGGCGTCTTCGGTCTTCTGCTCGCCCTCGAGGCGCTTCTCTTTCTGATCGAGCCAGTCGGAGTAGTTGCCCTTCCAGGGGATGCCGCGGCCACGGTCGAGTTCCAGGATCCACTCGGCGGCGTTGTCCAGGAAGTAGCGGTCGTGGGTAATCGCCACCACGGTGCCCGAGAAGCGCAGCAGGAACTGCTCCAGCCATTCCACGCTCTCGGCGTCCAGGTGGTTGGTGGGCTCGTCGAGCAGCAGCATGTCGGGCTTGCTCAGCAGCAGCTGGCAAAGCGCCACGCGGCGCTTCTCGCCGCCCGACAGTACGCCGATCTTGGCCTCCCAGGGCGGCAGGCGCAGCGCGTCGGCGGCCAGCTCCAGCTGCAGGTCGGTGTTCTCGCTGCCGGCGGCGGCGATGATCGCCTCCAGGTTGGCCTGCTCGGCGGCCAGCGCGTCGAAATCGGCGTTTTCCTCGGCATATTCGGCATACACCTGGTCGAGCCGCTTCTTGGCCGCCAGCACCCCGCCTATGCCTTCTTCCACCGCCTCGCGCACGGTCTGGTCGGGGTTGATCAGCGGCTCTTGGGGCAGGTAGCCGATCTTGATGCCGGGCATCGGCGTGGCCTCGCCCTCGTACTCCTTGTCGACCCCGGCCATGATCTTCAGCAGCGAGCTCTTGCCCGAGCCGTTGATGCCGAGCATGCCGATCTTGGCGCCGGGGAAGAAGGACAGCGAGATGTCCTTGAGGATCTGGCGCTTGGGCGGAACCGTCTTGGAGACGCGGTTCATCGTAAAGACGTACTGGGCCATGGTGCTGGGCTACCGGGTGACTTGTTGCGGGGCTGGGCCGACGGCGGCCGCAGCGGCCGGCCAGGGCGGCCGGTGCGAAGCGCAGGATTATCAGCGCTGCGGCGGATCGGCTTGCTGGGGCTCGCCCGACGGCACCTGATCGGCCAGCGGCGCCAGCAGCGCGGGCAGGTCTTCCAAGGCCAGCGCTGCGCTGCCCCCGGCCGCGCCGCCCAGCACGGCTGCAGCCAGCGCGCCCTTGCGGGCCTGCAGGGCCAGCAGGCGCTCCTCGATGCTGCCGGCCACCAGCAGGCGGTAGACGGTGACCGGCTTGTCCTGGCCGATGCGGTGGGCGCGCGCGCTGGCCTGCTGCTCCACCGCCGGGTTCCACCAGGGGTCGAGGTGGATCACGGTGTCGGCGGCGGTCAGGTTCAGGCCCACGCCGCCGGCCTTCAGGCTGACCAAAAAGATCGGCGCCTCGCCCTGCTGGAAGGCCGCCACCCGCGCGCTGCGCCGGGCCGTGGGGGTGTCGCCGGTGAGGCTGAGCCAGGCCAGGCCCAAGGTCTGCAGCTCGGGTTCCACCAGGGCCAGCATGCGGGTGAACTGCGAAAAGATCAGGATGCGCCGGCCCTCCTGCACCAGCGTGGGCAAGGTCTCGCGCAGCCAGGCGATCTTGGCGCTGGGGTGGTCCGGCACGGCGGCCGGGCCCACGGCGGGCAGCGCATGCCGGGGCCCGTCATCCGGGGCAGTCAGCAGGCGCGGGTCATTGCAGACCTGCCGCAGCTTGAGCAGCGCGTCCAGGATGCTGACCATCGCGCCCGAGAATTTCTGCTTGGCCAGGATGCGCCGCACCTGCTCGTCGGCGGCCAGGCGCACGCTCTCGTAGGCCAGGCGCTGGGCGCCGGCCAGCGCCACCCGGTGCACCTGCTCGGTGAGCGCGGGCAGCTCGGTGGCCACCTCGGCCTTCTTGCGGCGCAGGATGAAGGGCGCCACCCGCTCGGCCAGCAGGCGGGCGCGCTGGGTCTCGCCGTTCTTCTCGATCGGGGTGCGCCAGTCGCGCACGAAGCTGCGCGCGTCGCCCAGGTAGCCCGGCAGCAGGAAATGGAACTGGGCCCACAGCTCGCCCAGGTGGTTTTCCATCGGCGTGCCGGTCAGGCAGAGGCGGTGCCGGGCATTGAGCCGGCGCGCCGCGGTGGCCGTGCGGCTGCCGGCGTTCTTGACCATCTGCGCCTCGTCCAGGATCACGATGTGCCAGGGCTGGCGCTGCAGGGCAAAAGCGTCGCGCCACAGCAGCGGGTAGCTGGTCAGCACCAGGTCGGCTTGGCCCATGCGCGCGATGTCGCTGGCGCGGTGCGGGCCCTGCAGCGTGAGCATGCGCAGTGCGGGGGCCACCCGGGCCGCCTCGGCCTGCCAGTTGAAGATCAATGAGGCCGGCGCCACCACCAATGCCGGGATGTCCAGACGGCCGGCTTGCTGCTCCAGCAGCAGATGGGCCAGGGCCTGCGCGGTCTTGCCCAGGCCCATGTCGTCGGCCAGGATGCCGGCGAGCTGGTGACGGCGCAGGTGTTGCAACCAGGCCAGGCCCTGCAACTGGTAGGGGCGCAGCGTGATGCCCAGTCCGGGCGGCGGCGCGGTGGGCAGCAGCGGGTCGTCGGCCAGGCGCTCGTCCAGCCATTGCAGGCCGGCCTCGCCCTGCAAGGCCCAATCTCGGCGGGCGCTGGGGTGTGAGGCCATCGCGTCGCGCAAACCGGCACGCAGCAGTGCCAGGCGCTGTATGTCCCAGGACGACAGCAGCAGCGGCGCGTCGGGCTTGCGGCGCGGCGCGGTCAGCAGGTCCAGCATCGCCCGGGCGATGGCCTTCAGCGGCGCGGCCTCGGCGTCGATGATGCGGCCGCCAGGCGCATGCAGGCGGATCAGCGCGTCGTCGGGGATGGCGGCCAGGGCCTCGGCATTCGTCCAGCGCCGGTCGTGGCGGATCAGCCGGGCCAGCAGCGGCACCAGGTCCAGGGTCTCGCTGCCGTCGCGGGTCTGCAGCGTCAGGCCCAGGCTGAGCATCCAGCTGCCCATGCCGCGCGGCTGGGTCAGCGGTTTGAGCGCAATCTGCCAGCCGCTCACTGGCAGCGCGGCATGGGCAAAGCCCGGCCATTGGTCGATGGCCCAGCCCTCGGCCTGCAGCGCGGGCAGGGCGCTGGCCCACCAGGCCGGGAAATCGCTCTCGCGCACCAGGCTCCACAGCGCGGCGTTGGCCGGCAGCGGCGATGCGTCGCCGCGCCATTGCAGCGCGTCCGCCGGCAAGCGCTGCAGGCCGCTGGCGCGCAGCCGGGCCTGAGCGGCCGCCAGGGCCGCCGGGTCGGGCGCAGCCGGGCCCGTGCCCGGCCCACCGCGCCAGACCAGCTGCGCCACCGTCACCCCGGGCCCGCGCGCGCCAAACAACATGCTGCGCGAGGGCGGCTTGACCGGGCCACAGGGGCGCAGACCGAGCAGACCGTCGCCGCGGTCCAGCGTGCGCAGTTGCAGGCAGGGCTGGGGGTGCTGGGCGTCGAGCATCGAGAGGATTGTCGGGCGCGCCGACTCTGCTAGCCTGCGCGCTTTGAGCGCGCTGCGCGGGCGCCCCGGTGCGCCGCCAGCCAGCCCAGCCCCCCCCAACCAGGCACCCGCCATGCGCACTTCCAACCCCGCTGCCAACCGCCACGCCTGGTCCTGGGCCGGGCTGCTGGCGGGCGCACTGGCCCTGGCCCTGCCCGCATCCCGGGCCCAGCGCCCGCCCACGCCAGCCGCCCAGCCGCAAGCCGCCCAACATTACCCGGGCCTGCTGCAGGTCGAAGTGGATGCCACTGACCTGGACCACCGCGTCTTCCAGGTGCGCCAGCGCTTGCCGGTGCGGCCTGGGCCTTTGAAGCTGTATTTCCCGCGCTGGTTGCCGGGCCAACATGCACCCAACGGCGATGTCGGCCGGCTGGCCGGCCTGTTGATCCGGGCGGCGGGCCAGACCCTGGCCTGGACCCGCGATCCGCTCGACACCCACGCCTTCCTGTTGACCGTGCCGGCCGGTGTGCAGGTGTTGGACCTGGCCTTCGAGCACCTCTCGCCGGTGTCATCCGACAGCGGCCGGGTGGTCGCCACGCGGCAGATGCTCAACCTGCAGTGGAACGACCTGCTGCTCTACCCGGCCGGCCCGCCCGCGCGCGGCATCACGGTGCAGGCCACGCTGCGGCTGCCCGAGGGCTGGTCCCATGCCAGCGCCCTGCGCGCCGAGCGCCAGGACGCCAGCGGCTTGCGCTTCATGCCGGTCTCGCTGGAGAGCCTGGTCGACTCTCCGGTGTTTGCCGGCCGTCATTTCAGGCGCATCGCGCTCGAGCCCGAGGGCAGCGCCCGGCCGGTGGTACTGAACCTGATGGCCGACAACGCCGCCGCGCTGGCCGCCAGCGACGAGCAGATCGAGGCCCACCGCCGCCTGGTGCAGCAGGCCGACAAGCTGTTTGGGGTGCGCCGTTTCGACCACTACGATTTTCTGCTGGCGCTGAGCGAGGAACTGGGCCGGATCGGCCTGGAGCACCAGCAGAGCAGCGAGAACGGCACCAACCTGCAGTACTTCGAGGCCTGGGACAAGCGCGTGGGCGCGCGCGAGCTGCTGCCGCATGAGTATGCGCATGCTTGGAACGGCAAGTTCCGCCGCCCGGCCGATCTGCTGACCCGGCATTTCAATGAGCCGATGCAGAACTCGCTGCTGTGGCTGTATGAGGGCCAGACCGAATTCTGGGGTCGGGTGCTGGCGGTGCGCAGCGGGCTGGTCAGCGCCGCGCTGTCGCGCGAGAGCCTGGCCCAATTGGTGGCCGCGCTGGACAGCCGTGCCGGCCGGCGCTGGCGCAATCTGCAGGACACCACCAATGAGTCGCCGATCAACGTGGGCGGCCGGCGCAGCGATTGGCAGGACTGGCAGCGTGGCCGCGGCGAGTACTACGGTGAGAGCCTGCTGATCTGGCTGGACGCTGACACTCTGATCCGCGAGCGCAGCGGGGGTGCGCGTTCACTGGACGATTTTGCGGCGGCCTTCTTCAACCCGGCCCAGGCGGCAGAACCGGCCGGCGCCAGCGGCCTGCGCGAGCCCCTGCCCTACACCTTCGAGGAGGTGGTGGCCACCTTGAACGCGGTGCTGCCGCACGACTGGGCACGCTTTCTGCGCGATCGGCTGGACGGCCACGGCCCGGGCGCGCCGCTCGACGGTCTGGCCCGTGCCGGCTGGCGCCTGGCCTGGCGCGAGACCCCGGGCGACGACTACAAGGCCAACGAGGCGCGCTGGAAGTCCACCAACCTCGACCATTCCATCGGCCTGACGCTGGGCGACAGCGGCAAGCTCGTCAGCGTGCGCTGGGACGGGCCGGCCTTTCGCGCCGGGCTGGCACCGGGCATGACGCTGGTGGCGGTCAACCAGATGGCCTACAAGGCCGACCGCCTGAAGGCGGCCATCAGCGCCAACAAGGACGGCAGCGCGGTGATCGAGCTGCTGCTGCGCGACGGCGAGCATTTCCGGACGGTGCGCCTGGATTGGCGCGGTGGCCTGCGCTACCCGGTGCTGGAGCCCATCCCGGGCCAGCCCGACCGGCTGAGCACCTTGCTGGCGCCGCGCTGACCCCCAGCGCCGCGGCGCCTCTTAGCGCTTTCGACGAGTGCGCCGCCGCTGCGGCCGGCCGACAATCGCGCTTTCGACACAGCGCAGGAGAACCCCCATGGCCGAGGCCTATATCGTTGCCGCCGCCCGCACCGCCGGCGGCCGCCGCAACGGCAAACTTTCGGGCTGGCACCCGGCCGACCTGGCCGCCAGCGTGCTGGACGCCTTGATCGCCCGCAGCGGCTGCGACCCGGCGCTGGTCGAGGACGTGATCATGGGCTGCGTCGGCCAGGTCGGCGAGCAGGCCAACAACATCGCCCGCAATGCGGTGCTGGCGTCCTGCCTGCCCGAGTCGGTGCCCGCCACCTCGGTGGACCGGCAGTGCGGCTCGTCGCAGCAGGCGCTGCACTTCGCGGCCCAGGCGGTGATGTCGGGCAGCATGGACATCGTGATTGCTGCGGGCGTTGAAAGCATGAGCCGGGTGCCCATCGGCTCGCCGTCGATCCTGGCCATGAAGGCCGAGATGGGCTTCTACGTCAGCCCCCGGATGCAGCAGCGCTATCCCGGGGTGCAGTTCAGCCAGTTCACCGGTGCCGAGATGGTGGCCAGAAAGCATGGCCTGAGCCGCGCCCAGGTCGATGCCTATGCGCTGCAGAGCCACCAGCGCGCTGCGGCGGCGGCCAAGGCCGGCGCCTTCGACGCCGAGATCGTGCCGGTGGCGGTGCGCCTGCGCGGCGGTCAGGATTCGACCGCGCTGCACACGGTGGACGAAGGCATCCGCTTCGATGCGTCCTTGGACAGCATCGGCAGCGTCAAGCTGCTGGCTGAGGGCGGCGTGTGCACGGCGGCCAATGCCAGCCAGATCTGTGACGGTGCGGCCGGCCTGATGGTGGTCAACGAGCGCGGCCTCAAGACCCTGGGCGTGGCGCCCTTGGCCCGGGTGCACCAGATGACGGTGATCGGCGGCGACCCGGTGATGATGCTGGAGACGCCTATCCCGGCCACCCTGCATGCGCTCAAGAAGGCCGGCATGGCTATCAATGACATCGACCTGTTCGAGGTCAACGAGGCCTTTGCGTCGGTGCCGGTGGCCTGGCTGCAGGTGACCGGCGCCGACCCGGCGCGGCTCAACGCCCGCGGCGGCGCCATCGCGCTGGGCCACCCGCTGGGCGGCAGCGGCGCCAAGCTGATGACCACGCTGCTGCATGCGCTCAAGGCCGGCAACAAGCGCTACGGCCTGCAGACCATGTGCGAGGGCGGTGGCCTGGCCAATGTCACCATCGTCGAGCGGCTTTGATTGGCGCTTGCCGTGAGCCACACGGCCGCTGCTGAAGAAGCCTTGGGCCGGTCGCTGGCCAGCTTGCTGGGCGGCCCGGTGGCGGGTCTGCAGCGCCTGTCGGGCGGTGCCAGCCAGGAGACCTGGGCCTTCACGCTGGGCCACAGCCCGCCGCGCAGCCTGATCCTGCGCCGGGCGCCGGCCGGCGCCCGGCAGCGCTCATCCGGCAGCGCCGGGCTGGCGGCCGAGGCCGCGCTGATCACCCTGGCCGGCCAGCATGGCGTGCCGGTGCCCGCGGTGTTGCGCGTGCTGCAGACCGGCGATGGCCTGGGGGAGGGCTTCATCATGCAGCGCCTGCCCGGCGAGACCCTGGGCCGGCGCATCGCCGCCGCGCACCGCCCGGCGCTGGCCTGGCAATGCGGCCAGGCGCTGGCCCGCATCCACGCCCTGCCGCTGGCCGGCTTGCCCGCGCTGCGCCAGACCCAGCCGCGCGCCGAGGTGGCCTTCCTGCGCGATTGGCATGCCGGCATGGGCGCCGCCCGGCCGGTGTTCCAGCTGGCGCTGCGCTGGCTGGCCGACCACGCGCCAGAGGACGCGGCGCCGGCCCAGGTGCATGGGGATTTCCGCAACGGCAATCTGATGGTGGACCTGCAGGCTGGCCTGCAGGCCGACCAGCAGGTCGGCGGCGGCGCGCTGGTGGGCGTGCTTGACTGGGAACTGGCCTACCTGGGCGACCCCATGGCCGACCTGGGCTGGCTCGGCGTCAATGCCTGGCGCTTCGGTCAGCCCGGCCGGGCTGTGGGTGGCTTCGGCCAATGGGACGAATTGTTTGACGGCTACCGCACTGCCGGCGGCCAGGTGGACGCTGCGCGCGTGCGCTGGTGGCAGGTGCTGGGCACGCTGCGCTGGGGCGTGATCTGCGAGAGCATGGGCCAGGCCTGGCTGAGCGGGGCCGAGGCGGTGATGGAGAAGGCGGCGATCGCCCGGCGCGCATCCGAGACCGAGATCGACCTGCTCGACGGGCTGCTGCCGCGCCCCCCGCACGGGATGCAGGCCGCCTGATGCAGGACGCGCCCAGCCCCGAGCAACTGCTGCAGGCGGTGGCCCGCTACCTGCGCGACGAGGCCGGCCCGGCGTTGGCCCGGGCAGGCGATGCCGCGCTGGCCTACCAGGCCAAGGTGGCGGCCAACATGCTGGACATCGCCGGCCGCCAGATCGGCAACGCGCCCGCCGAGCAGGCCGCGGAGCAAGCCCGACTGCAAGAGCTGCTGGGTGAGGCCGGCAGCCTGGAAGCGCTGAACCAGCGCCTGGCCGAGCGCATCACCAGTGGCGCGCTGGCCCCCGACCACCCCGGCCTGGCCGCGCATCTGTGGCTGACCACCCTGGCCAAGCTGGCGGTGGACCAGCCCGGCTACGACACCTACCGCCGCCTCACCGAGCCGGCCTCCGACAAGGACTGAGCCATGGACTTCAACCTGCCGCCCGACCTGCTGGCCTACCTGGCCGAGCTGGATGCCTTCATCGCCCGCGAGATCGACCCGCTGCAGGCGGCCGACGACAACCAGCGCTTCTTCGACCACCGGCGCGAATGGGCCCGCACCGATTTCGAGGCCGGCGGCCTGCCGCGGCCCGAGTGGGAGGCCCTGCTGGCCCAGGCCCGGCGCTTGGCTGACAAGGCCGGCCACCTGCGCTTTGCGCTGCCGCGCCAGTACGGCGGCCAGGATGGCAGCCACCTGTGGATGGCGGTGATCCGCGAGCACCTGGCCGCGCGCGGCCTGGGCCTGCACAACGACCTGCAGAACGAGCATTCCATCGTCGCCAACAACCCCTTCGTGCTGATGTTCCGCGACTTCGGCACGCCGGCGCAGCAGGCCCAGTTCATCCCCGGCATGCTGGGCGGCACGGTCAAGCTGGCCTTCGGCCTGACCGAGGCCGCGCATGGCTCGGACGCCACCCATATGGAGACCACCGCAGTGCGGCAGACCCGCGAGGGCGTGCCGGGCTGGTGCATCAACGGCGAGAAGATGTGGATCACCGGCATGCACACGGCCAGCCACTGCGCGGTGTTCGCCCGCAGCAGCGGCGTGGCTGGCGCGGCCCAGGGCATCAGCGCGCTGCTGGTGCCCAACCCGCACCCGGGGCTGAAGATCGAGGAATACCTCTGGACCTTCAACATGCCCACCGACCACCCGCGGCTGAGCTTCACCGATGTCTGGGTGCCCGAGAGCGCGCTGTTCGGCGCCGACGGCGGCGGCCTGGCGCTGGCCCAGCACTTCGTCCACGAGAACCGCATCCGCCAAGCCGCCAGCAGCCTGGGCGCGGCCGACTACTGCGTGCGCGAGAGCGTGGCCTATGCACGCCAGCGCAAGCCCTTCGGCCAGGCGCTGGCGCGCAACCAGGGCATCCAGTTCCCGCTGGTGGAGCTGGCCACCCAGGTGGAAATGCTGCGCCTGCTGATCCGCCAGACCGCCTGGCAGATGGACCAGATGCCCAAGCCCGAGATCGAGAAGCGCCTGTCCGACAAGGTTTCGATGTGCAACTACTGGGCCAACCGCCTGTGCTGTGAGGCCGCCGACCAGGCCATGCAGGTGCATGGCGGGCTGGGCTACTCACGCCACAAGCCCTTCGAGCACATCTACCGCCACCACCGCCGCTACCGCATCACCGAGGGGTCGGAGGAGATCCAGATGCGCAAGGTGGCGGGCCACCTGTTCGGCTTCATGGGGCAGGGCGCCGGCCCGGTCTGAGCGGCCCGCCGGCCTGCCGGCAAGCGGGCCAGGGCCTCACTGCGGCAGGTCGCCCAGCACCTGCCTGACCCGTTTCTGACCCATCTGGCGCAGCGCGTCCAGCGGCAGGCGGCAGGCGTCGCAGCGGCCCAGCAGCGCGGTGCCGTCGTCGCTGACCGAGAGGATCTGCTCGCCACTGGCGTCGAACAGGGCCTGGTTCACCGCGCCGCTATGGCGGTACAGCGCAGCGCCTTCGAGGCCGGTCTTGGCGTCCCAGACCCGCACCGTGTTGTCGGCGCTGGCGGTGACCACCCAGGCACCGTCGGGGCTGAAGGCGGCCGAGCTCAGCGCCGCGCTGTGGCCGCCCTTGAGCACGCGCTCGCCCGCCGCGCCGCCGGCCGCTGCCCGGCCCATCGGCCAGATGCGGGCGGTGCGGTCGGCGCTGGCGCTGACCAGGGCCTGGCTGTCGCGGCTGAAGGCCAGCGAGCGCAGTTCGCCCTGGTGGCCGTTCAGCAGCCGGGGCGCGGCGGCCGGGGCCTGGCGGTCCCAGACTTGCACCTGGGCGCCCAGCGCGGCGGCAACCCAGCGGCCGTCCGGGCTGAGTGCCGGCAGCTTGCGCCCGGCCTGTGCCGGGGCCTGCCACAAGGGCGCGGGCGGCGCGTCCAGGGCCAGGGCGGCCTGGGGCCAGATCTGCAGCTTGCCGTCCGGTGCCAGGGCCAGCCACTCGGGCCGGGCCGCATTGAAGACCGCCGCGTCCAGCGCGGCCAGCCAGGGCAGCTTGACCAGGCTGCGGTCGGCCAGGCGCCACAGCACCGCCTGGCGCTGGCTGATCAGGTCGGCACTGGCGCGCTGGGCCAGCAGCAGGCTGCCGTCGGCCGAGACGCTGGCATCCGAGACCATCTCGGCGGACTTGATCTCGGCCAGCGCCATGCCCGGTGCGGACGCTGCGGTCGGCCCGGCGGCGGCTGCCTGCAGCCGGCAGTTGATGCGTTGGCTGTCCTTCTCGCCGCACAGCACCCATTGGCGGCCACTGCCGTCGAGTGCGGCGCTGAGCTGCCAGGCCGTGCCGCTGGCCAGCAGGCGCGGCGCCTGCAGGGCCCATAGCCGCACGCTGTGGTCGCGGCTGGCCGTGACCAGCCGGTTGCCGGGCCCGAAGCGTGCCTGGGTCACCTCGTTGCGGTGGCCGCGCAACACCGCCACCGGCACGGCGGTGCGCGATGACCATACCCGCGCGGTGCCGTCGTCGCTGGCCGAGACCAGAAACTCACCGTTGTCGGACACGCTGGCGTCGCTGACCCAGTCGTCGTGGGTGCGCTCGTCATGGGTCTTGTCGTCGGACCAGAACATCACCCGCTTGCCCGACACCGTCATCAGCGGGCCGACATCGCTGGCACTGGCCTGGGCGTCGACAAAGCGGGCCACGCTGACGCTGCGGTCATGGCGCAGGCGCAATTCCATATTCGGCAGGTCCACCACCTGGCGGGCGCCCAGGTCCAGGGTCCAGACCCGGGCGCTGCGGTCGTCCGACGCGGTGGCCAGCAGCGCGGCGTTGGTGCGGCTGAAGCTGACATCGCGCACCGCCGCGTCATGCTTGAGCGGGCTGAGGCCGGGCCGCAGCGCGCCTATCCAGGGCCGCTTGTCGGCGCCGCGCCGCCAGACCAGCACCCGGCCGTCGGCCTCGCCGCTGGCCAGCCATTGGCCGTCCGCCGAGAAACCCAGCGCGGTATGGGCCACCGGGTCGGCCTGGGCCGGCGCCAGTTCATCGGCCTGGGCGGGGCCGGCCTCGGTCAGGGTCCACAGGCGCAGCGAGCCGTCGGCACAGGCCACGGCCACCTGGGCCGGTGCGCCAGCCTGGGCCGGCGCGAACTGGCTCAGGCCGCCCGCCGCCTTGCCGCCCGGGCAGGACAGGTCGGCGCGCAGGCTGCCGTCGGGCGCCTGCAAGTGCACGCCGGCGTGGCTGTGTACCAGCAGCGCCTGGGCATTCAACTCCCAGGCCTGGATCACCGGGCCGCGGGCCGGCAGCCGGTCTTGCACGGCCAGGGTGTCGGCGTCCAGGCGCCAGACCGTGCTGTTGCCGGCCACCACCAGGCGGCGCTGGTCCGCGGTGTAGCGGGCCACGGTGATCGGCGCGTCGAAGCGGGCCACATGCAGGGCGCTGGCCACCTCCAGCGTGGCCATGGCCTGGCGCAGCGCGTACTGGGCGCGGTCGTTGTCGGCGTTCAGGTCGAGCGAGGCCAGGGCCAGGTGGGCGCTGCGGGTCGGGTCCTGGTTGAGCTGCAGGATCGCCTGGGCGGCCAGTTCGCCCGAGCGGGCCTTTCTTTGCAGGGTCCAGGCATTGAAGGCGGCGGCCAGCGAGACCACCACCACCCCCGCGCCCAGGCTGGCCAGGCCCCAGCGGTAGAGCCGGGTGCGGCGCTGCTCATGCTGCTGGGCCGCGCTGCTCTTGTCCAGAAAGCCCTGCACCGAGGCCAGCAGCGCGGCGCCGCTGCCGGGCGCTGCAGCGCCGCTGGGCGTGGCGCCCGACAGGCCCGACAGGCCCGACAGGCCCAATTGCACCCAGGCGGCGGTGGGCCGGTTTCGTTGCTGCCAGTCGCGCGCGCGCTCGAGGTTGCGGCCGCGCCACAGCTCGCCATCGGCTTCGGCATGGGCCTGGGCGTCGTGGGCCAGGCGCTGCAGGTCGGCCACGGCTTCGCTCTCGGCCACCACCCAGCGCCGCAGCAGCGGCCATTGGCGGATCAGGCTCTCGTGCGAAATGTCGATCACCGGGTTGCTGGCCAGGGGCACTTCGGTGCCGGGCAGCAGGAAGGCGGTGTCGCTGCGGCGGTAGCGGTCTACCACCTGCTGCACGGCCCGGATCGCGGCGGCATCGTCATCGCCGGCGCACACCGCGCACAGCTGCAGCCAGGGCAGGGGGCGGCGCAGCGCCATGCCGTCGGCGGTGCGCTCGGTCAGGGCCCGGAACACCCGCTCCACCATGCCGCCCGGCTCGCCCAGCGGGCCCAGCGAGCTGCGCGCCTCGTCGGCATGGCGGGCCAGCGCCGCGCTGGCCCCGCCGACAGCGAGGTAGTCCTCAAGATCGAGCGGGCGCAAGCCGCCCGGTGGCGCCGCCGCGCTGCCGGCATCGGCCTGCCGGGCCCAATGCTGCCAGGTGCGCGACAGCGCATGCTGCATCACCGGCAGATCGTCGAAATCGTCGCTCACATCATTGAGCAGGCGTTGCACCAGGCGCGGCGCGATGGCCTGGCCACGCCAGTGCACCGGGCCGGTGATGGCCTGCTTGCGCTGGCTGCGGCTCAGGCGCGGCACCAGCACGCTGCCGGCGCTGACTGCCTCGGGCAGGCCGTCAAAGGCGGCGCAGCCGCCCAGGGTGTCCGAGCGCAGGGTCAGGATCACATGGATGGCGGCGCCGGGGTCGGCCGCAGCCTGCAGCAAGAGCTTGACGAAGGCCGAGGCCTCGTCGGTCTCGGACCTTGCCGGCGTGGCGTCGGCCACCGCATCGACTCCGCCCGGGGTGGCCGCGCGGCGCAGGCGGAACAGCTCCTCGAACTGGTCCACCACCACCAGCACCCGGGTGTCTGCGGTCAGCCGGGCCCAGCGCACCACCTCGACCAGGCCCAGGCCGCCCAGGCGCAACTGGCCCTGGATGGATTCAGCGCGCAGGTCTTCCACGCCTTCGCCGTCTGGCGCCGCGCCCGGCGCAGCGTCCACCCGGCCCGGCAGCACGGCGGCCAGCGCCCGGGCCAGATGGGCGATGGGTTGCTGGCCCGGCCGCATCACCACCGGCAGCCAGGCGGTTTGCCCCTCGTCCTGGTGCAGGCGCTGCAGGGCGTGCAAGAGCCCCGCCTTGACCAGCGAGGATTTGCCGCAACCCGACGCCCCCGACACCGCCAGCAGCGTGGTGTGGGCCAGCCGCGCCACCAAGGCGTCAATCTGGGCCTGGCGGCCGAAGAAGCGGTCGGCCTCGGCCGGCTCGAAGGAGCGCAGCCCGGGAAAGGGGTTGGCCGCAAGCCGGGCGGCAACCGCGTCGTCGGTCATGAAGCGGGCGCCGGCTGGGCCGCCAGGAAGGCGCGCAGGCCGTCTTCGTTCAGGCTGAGGCTGGCCTGCAGCACCCGGGCGCTGGCGTTCTCGAAGGTGGCCTTCTGCACCGAGGCTTCGCCGGTGGCGTAGACGCAGAGGCGGTCACGGCCCAGGTGGTCGGCCAGGGCCGGGTGGTCGAACAGGTCGGTGACCCAGTCTTCAGACTGGCGCGACCAGAACACCAGCACCTGCGGGCACAGTGCCAGGGTCTTGCGCAGCCGGGCTTCGTCCTCGGGCGCGTCGCCCTGGAAGCCCAGGGTACGCACATCCAGCCCCAGCTTGCTGGCCAGCAGGCTCTTGAGCGGCCCCAGGTCGGCTAGGTCGCCGGCCTCGACCAGCAGCGCCAGCTTGGCCGGCTTGACCAGCAGCGGCGCGGCCGGCTTGGGCAGGCTGTCCAGCACCTGGGTCTTGAGCTCTTCCAGGCTGCCTTGCAGGTAGTCGACCCCGGCATTGCACAGGTCGTTCTGGATGTAGTCGATCAGGGTCTGCTGGGTCGGCGCCACGCTGGCGGCGGCCTGGATCCAGACCAGCGGTGACGGCCGGCCCTGGCGTGCCATCTCGGCCTGGGCCAGGGCCAGCTGGGCCCGGTCGCGCGCCGGCGACAGTGGCTCGATCGACGCGTTGCCCGATACCAGGTGCACGCACAGCAGCGCGTCGGCCAGGTCCTGGGTCAGGCGCTGCGGGTGGTCGGCCGCGTTCCAGAGGATTTCATGCTCGGGCACCACCAGAAAGCCGCGCTGCTGCAGATCGCTGCGCAGGCGCTCGCGCTCTTGCAGCAGCTCGGGTGCCACCCGGTTGATGAAGACCTTGCCGCGCGCTTGCTTGCGCTGGCGGCCATGCAGGTCTTCCAGGGCCTGGGTCAGGTCCTGCACCATGCGGCTCATGCGCTCCCAGTAGTCGTCGGCGTCGCGCTTGCGGTCCAGCTCGCGCCAGCCGCGCGGCTCTTGCACGAAGAACTCGTGGTGGCCGAGCTCGCGCAACTCGGCCGGCATCTCATCGGGGTTGCGCGGCGGGTGCTTGAAGATCGGCAGCAGCTTGCGGCCACCGCCGCCCTCGGGCGCTTTCAGCCGGCCCAGAAAGCGGTCCAGCTCCTTGCGGCATTCATCGCTGTCGAAATAGGTGCGGGCCATCAGCGCCATGAAGATGCCGGTGGATTCCACGGCCTCGGCGATCTCGGGGCGCCAGGCCTCGCCGGCACGCAGCTCAGCGGTATCGCGCCAGATCGCCACCTCGCCGACACGCTCGCGCAACTGGCTGCGCATGTCCTCGCAAAAGGTATCGACCCAGCGGTCGGGGGTGTCGTTGGACACCCGCCGGTAGCTGATGAACAGGTCGTGCCGGAACTGCGGCAGGTAGCCCATGGTGGGTGATCGCAGGGGGGGGGCGGCCGGCCGGTGCGGTACGCCCCGGCCCGGCCTGAAATTCAGTATTGCATGGAAGTTCAGCGGCTTTGGCAGGGCCGGCGGCGCCATCCCATGCTCGACAATCACCGGCACATGGACGCCCCCGCACCGCCCAAACCCGCTGCCGCTGGCCCTGCCGGCGCGGGCTCGATCCGGGCCACGCTGCGCCACCGCACCTTCCGCTACCTGTGGCTGGCCAGCGGCGCCTACTTCATCGCCAACGCAATGCAGGCGATGGCCGCAGCCTGGCTGATGGTCGAGATGACCGGCTCGTCCTTCCTGGCCGCGCTGGTGCAGACGGCGGTGTTTCTGCCGATGTTCATGCTGTCGCTGCCGGCCGGGGTGCTGGCCGACACCACCGACCGCCGCCGCCTGATCATCGGCGCGCTGCTGGCGCAAGCGGCGGTGGTGGTGGTGCTGGCGGCGCTGATGCTGGGCGGCTGGGGTGGGCCGGCAGTGCTGCTGCTGTTCACCTTCATCGCCGGCTGCTGCACCGCGATGCTGTCGCCGGCCTGGAACTCGACGGTGGGCGACGTGTTGCCGCGCGACGAGCTGCCCCAGGCCATCATCGCGATGAGCATCGCCTACAACGGCGCACGCGCCCTGGGCCCGGCGCTGGCCGGCCTGGTCTACGGCCTGGCGCACAGCCTGGGCGGCACCTTGGTGGGCGGCGGCACGGTGTTTGCGCTGGCCGTCATCGGCACCCTGGCGATGGCCTGGACGGTGCACCGCAACCCGCCCAAGCCCCACCCGCCCAGCCGCTTGCCGCCCGAGCGCATGTGGGGCGGCATGCTCTCGGGCCTGCGCTACGCCTGGCACTCGCACATGATCCTGGCGCAACTGGTGCGCACGGCGGCCTACAGCGGTGCCGGATCAGCCCTGTGGGCCTTGCTGCCGGTGATCGGCCAACAGCGCCTGGGCCTGGGCGCCGAGGGTTTTGGTTTCTTGATGGGCTGCCTGGGCACCGGCGCGGTGGGCGTGGGCCTGGTGCTGGGCAAGCTGCGCCAGCGCCTGGGGCTGGAGCGGCTGATCGCGCTGTGCTGCGTGGTGTTCGGGCTGGTGATGGTGATCGCTGCGCTGTCACGCTGGGCCTGGCCGGTCTACCTGGGCCTGATGGCCGGTGGCGCGGCCTGGATGAGCGTGATGAGCACCTTCAACACCGCCACCCAGACCAGCGCGCCACCCTGGGTGCGCAGCCGCGCGACCGCGCTGCATGTGCTGAGCGCGCTGGGCTCGTTTGCG
>JANNZD010000533.1:0-30638 GCA_031410435.1 Betaproteobacteria bacterium | reverse complement strand
GGCAGCACTGCCACGATGTTGTAGCCGGCCTGCAGCAAGCCGATGCGCAGGCTGCGCGAGCGCTCGACCTGGGCCAGCGCCGCGCCGTCGTCGGCATCGGAGGCCAGGGCTTCGGGTGCGACGATGACGATGCGCAGGGCGAGGGACGAGGACGGGGGCATGGGCTGCCAGCGTGCAAGAAATACGCCAAGGGTCGCGGCGGATGGGCCCCGGCGCCAGACAATGCCGCATGAGCTTCGAGATGGACATCGGCCATTGCAGCCGGGCGGGCCAACGCAGCGAGAACCAGGATTTTGTCGGCGCCCTGCGCAGCCCAGAACCCGGCCTGGGCGTGGTGGCGGCCATCGCCGATGGCGTGTCCACGGGCGGGCTCGGCCGTGAGGCGGCGCAGACCACGGTGATGGGCCTGCTGGCCGATTTTTTCAGCACCCCGCCCACCTGGGAGACCACGGTGGTGTTCGACCGCCTGATCGGCGCCCAGAACAGCTGGCTGGCCGACCACAACCGGCGCCGCGCCCGCGAACCCGACAGCACCGCCCTGACCACCCTGACTGCGGTTGCGCTGCGCGGCCAGACCTGGACCGTGGCCCATGTAGGCGACACCCGGGCCTGGCTGTGCCGGGCCCGCGCTGACGAGGGCGCACCGGCATCGCCCGCCGCTGCGCCAGCCTTCGAATTGCTGGCGCTGACCCAGGACCATGCCTTCGACGCCCCGGGCCTGCGCAGCCGCCTGACCCGTGCGGTGGGCCTGGACGACCTGGTGCGGGTCGACTACCAGCAGGGCGACGTGCGGCTGGGCGACAGTTTCCTGCTCACTTCCGACGGTGTGCATGGGGTGTTGAAGCCCGGCGTGCTGGCCAGGCTGGCGGGGCCGGGCAGCGCCCAGCAGGCCGCCGACGCGCTGGTGGACGCCGCCTTGGCCGCCGGCAGCCAAGACAACGTCACCGCGCTGGTCTTGCGCGTGACCGGGCTGGATGCCCGCGATCTGCAAGACGAACTGGTCGACGCCGGCCGGCTGGCTGCCGCGCCGGCGCTGCGGGTGGGCGACAAGCTCGACGGCTACACCATCACCGCCCGGGTGGCCGACAACGGCGTGCATCAGCTCTACCAGGCCAGGGACAGCGAAGGCGGCGCACTGGTGGCGATCAAGCTGTTGCACCCGGCGCGTGCCAGCGACGCCGAAGAGCGCGCGATGCTGGCCCACGAGGCCTGGCTGGGCCAGCGCGTGAGCGGCAGCGACGCTGACAGCGGCTTTGTGCGGGTGCATGCGCGGCGCCCGGGCGCCACCACCCACCATGTGGTTTTCGACTGGCATGCAGGCCGCACCCTGTCCCAGCTGGCCAGCGGCGGCGCCGTGGCCGCAGTGGGCGAGGCGGTGACGGCGGCCGTGGCGCTTGCCCGCGCCTTGGGCCGGCTGCACCGCCTGGGCGTGGTGCACCGCGACATCAAACCCGACAACCTGCACCTGGGCGATGATGGGCGCTGGCGCGTGCTGGACCTGGGCGCTGCGCTCAGCGGGCGCGAGCGCAGCGCCCAGCATGGCCTGCGCGCCGGCACCCCCAGCTACATGAACCCCGAGCAATGGGACGGCGCAGCCGTCGAGCCGGGCAGCGACCTGTTTGCGCTGGGCGTCACGCTCTACCAGTGGCTGACCGGACGGCTGCCCTATGGCGAGATAGAGCCTTTTCAACTGGCGCGTTACCGGCGCGACCCGGTGGCGGTGTCCAAGCTGCGGCCGGATGTGCCGATCTGGCTGGACCACGTCGTGATGCGGGCCCTGGCCCGCGACCCGCGCCAACGCTTCGAGACCGCCGAAGAACTGCTGTTGGCGCTGGAACGTGGGGCGGCCCGCCCGCTGTCCGCCATGCCCGCCACCCCGCTGCTGCAGCGCGATGCCACCACCCTGCTCAAGGCCGGTCTGGTGGTGTCCCTGCTGTTCAACGCCTTGCTGGTGGTCTGGCTCTTGTTCCTGCCGCGCTAGTTGGTCAGCTGTCGGCAGGCGGCCGGCCTTCAGGCCACGCGGCGGCGCGCCGCTGGTTTGGGCCGTACGCCAGCCAGCTCGGCCGTCGGGCCTGCCCGCCTGGCCCTGCCGCCCTTTTCGGCCCAGGTGCGGGTCCAGCGGATCTGCACCACCCGCAGCACCGCCAGCATCACCAGCGCCAGCAGCGTGAAGGACAGGAAGCCGCCCAGGTAGCTGCCGGTGTACTGTTTGGACAGGCCCATCGCGTTTGGCAGGAAGCCGCCGCCCAGCGCGCCGACCTCGCCAATCATCGAGCCCGCCACCGCGGTGGACAAGGGCCAGCGCAGCGGCACCAGCTGGAACAGCGCGCCGTTGCCCGCGCCCAAGGCGGCGAAACACAACATGAAGAGCAGCGTGGTCAGCGTCAAGGACTGGCCAGCCAGCCCGCAGGCGGCCAACGCTGCGGCCACCAACAGCAGCACTGCGCTGAGCGTGTGGATGCCGCCCACCCGGTCGGCGATCCAGCCGCCCACCACCCGCACCGCCGAGCCCATCAGCGTGGCCAGCATGGTCAACTGGCCCGCCTCGACCTTGGTGACCTTGAACTGGTCATGGAAGTAGGTGGGCAGAAAGCTGGCCAGACCGATGAAGCCGCCGAAGGTGACGATGTAGATCAGGCTGAAGGCCCAGCCGTCCTTCTCGAACAGGCAGGACACATGCTCACGCAGGGTCTGGTGCTCGACATCTGGCGGCTCTTTGGCGGCGAACCACATCACCAGCATGGGCAGCAGCATGGTGAAGGCCGCCAGGCCATAGACCGTCTGCCAGCCATAGGCCTGGGCCAGCGGCGGCGCGAACAGCACGGCCAGCACCGTGCCCGAATTGCCGGCACCGGCGATGCCCATCGCCAGGCCCTTGTATTGCGGCGGGAACCAGCCCGAGCCCAGGCTCAAGGCCACCCCGAAACTGGCGCCGGCGATGCCCAGCAGCACGCCCATCGCCAGCACGTTGTCATAGGTCTTGACGAAGAAGAAGCCGAACCCCAGTGCGGCCATGATCAAGGCCATTTCCACCATCGCCGCATTCTTGCGGCCGATGTACTGCGACAGCACCCCGAGTGGAAAGCGCATCAGCGCACCGGCCAGGATGGGCACCGAGATCATGAAGCCCTTCTGCGCCGCATTCAGCCCAAAGCTCTCGCTGATGAAGGGCGCCATCGCCCCATTGAGCACCCAGATCGCAAAGCAGAAGTCGAAGTACAGGAACGATGCCGCCAGAGTGGGCCAGTGGCCGGATCGCAAAAAAGTCTTGAAGGCTGACATGGCATGGCGGGCACCGGTGAAGGCGCTGTTCAAGTGGATTGGCGGGGGGCGGGCTGACAAGCCGCCAGCTGAGCAGGCAGGCAGGGCAGGGCAAGGGCTTGGTCAACCACCGCCGTTGGCAGTTCACCGAATTGGTGCGGAAGTGACCGCATTGCAGCAGACCCCAGCAATGCCCGTGCCAGCCCGGCTCGGCAGCTGCGGGGCCCGGCACTCAGGCGCTGCAGGGCAGCTTCCACACGCCGCCCGGCTGCCGGGCCACCTGGGGCTGGTCCCGCTTTGGTGCATCCGGGGCGCAAAGCACCGCGCCAGGCCAGCCCTAAACTATTGCGCCATGCATGTGTTGGGATTCGAATCGTCCTGTGATGAGACCGGGGTGGCCTTGGTGGCCACCGTGGCCGACGCTGTGCCGCGCCTGCGTGCCCATGCATTGCACAGCCAGGTGCTGATGCACCAGGCCTATGGCGGTGTGGTGCCCGAGCTGGCCTCGCGCGACCACATCCGTCGGGTGCTGCCCCTGACCCGCCAGGTGCTGGCAGCCGCAGGCAGCAGCCTGGCCGAGGTGGACCTGGTGGCCTTCACCCGGGGCCCCGGGCTGGCCGGGGCCTTGCTGGTGGGCGCGGGCGTGGCCTGCGGCCTGGCGGCAGCGCTGGGCAAGCCGGTGCTGGGCGTGCACCATCTGGAGGGGCATTTGCTGTCGCCCTTCCTGTCGGCCGACCCACCGGACTTCCCATTTGTGGCCTTGCTGGTTTCGGGCGGGCACACCCAGCTGATGCGGGTCGACAGCGTAGGCCGGTATGCGCTGCTGGGGGAGTCGATCGACGATGCGGCGGGCGAGGCCTTCGACAAGTCCGCCAAGCTGATCGGCCTGGGCTACCCCGGCGGGCCGGCGCTGGCGGCCTTGGCCACCCAGGGCCGGCCCGACGCCTATGCCTTGCCGCGCCCGCTGCTGCACAGTGGCAATCTCGATTTTTCCTTCGCCGGCTTGAAGACCGCCGTGCTCACCCAGCACCGAAAACTGGGCCCGGCGCCCAGCGCGGTGCAGCTGGCCGACCTGGCCGCCAGCACCCAGGCCGCGATCATCGAGGTGCTGGTGAAGAAGTCGCTGGCCGCGCTGCGTGCCACCGGCCTGCAGCGCCTGGTGGTCTCGGGCGGCGTGGGCGCCAATGCCGAGTTGCGCCGCCAATTGAACCAGTCGGCCCGGCGCCTGGGGCTTCGGGTCCACTATCCCGAGCTTGAACTCTGCACCGACAACGGCGCGATGATCGCGTTGGCCGCTGCGATGCGCGTGCAAAGCGGCGCGGGGAAAGCGTCCTGCCACTATGCCTTCGATGTGCGCCCGCGCTGGCCCTTGGACCAGATCGACGGCTGATTGCCAGACCCGGCGCGCCGGCGCCGCAGCGCTGGCTGGCGCTTGGCCATGCCATCCAGGCGATGCGCGGGTCTCAAGCTATAATTTCCAGGTTGTGCACTGCGCAGCTGCCAATTACAGGGTCTTGAGCCCAGTCTGGTGGTGGCAGGGCTCAATCCAGCACGTCGCGGGTCGGTTTCACCTGCGTCGCAAGTCGTCAACGGAAACCGCTTCGGGCAGGCCGCCAGGATCTCGGATCAATGGGCTGGCCCGGCATGGCGGCTTCCATCCCTTCCAGGAAACACCATGTCCGTCGATAAAACCCTTCGCGCCGAGATCGTTGCCGGCAATGCCCGTGGCACCGGTGACACCGGCAGCCCCGAAGTCCAGGTGGCGCTGCTGACCGCACGCATCAACGACCTCACCCCTCACTTCAAGACCCACTTGAAGGACCACCACGGCCGCCGTGGCCTGCTGCGCATGGTCAGCCGTCGCCGCAAGCTGCTGGACTACCTCAAGGGCAAGACGCCCGAGCGCTACACCGCGCTGATCGCCAAGCTCGGCCTGCGCAAGTAACCGCCGCATGATCCACGGAGCCTGTCTGGATTCACCCCAGCACAGGCTCTTTGTGTTTTGGAGCAAGCCGGCCCGCAATGGCAGTGCTGTGTCATTCCAAGGGTGCCCTGACCGTCCCGGGCCTCACTGGAATGGCATCCCGCCCGCGATGCCTGCAAGCGCCCGGTCATCCCTTCGGCGCCACCGCAAGCGCGCCGCATGACATCCGCAACCGGAGACAAATTCATGAGTCTGTTCAACAAAGTCACCAAGTCCTTCCAGTGGGGCCAACACCAGGTCACGATGGAAACCGGCGAGATCGCCCGTCAATCGTCTGGCGCCGTGCTGGTCGACATCGAAGGCACCGTGGTGCTGGCCACCGTGGTGGCCCGCACCGAAGCCAAGGCCGGGCAGGATTTCTTTCCGCTCACCGTGGACTACATCGAGAAGACCTATGCCGCCGGCAAGATCCCGGGCAGCTTCTTCAAGCGCGAAGGCCGCCCGAGCGAGCTGGAAACCCTCACCAGCCGCCTGATCGACCGGCCGATCCGCCCGCTCTTCCCTGAAGGCTTCTTCAATGAAGTGCAGGTGGTGGTGCATGTGCTCAGCCTGAACCCCGAGGTGCAGGCTGACATCGCAGCGCTGATCGCGTCGAGCGCGGCGCTGTCGGTCTCGGGCATCCCCTTCACCGGCCCGGTGGGCGCGGCGCGAGTGGGCTATGTCAACGGCCAGTACATCCTGAACCCCGGCAAGGCCGAGCTGGCCAACAGCAAGATGGACCTGATCGTGGCCGGCACCGAAGCCGCCGTGCTGATGGTGGAAAGCGAAGCCGACCAGCTGAGCGAAGAAATCATGCTGGGCGGCGTGGTCTATGGCCATGAGCAGGCCAACATCGCCATCGCAGCGATCCACGAACTGGTGCGTGACGCCGGCAAGCCGGTGTGGGATTGGCAAGCCCCGGCCAAGGACGAGCCCTTCATCGCCAAGGTCGGCGCACTGGCCGCCGAGCCGCTGCGTGCGGCCTACCAGATCCGCAGCAAGCAGGCCCGTACCCAGGCCTGCCGCGCCGTCACCGCCAATGTGATGGCCGCCCTCAAGGGCGAGGGCCTGGTGTTCGACAAGGTCGCCGTTGAAGGCCTGCTGTTCGACATCGAGGCCGGCATCGTGCGCAGCCAGATCCTGGCCGGTGAGCCGCGCATCGACGGCCGTGACACCCGCACCGTGCGGCCGATCGAGATCCGCACCGGCGTGTTGCCCCGCACCCATGGCTCGGCCCTGTTCACGCGGGGTGAAACCCAGGCGCTGGTGATCAGCACCCTGGGTACCGACCGGGACGCCCAGCGCATCGACGCGCTGGCCGGCGACTATGAAGACCGCTTCATGATGCACTACAACATGCCCCCCTTCGCCACCGGTGAAACGGGCCGTGTTGGCAGCCCCAAGCGGCGGGAAATCGGCCATGGCCGGCTCGCCAAGCGCGCACTGATCGCCGCACTGCCGAGCAAGGAAGACTTCCCCTACACCATCCGGGTGGTCAGCGAGATCACCGAATCCAACGGCTCGTCGTCGATGGCCTCGGTCTGCGGCGGCTGCCTGGCGCTGATGGACGCCGGCGTGCCGATGAAGGCCCATGTGGCCGGCATCGCGATGGGCCTGATCAAGGACGGCAACCGGTTCGCGGTGCTGACCGACATCCTGGGCGATGAAGATCATCTGGGCGACATGGACTTCAAGGTCGCCGGCACCACCGCCGGCATCACCGCGCTGCAGATGGATATCAAGATTCAGGGCATCACCAAGGAGATCATGCAGGTGGCGCTGGCCCAGGCCAAGGAAGCCCGCCTGCATATCCTGGGCTGCATGCAGGGCGCCGTGGGCGAGGCCAAGGCTGAAGTCTCGGTGTTCGCACCGCGCCTGTACACGATGAAGATCAACCCCGAGAAGATCCGCGACATCATCGGCAAGGGCGGCGCCACCATCCGCGCCCTGACCGAGGAGACCGGCTGCACCATCGACATCGGCGAGGATGGCACCATCACCATCGCCAGCACCGACGGCGACAAGGCCGAGTTCGCCAAGAAGCGCATCGCCGAGATCACCGCCGAGGCCGAGATCGGCAAGGTCTACGAGGGCGCCATCACCAAGATCCTGGACTTCGGCGCGCTGGTCAACATCCTGCCGGGCAAGGACGGCCTGCTGCACATCAGCCAGATCGCCCACCAGCGGGTCGAGAACGTCACCGACTTCCTCAAGGAAGGCCAGATCGTCAAGGTCAAGGTCATGGAGACCGATGAAAAGGGCCGCATCAAGCTGTCGATGAAGGCCCTGCTCGAGCGCCCCGAGGGCATGGAAGAAGAGCGCTTCGAGCGCCCGCCGCGGCGCGAATACGGCGACCGCCCCGACCGGGGCCCGCGCGGTGACCGCCCGCCGCGCCGTGAGCGCAGCGACCGACCGGAGCGCGGCGATGCACCGGCTACCGAAGCCGCCGCCGCGCCCGCCGGCAACGACGGCAACCCCGGCAACCCCGGCTGATCGGCCGGCCACCGGAGACCACAGCGATGCGCGCCATCACCCTGACCGCCTTTGGCGGACCTGACGTGCTGGTCGAGGCCGAGCGCCCCGATCCGGTGCCCGCCGCCGGTGAACTGCTGGTGCGGGTCAGCGCGTCCGGCATCAACCGGCCCGATGTGCTGCAGCGCAAGGGGGCCTATGCGCCGCCGCCGGGTGCGTCCGATCTGCCCGGGCTGGAGATCGCCGGCACGGTGATCGGCGGCGCTGCAGCCGAACTGGCCGCTGCCGGCTTCCAGCTCGGCGACCGGGTCTGCGCGCTGGTGGCCGGTGGCGGCTATGCCGACCAGTGCACCGCACCGATCGCGCAGTGCCTGCCGGTGCCGGCCGGCCTGAGCGACATCGAGGCCGCCAGCCTGCCCGAGACTTTCTTCACCGTCTGGTCCAACGTCTTCGACCGGTGCCGCCTGCAGGCAGGCGAAACCCTGCTGGTGCAGGGCGGTTCCAGCGGCATCGGCGTGACCGCCATCCAGTTGGCCAAGGCGTTGGGGGCCCGGGTGATTGCCACCGCCGGCAGCGACGACAAGGTCGCGGCCTGCGTGGCCTTGGGGGCGGATGTCGGCATCAACTACAAGACCCAGGACTTCGTCACCGAGGTCAAGGCTGCCACCGGCGGCAGGGGCGCCGATGTGGTGCTCGACATGGTGGCCGGCGCCTACGTGGCGCGCGAGGTGCAGTGCACCGCCGAGGACGGCCGCATCGTCATCATTGCGGTGCAGGGTGGGGTCGACAGCGGCTTCAACGCGGGCGAGGTGCTGCGCCGCCGCCTGACCATCACCGGGTCCACGCTGCGGCCCCGGCCGATCGCTTTCAAGGCCGCCATCGCTGCGGCGTTGCGCCAGCAGGTCTGGCCCTTGATCGAGGCCGGCAAGGTCAAGCCGGTGATCAACCGGGTGTTCCCGGCGGCGCAGGCGGCCCAGGCTCATGCCTTGATGGAATCGAGCCAGCATGTGGGCAAGATCGTGCTGGACTGGACCGTTTGAACCGACCTTCGAAAGACCCCACCATGCGACGCAAACTCATGGCCGGCAACTGGAAGATGCATGGCAGCCACAGCGCCAATGCCGAGTTGCTGGCAGGCATCGCCGCAGCCCGGCCGTTTGCCTGTGATGTGGCGGTGTGCGTGCCCTTTCCCTACCTGTCGGAGACCGCGGTGGCCTGGGCCGGCACCGACCTGCGCTGGGGTGCACAGGATGTGTCGGCCCATGAACAAGGCGCCTTCACCGGCGAGGTCTCGGCGGCGATGCTGGTCGAATTTGGCTGCCGCTATGCCATCGTCGGCCACAGCGAGCGCCGCCAGTACCATGCCGAAACCGATCAACAGGTGGCTGACAAAGCCAAGGCTGCGCTGGCGCGCGGCCTGACCCCCATTGTCTGCGTGGGCGAGACCCTGGCCCAACGCGAGGCCGGTCAGACCGAACAGGTGGTCAAGCGCCAGCTGTCGGCGGTGATCCACACGCTCGGCCATTGCGCCGGCGAGATGGTGGTGGCCTACGAGCCGGTCTGGGCCATCGGCACCGGCAAGGTGGCCACGCCAGACCAGGCGCAGGCCGTCCATGCGCTGCTGCGCGCCCAGTTGAAGGCGGCCACCCCCCATGCCGACGGCATGACGATTCTTTACGGCGGCAGCATGAAGCCCGACAACGCTGCATCGCTGCTGGCCCAGCCCGATATCGACGGCGGCCTGGTCGGTGGTGCCAGCTTGAAGACGGCAGACTTCATCGCCCTCTGCCGCGCGGCGGGCTGAGCCGCGCGCGACCCTCGAAGGCGCAGTTGTCGCGGCCCAGGCCGTGCCCGCGCGTCAAGCCAATTTCTGGAGTATTCACAAAATGCAAGTCTGGACAAATCTGGTGCTGGTGGTGCAACTGGTGGCGGCCATCGCCATGATCGGCCTGGTGCTGGTGCAGCAAGGCAAGGGCGCTGACATGGGGGCCTCGTTCGGCAGTGGCGCCTCGGGCAGCCTGTTCGGCGCCACTGGCAGCGCCAACTTCCTGTCGCGCTTCACGGCCGTCTGCGCCACGGTGTTTTTCGTCTGCACGCTGACCCTGGCCTACCTGTCCAACAGCGTCTCGGCGCGCGCGCCCAGCAGTGGGGCCAGCGTGCTAGACCGCGCCGCCATTCCGGCAGCCCCCGCCCCGGCCATCGCGGGCAGCGGCGCATCGGCCGCGCTGGCGGCGCCCGCAACGGCGCCGGCACCGGCTGCGTCTGCCGGCACCATTCCCACGCGCTGAATCAGGGCGGCTGGCGGCGGCATCCGGCGGGGTTTTGCGGCTTTTCAATCTCCGCACTAACCCGAAGTTCGCCTGTTTTTCCGGTATAGAATTCAAGGCTGTTCAGCGAGCAATTCCTCACGCCAGTTGAGCAGGGCCAGACCCGGTCTGGTGCAGGGCCGTCGTGGTGAAATTGGTAGACACGCTATCTTGAGGGGGTAGTGGCGAAAGCTGTGCGAGTTCGAGTCTCGCCGACGGCACCAAGCTCTTTGATGTCCTGCCCAGGCCTGATCCGGCCCCGGGCAGGCGATCCCAGCGCGGCACGCTGCCGTGACGCGACGGGGTTGGGCAGTCAAGCTGATCGTGCCCGGGTGGCGCGCTAGGCCTCGCCTGATGTGTGGCCGGATGCAATCCACAACTCAGTCGCCGCTCACCATGGACCTGCAACAGTACCTTCCTGTCATCCTGTTCATCCTGGTCGGGGTGGGGGTTGGTGTAGCGCCCCAGTTGCTGGGCTACCTGCTCGGGCCGCAGCGCCCAGACGCCGCCAAGAACAGCCCCTATGAATGCGGCTTCGAGGCCTTCGAGGACGCCCGCATGAAGTTCGATGTGCGCTACTACCTGGTGGCCATCCTCTTCATCCTGTTCGACCTCGAGATTGCCTTTCTCTTCCCCTGGGCGGCGTCGCTGCGCGACATCGGCGCGTCAGGCTTCTGGGCCATGATGATCTTCCTCACCATCCTCGTGGTGGGCTTCATCTACGAGTGGAAGAAGGGCGCG
The DNA here is from genome assembly GCA_031410435.1 of Betaproteobacteria bacterium. Classification (GTDB taxonomy): domain Bacteria; phylum Pseudomonadota; class Gammaproteobacteria; order Burkholderiales; family Burkholderiaceae_C; genus Pseudaquabacterium. Next base: position 19,895 of record JANNZD010000533.1, on the reverse strand, counting down.
CTCGACTGGGAGTGAACCGACACCGCGTCCGGCTCGCCATACAGACAGTACACGAGGACACAAGATGGGCATCGAAGGCGTTTTGAAGGAAGGCTTTGTCACCACCTCGGTCGACAAGCTGATCAACTGGTCCAAGACCGGTTCGCTGTGGCCGATGACCTTCGGCCTGGCCTGCTGTGCAGTGGAGATGATGCACGCCGGCGCTGCACGTTATGACATCGACCGATTCGGCATGCTGTTCCGTCCCAGCCCGAGGCAGAGCGACCTGATGATCGTGGCCGGCACGCTGTGCAACAAGATGGGCCCGGCCCTGCGCAAGGTCTACGACCAGATGGCCGAGCCGCGCTGGGTGCTGAGCATGGGCTCCTGCGCCAATGGCGGCGGCTACTACCACTACAGCTACTCGGTAGTGCGGGGCTGTGACCGCATCGTGCCGGTGGATGTCTACGTGCCGGGCTGCCCGCCCACGGCCGAGGCGCTGCTCTACGGCATCCTGCAACTGCAGGCCAAGATCCGCCGCGAAAACACGATCGCCCGGGCCTGATGTCCATGAGCCAAAGACTCGACACCCTGCAAGCTGCACTCGAAACCGCACTGGGCGACAGGATCAAGGCCTTCAAGCGTGACCGGGGCGAAATCTCGATCACCGTGGCCGCGTCCGATTACCTGAGCGTGGCAGGCCTGCTGCGCGACGACCCCTCGCTGAAGTTCGAGCAACTCATCGACCTGTGCGGCATCGACCACAGCAGCTGGCAAGACCGGGCCTGGGACGGCCTGCGCTATTCGGTGGTCTCGCACCTGCTGAGCATCAGCCACAACTGGCGTGTGCGCCTGAAGGTATTCGCGCCCGATGACGACCTGCCGGTGGTGGCCTCGCTCAACGAGGTCTGGTCGGCGGCCAACTGGTTCGAGCGCGAGGCCTTCGACATGTTCGGTCTGATCTTCGAAGGCCATATCGACCTGCGCCGCATCCTCACCGACTATGGCTTCATCGGCCATCCGCTGCGCAAGGATTTTCCGGTCTCGGGCCATGTCGAAATGCGCTACGACGCCGAGCAGAAGCGGGTGATCTACCAGCCCGTGACCATCGAGCCGCGCGAGATCACGCCGCGCATCATCCGCGAAGACAACTACGGCGGATTACATTGACTCATCCCCGATGCGCCTTCGGCGCTCCCCCTCAAGGGGGCGCCGCCAGCGGCCCGGCGAAGCCGGTTCCGCGGCGTCCGCTTGATTTCGGCCGAGCGGCGCCAAGTGTTGCCGAGCCGATGGAACTCTGAAATGGCTGAGATCAAGAACTACACGCTGAACTTCGGTCCTCAGCACCCGGCCGCGCACGGCGTGCTGCGCCTGGTGCTCGAACTGGATGGCGAGGTCATCCAGCGTGCCGACCCGCACATCGGCCTGCTGCACCGGGCCACCGAGAAGCTGGCCGAGAGCAAGACCTATATCCAGTCGCTGCCCTATATGGACCGTCTCGACTACGTGTCGATGATGTGCAACGAGCATGCCTACTGCCTGGCCATCGAGCGCCTGATGGGGCTGCAGGTGCCCGAGCGGGCGCAGTACATCCGGGTGATGTTCTCCGAGCTGACCCGGCTGCTCAACCACCTGTTGTGGCTGGGCGCGCATGGCATCGACTGCGGTGCGATGAACATCCTGATCTACTGCTTCCGTGAGCGCGAAGACATCTTCGACATGTACGAGGCAGTCTCGGGCGCGCGCATGCATGCGGCTTACTTCCGGCCGGGCGGGGTCTACCGCGACCTGCCCGACACGATGCCGCAGTACAAGGCCTCGCGCATCCACAACGCGCGCGCCATCGGCGAGCTCAACACCAACCGTCAGGGCTCGCTGCTCGACTTCATCGACGACTTCTGCGCCAAATTCCCCGGCCGGGTCGACGAGTACGAGACCCTGCTGACCGACAACCGCATCTGGAAGCAGCGCACCGTCGGCATCGGCGTGGTGACGCCCGAGCGGGCGCTGAACCTGGGCTTCACCGGCCCGATGCTGCGCGGCTCGGGCATCGAATGGGACCTGCGCAAGAAGCAGCCCTACGATGTCTACGACCGCATGGATTTCGACATCCCGGTGGGCGTCAACGGCGACACCTATGACCGCTATCTGGTGCGGGTCGAAGAGATGCGCCAGGCCAACCGCATCATCCAGCAGTGCAGCCAGTGGCTGCGTGCCAACCCGGGCCCGGTGATCACCGACAACCACAAGGTGGCGCCACCGCCGCGGGTGGGCATGAAGAGCAATATGGAGGAGCTGATCCACCACTTCAAGCTCTTCACCGAAGGTTTCCACGTGCCCGAGGGCGAGGCCTATGCCGCCGTCGAGCATCCCAAGGGCGAGTTCGGCATCTACCTGGTCAGCGACGGGGCCAACAAGCCCTACCGGCTGAAGATCCGACCGCCGGGCTTTCCGCACCTGGCCGCGCTGGATGAAATGGCGCGCGGCCACATGATTGCGGACGCGGTGGCCATCATCGGCACCATGGACATCGTGTTTGGCGAGATCGATCGATGAAGAATTGGCCCACCCCCGCAGCGCCTTCGGCGTCCTTGCAGGCCGCGCAGCGCCGGAGGCACTGCCCTTCGGCAGGCACAAACGACAGGTCGTTTGCGTCCGGCCTCAGCCCCCTCAAGGGGGCGACGCCAGCGGCCCGGCAAAGCCGGTTCCGCGGCGTCCGCTTGCCAATGCAGGCGCGGTGCCGGCTTTGGAGCAATTGAGATGAGTTTCAGCGAACAGACCTTCGAGCGCTTTGCCCGAGAAGTGGCCAAGTATCCGGCCGACCAGAAGGCTTCGGCCGTGATGGCCTGCCTGTCCGTCGTGCAGCAGGAGCAGGGCTGGGTCTCGGCCGATGCCGAAGCCACCGTGGCGGCCTACCTGGGCATGCCGGCGATGGCGGTACATGAGGTGACCACCTTCTACAACATGTACAACCAGCAGCCGGTGGGGCGCTACAAGCTCAATGTCTGCACCAACCTGCCATGCCAGCTGCGCAATGGCCAGCAGGCACTGGAACACCTGTGCCGCAAGCTGGGCGTCGAGCTTGGCGGCACCACCACCGATGGCCTGTTCACGGTGCAGCAATGCGAATGCCTGGGCGCCTGCGCCGATGCACCGGTGATGCTGGTCAATGACCGGCAGATGGTCAGTTACATGAGCCCTGAGCGCATCGACGATCTGGTCGACACCCTCAAGGCGCAGGCCCAATGAGCGCGACCATGACCGCAAGCCTCGCCACCCAGACGCTCGACCTGTCGCGTTTTCAGGCCAAGGGCCTGGAAACCTGCTTCCATGACCGTCACATCCAGCCGCAGATCTACGCCGGCCTGGATGGCCGCAACTGGCGCCTGAAGGACTACGAGGCGCGCGGCGGCTACCAGGCGCTGCGCAAGATACTTTCGGCCAATGCCGAGGGTGCGCCGGGCATGACGCCCGACCAGGTGGTGGCCGAGGTCAAGGGATCGGGCCTGCGCGGGCGCGGCGGCGCGGGCTTCCCGACCGGCCTGAAATGGAGCTTCATGCCGCGCGCCTTGCCGGTGCAGAAATACCTGGTCTGCAACAGCGACGAGGGCGAGCCGGGCACCTGCAAGGACCGCGACATCCTGGCCTACAACCCGCACATCGTCATCGAGGGCATGATCATCGCCGCCTATGCGATGGGCATCTCGGTGGGCTACAACTACATCCACGGCGAGATCTTCGAGGTCTATGACCGCTTCGAAGAGGCCCTGGAGGAAGCCCGCGCCGCCGGCTACCTGGGCGCCCACATCCTGGGCAGCCGGCACAGCTTCCAGTTGCATGCCTTCCACGGTTTCGGCGCCTATATCTGCGGCGAAGAGACCGCGCTGCTCGAATCGCTCGAGGGCAAGAAGGGCCAGCCGCGCTTCAAGCCGCCGTTCCCGGCCAGCTACGGCCTGTATGGCAAGCCCACCACCATCAACAACACCGAGACCTTTGCGGCGGTACCCTGGATCATCCGCAACGGCGGCCAGGCCTACCTCGATTGCGGCAAGCCCAACAACGGCGGCACCAAGATCTTCTCGATGGTGGGCGATGTGGAACGGCCGGGCAATTACGAGATCCCGATGGGCACCCCGTTTGCCGAGATCCTGGCGCTGGCCGGCGGGGTCAAGGGCGGCAGGAAGCTCAAGGCGGTGATCCCGGGCGGCTCGTCGGCCCCGGTGCTGCCGGCCCATATCATGATGGACTGCACGATGGACTATGACTCCATCGCCAAGGCCGGTTCGATGCTGGGCTCGGGCGCGGTGATCGTGATGGACGAGACCCGCTGCATGGTCAAGAGCCTGCTGCGCCTGTCCTACTTCTACAGCCACGAGAGTTGCGGCCAGTGCACCCCCTGCCGCGAGGGCACCGGCTGGCTCTGGCGCCTGGTCAACCGCATCGAGCATGGCCATGGCAAGGCCGACGATCTGGCACTGCTGGATTCGGTGGCCGAGAACATCATGGGCCGCACCATCTGTGCGCTGGGCGATGCGGCGGCCATGCCGGTGCGCGGCATGCTCAAGCACTTCCGCAGCGAGTTCGTGCACCACATTGACCACAAGACTTGCGTCGTTCCGCAGTACGTCTGAGACCCGACATGATTGAAATCGAACTCGACGGCAAGAAGGTCAGCGTGGCCGAAGGCAGCATGGTGATGCATGCGGCCGACGCCGCCGGCACCACCATCCCGCACTTCTGCTATCACAAGAAGCTCACCATCGCGGCCAACTGCCGCATGTGCCTGGTGGACATCGAGAAGGCGCCCAAGCCGATGCCGGCTTGCGCCACGCCAGTGACCCAGGGCATGGTGGTGCGCACCAAATCCGACAAGGCGCTGAAGGCGCAGAAGTCGGTGATGGAGTTCCTGCTGATCAACCACCCGCTGGACTGCCCCATCTGCGACCAGGGCGGCGAGTGCCAGCTGCAGGACCTGGCCGTGGGCTACGGCGCCAGCAGCTCGCGCTACGACGAAGAAAAGCGCGTCGTCTTCCACAAGAACGTCGGGCCGCTGATCTCGATGCAGGAGATGAGCCGCTGCATCCACTGCACCCGCTGCGTGCGCTTTGGGCAAGAGCTGGCCGGCGTGATGGAGCTGGGCATGCAGCACCGCGGCGAGCACAGCGAGATCACCACCTTCGTCGGCCAGACCATCGACAGCGAGCTTTCGGGCAACATGATCGATATCTGCCCGGTCGGCGCGCTCACCAGCAAGCCTTTCCGCTACGCGGCCCGCACCTGGGAGCTGTCGCGCCGCAAGAGCGTGAGCCCGCATGACAGCACCGGCGCCAACCTGATCATGCAGGTCAAGGGCAACCAGGTGATGCGGGTGGTGCCGCTCGAGAACGAAGACATCAACGAGTGCTGGATCGCCGACCGCGACCGCTTCAGCTACGAGGCACTCAACAGCGATCAGCGCCTGCACACCCCGATGATCAGGCAGGGCGGTGCCTGGTTGCCGGTCGACTGGAGCACGGCCCTGGCCTATGTGGCCGATGGCCTGAAACGGATCAAGGCCGAGCATGGCGCGAGCGCTATCGGCGCTTTGGCCACAGCCCACCGCCCGGTCGAGGAGTTGCACCTGCTGGCCAAGCTGGTGCGCGGGCTGGGCAGCGAGAACATCGATCACCGTACCCGGCATGCCGATTTCAGCAATACCGCTGCGGCCGGCAAGGCGCGCTGGTTGGGGCTGCCGATCGCCGGGCTGTCCACGCTGGATTGCGCCTTCGTGGTGGGCTCGTTCCTGCGCAAGGACCATCCGCTGTTTGCGCAGCGGCTGCGCCAGGCCGTGCGCAAGGGCGGCGTGGTGGCCAGCCTGCAGGCACGGCAAGACGACTGGGCCCTGCCCGTGGCGGCAGCCCTCACCGTTGCGCCGGATGCCTGGGCCCAAGCGCTGGCCGACGTGGCCGCCTGCATCGCCCATGCCAAGGGCATTGACGCACCCGCGCCGTCGACAGGCCAGGACGACGCTGCGGCGATCGCCCAGGCCCTGATGTCGGGCGAGCGCAAGGCGGTGCTGCTGGGCAATGCTGCCGCGCAGCATCCTCAGGCTGGACAGTTGCTGGCGCTGTGCCAATGGATAGGCACCCAGACCGGCGCCAGCGTCGGCTACCTGAGCGCCGATGCCAATACCGTGGGTGCGCAGCTGGTGCGTGCCTTGCCGGGCGCTGGCGGCTTGAACGCCGGCCAGATGCTGAGCCAGCCGATGAAGGCGCTGCTGCTGCTGGATGTCGAGCCGGCGCTCGACGCGGCAGATGCCGCCGCCGCCCGGGCGGCGCTGGCCGGCTCGGGCCTGGTGGTGGCGCTCACCAGTTTCAAGGACGCCGCCGTCGACAACGCCGACGTACTGCTGCCGATTGCGCCGTTCAGCGAGACCTCGGGCAGCTTTGTCAATGCCGAAGGGCGGCTGCAGAGCTTCAAGGGGGTGGTCAAGCCAGCAGGCGACAGCCGGCCGGCCTGGAAGGTTTTGCGGGTGCTGGGCAACCTGCTGGGCCTGCCCGGTTTCGACCACGAAAGCTCCGAAGCCGTGCTGGCCGAGGCCTTGGCCAACCCGGCCGGCCTGGCCCAGCGGCTGGACAACACCAGTGGCGCATCGCTGCTGCCGCAAGCCCCCGCCGGCGGCCTGCAGCGCCTGGCCGATGTGCCGATCTATGCCACCGATGCGCTGGTGCGGCGTGCCAGTGCCCTGCAGCGCACGGCCGACGCCAAGGCGCCCTGGGCCAGCCTGCCCAGCGCCTTGTGGCGCGACCTGGGCTTGCAGGCCGGTGACCGGGTGCGGGTCAGCCAGGGCAAGGCACAGGCCGTGCTGCCTGCCCGTGAGGACGCCAGCCTGGCGGCCCAGGTACTGCGGGTACCGGCCGGCCATGCCGACACCGCCACGCTCGGGCCGATGTTTGGTGCCGTGTCGGTGGAGAAGGCCTGACCATGATCGACCAATTCAATCAGTACGGCGGGTCGGTATTCGGCGGCCTGCTCTGGCCGGTGATCTGGAACCTGATCAAGATCATTGCCGTGGTAGCACCGCTGATGGTCTGTGTGGCCTACCTCACGCTGTGGGAGCGCAAGGCCATCGGCTGGACCCAGATCCGCCCCGGGCCCAACCGGGTCGGCCCCTTCGGCCTGCTCACCCCCATCGCCGATGCGGTCAAGCTGATCTTCAAGGAGATCATCCGCCCCACCGCCGCGCACAAGGGCCTGTTCTTCCTGGGTCCGATCATGACCATCATGCCGGCGCTGGCGGCCTGGGCGGTGGTGCCCTTCGGGCCGGATGTGGCGCTGGCCAATGTCAATGCCGGCCTGCTCTTCCTGATGGCCATCACCTCGCTCGAGGTCTATGGGGTGATCATCGCCGGCTGGGCCTCCAACTCCAAATACGCCTTTCTGGGGGCCCTGCGCGCCTCGGCCCAGATGGTCAGCTACGAGATCGCGATGGGCTTCGCGCTGGTGGTGGTGCTGATGGTGGCCGGCTCGCTCAACATGACCGAGATCGTGATGAGCCAGAGCCGGGGCATGCTGGCCGACAAGGGGCTGAACTTCCTGTCCTGGAACTGGCTGCCGTTGTTCCCGATCTTCATCGTCTACTTCATCTCGGGGCTGGCCGAGACCAACCGCCACCCCTTCGACGTGGTGGAGGGTGAATCAGAGATCGTCGCCGGCCACATGATCGAGTACTCGGGCATGTCGTTTGCGATGTTCTTCCTGGCTGAATACGCCAACATGATCCTGGTGTCCACGCTGTGCGTGATCCTGTTCCTGGGCGGCTGGCTGTCGCCGATCGACAGCGTGCTGCTCAACTGGATCCCGGGCTGGATCTGGCTGGCCGCCAAGGTCTTCGTGGTAGTCACGATGTTCCTTTGGGTGCGGGCCACTTTCCCGCGCTACCGCTATGACCAGATCATGCGGCTGGGCTGGAAGATCTTCATCCCCATCACGCTGATCTGGCTGGTGGTGGTGGGCCTGTGGATACAGACCCCCTACAACATCTGGAAGTGACATGGCCGCTGCTCCCACGCAATCACTCCGCGGTTTCCTCTCCAGCTTCATGCTGCTGGAGTTGCTCAAGGGCATGAAGCTCACCGGCAAGTACTTCTTCGCCAAGAAGATCACGGTGCAGTTCCCGGAGGAGAAAACCCCCCAGAGCCCGCGCTTTCGCGGCCTGCACGCGCTGCGCCGCTATGAGAACGGCGAAGAGCGCTGCATCGCTTGCAAGCTGTGCGAGGCGGTGTGCCCGGCGCTGGCCATCACCATCGAAAGCGAGGTGCGCGACGACGGCAGCCGCCGCACCACGCGCTACGACATCGACCTGACCAAGTGCATCTTTTGCGGCTTCTGCGAAGAGAGCTGCCCGGTCGACTCGATCGTCGAAACCCATATCTTCGAATACCACGGCGAAAAGCGCGGCGACCTGTACTTCACCAAGGACATGTTGCTGGCCGTGGGTGACCGCTACGAAGCCGAGATCGCCGCCAACAAGGAGGCCGACGCGAAATACCGCTGACCCGTTCTTTCAGGGCCCGCACCTGGCACCCAGTGGCCGGGGCCGGCAGGAGGAGGCCAGCGCGACCGAGCTCGCGGCACACATCATGACCACCACAGGCGCACTTTTCTATTTCTTCGCAGCGGTGCTGCTGTTTGCGTCCTTCCGTGTGATCACGGCACGCAGCACGGTGCACGCGGCGCTCTACCTGGTGCTGGCCTTTGCCAATGCCGCCATCATCTGGATGCTGCTCAAGGCCGAGTTCCTGGCGATCGCGCTGGTGCTGGTCTATGTCGGCGCGGTGATGGTGCTTTTCCTGTTCGTCGTGATGATGCTCGACCTCGACCCCGACGACTACCGAGAGGGCTTCTGGCGCCACCTGCCGCTGGCCCTGCTGGTGGGTGCAGTGATCGCGCTCGAGATGGCCCTGGTGCTGTTGGGGGGCTTCCGCCTGACCGATGCGCCGGTGCTGGATCCGGCACTGGTCAAGATGGGCAACACCCGCCTGCTGGGCATCGAGATATACACCAAATACCTCTACCCGCTGCAGGTGGCAGCGGTGCTGCTGCTGGTGGCCATCATTGCCGCGATCGCGCTCACGCTGCGCCAGCGCAAGGACAGCCGCTCGCAAGACCCGTCTCAGCAGGTGCTGGCCAAGAAAGCCGACCGCCTGCGCATCGTCAAGATGAACCCGGTGATGGAGGTGGCCTCGGGCGCCCCGGCCGCCACGCCCGCCCCAGGGGACAAGAAATGAGCTTCGGACCAGTCACCCTGGGTCACTACCTGTCGCTGGGCGGCCTGCTGTTTGCGCTGTCGGTGATCGGCATCTACCTCAACCGCCGCAACCTGATCGTGCTGCTGATGGCCATCGAATTGATGCTGCTGGCGGTCAATCTCAACTTCGTCGCCTTCTCGCATTACCTGGGCGACATGGCCGGCCAGGTCTTCGTGTTCTTCATTCTCACGGTGGCGGCGGCCGAATCGGCCATCGGCCTGGCGATCCTGGTGGTGCTGTTCCGCAACCGCGCCACGATCAGCGTGGACGAACTCGACACGCTCAAGGGCTGAAGCGCATGAATACTTTCCTGCTGCGCGGTCCAATCTCACGCCTGCGGTGCACGCCGTACGGGTGTACGGCTGTGCTCCTCGACGCAAGCTCGAACCGCTCGCGACGGAAATTGTTCACGCGCTAAGGCCGAGAAACAGCAAACAACATGGCTGCACAACTTTCCCAAAACCTGTTGCTCGCGGTGCCTCTGGCGCCGCTGGCCGGCGCGGTGATTGCCGGCTTCTTCGGCAAGGCCATCGGCCGCGCCGGTGCCCACAGGGTCACCATCTTCGGCGTCCTGATCGCCTTCGTCCTGTCGGTGCTGGTACTCAATGACGTGCTGGCCGGTGCCCGCTTCAACGCCACGATCTACGAGTGGATGCGACTCGGCGATCCGGCTGCGCCGGGGGGCGCGCTGAAGATGGAGATCGGCTTCCTGGTCGACGGCCTGACCGCGATGATGATGGTGGTGGTCACCTTCGTGTCGCTGATGGTGCATGTCTACACCGTCGGCTATATGGCCGAGGACCCGGGCTACCAGCGCTTCTTCTCGTACATCTCGCTGTTCACCTTCAGCATGCTGATGCTGGTGATGAGCAACAACTTCCTGCAGCTGTTCTTCGGCTGGGAGGCCGTGGGCCTGGTGTCTTACCTGCTGATCGGCTTCTGGTACACCAAGCCGACGGCGATCTTTGCCAACATGAAGGCCTTCCTGGTCAATCGGGTGGGCGACTTCGGCTTCATCCTGGGCATAGGCCTGATCGTGGCCTACGGCGGCACCTTGAGCTATGCCGAGGCCTTTGCCAAGGCCGAGGAACTGGCCAAGCTCAGTTTCCCCATGCCGCTGTGGGGCGGCGAGTGGATGCTGATCACGGTCACCTGCATCTGCCTGTTCATCGGCGCGATGGGCAAGAGCGCGCAGTTTCCGCTGCATGTCTGGCTGCCCGACTCGATGGAGGGCCCGACCCCGATCTCGGCGCTGATCCACGCCGCGACCATGGTGACCGCCGGCATCTTCATGGTGGCGCGCATGTCGCCGCTGTTCGAGTTGTCCGACACCGCGCTGAACTTCATCCTGGTGATCGGCGCGATCACCGCGTTGTTCATGGGTTTCCTGGGCATCATCCAGAACGACATCAAGCGGGTGGTGGCTTATTCCACGCTGTCGCAGCTGGGTTATATGACCGTGGCGCTGGGCGCGTCGGCCTATTCGGTGGCGGTGTTCCACCTGATGACGCATGCCTTCTTCAAGGCGCTGCTGTTCTTGGGCGCGGGCTCGGTGATCATCGGCATGCACCATGACCAGGACATCCGCAACATGGGCGGCCTGCGCAAGTACATGCCCATCACCTGGATCACCTCGCTGCTGGGCAGCCTGGCGCTGATCGGCACGCCGTTCTTCTCGGGTTTCTATTCCAAGGACTCGATCATCGAGGCGGTGCATGCCAGCCACCTGCCGGCGGCGCATTGGGCCTATTACGCGGTGGTGGCCGGGGTGTTCGTCACCGCCTTCTACTCGTTCCGGATGTATTTCCTGGTCTTCCACGGCAAGGAGAATTTCCACCACAAGCCCTTCCCGGGCGAACATGACCACCACAACGACCACGCTGACCAAGGTGACCACGGTGACCACGGCGCTGACCACGGGCATGCCCCTGTGCCGCACGAATCACCCTGGGTGGTGACCCTGCCGCTGGTGCTGCTGGCCATCCCTTCGGTGGTGATCGGCTACTTGACGATAGGGCCGATGCTGTTCGGCGACTTCTTCCAGGATGCGATAGCGGTGCATGGCGAGCACCACCACGCGATGAAGGAACTGGCCGAGGAATTCCACGGTGCTGCCGCGATGGCCCTGCACTCGCTCACCTCACTGCCCTTTTTGCTTGCGTTGTCGGGCGTGGTGCTGGCCTATGTCTTCTACAGGGTGGCGCCCGGCATCCCAGTGGCCATCGGCAAGGCGCTGGCGCCGCTGATCCGGGTGCTGGAGAACAAGTATTACCTCGACTGGTTCAACGAGCATGTGTTGGCGGCCGGCGCTCGCCTGCTCGGCCACGGCCTGTGGAAGGGCGGCGACATGGGCTTGATCGACGGCGTGATCATCAACGGCGGTGCGCGTGCCGTGGGCCTGGTGGCCAATGTCGTGCGGCTGGCGCAGACCGGCCATGTCTACTGGTATGCGTTGGTGATGCTGCTGGGCGTGTTCGGCCTGCTCACCTGGCAGCTGTGGCCTGCGCTGTCCGGCCTGGCCGGCCACTGACCGGCAGGCGGAGATAAAAATGGGTTTTGGACTCTTGAGTGTTTCGATCTGGCTGCCGATCGCGCTGGGCGCCTTGCTGCTGGCCCTGGGCCGTGATGACAAGCCCGGGCCGGCGCGCTGGCTGGCGCTGGTCGGGTCGGTGGCCAGCTTCCTGGTCACACTGCCGCTGATCAGCGGTTTCGACAGGGGCAGCGCAGCGCTGCAGTTCCAGGAGAACCTGCCCTGGATCGAGCGCTTCAATGTGCGCTACCACTTGGGCGTTGACGGTATCTCGGTCTGGTTCGTGCTGCTCACCGCCTTCATCACCATCATCGTGGTGGTGGCCGCCTGGGAAGTGATCACCGAGCGGGTGGCCCAGTACATGGGCGCCTTCCTGATCCTGTCGGGCCTGATGGTGGGGGTGTTTGCGGCGGCTGACGGCCTGCTGTTCTACGTGTTCTTCGAGGCCACGCTGATCCCGATGTACATCATCATCGGCGTCTGGGGCGGGCCGCGCAGGGTCTACGCGGCCTTCAAGTTCTTCCTCTACACCCTGGCCGGCTCGCTGCTGATGCTGGTGGCGCTGATCTTTCTGTACTTCAAGTCGGGCGGCAGCTTCGAGATCGCCGCCTGGCACAAATTGCCGCTGACGCTGCACCAGCAGGCCCTGCTGTTCTTCGCCTTCCTGGCGGCATTTTCGGTCAAGGTGCCGATGTGGCCGGTGCACACCTGGCTGCCCGATGCCCACGTCGAGGCGCCCACCGGCGGCTCGGTGGTGCTGGCGGCCATCATGCTCAAGCTGGGGGCCTATGGCTTTCTGCGCTTCTCGATGCCGGTGGCGCCCGATGCCAGCCGGGAGTACGCCTGGTTCATCATTGCGCTCAGCCTGATCGCGGTGGTCTACATCGGCCTGGTGGCCCTGGTGCAGCAGGACATGAAGAAACTGGTGGCCTATTCGTCCATCGCCCACATGGGCTTCGTGACCCTGGGTTTCTTCATCTTCAATGAGCTGGGCGTCTCGGGCGGCCTGGTGCAGATGATCTCGCACGGCTTTGTGTCGGGCGCGATGTTCCTGTCAATCGGCGTGCTCTATGACCGGGTGCACTCGCGCGAGATCGCCAGCTATGGCGGGGTGGTCAACACCATGCCCAAATTCGCGGCCTTTGCGCTGTTCTTCACCATGGCCAATTGCGGCCTGCCGGGCACCGGCGGTTTCGTCGGCGAATGGATGGTGATCCTGGGTACCGTGTCGCTGAACTTCTGGATCGCCGCCACCGCCGCCACCGCGCTGGTCTTCGGTGCCGCCTACTCGCTGTGGATGTACAAGCGGGTCTACTTCGGCGAGGTGGCCAACCAGCATGTGCGCGAGCTCACCGACCTGAACGCCCGTGAGTTCGGCCTGATGGCCGTGCTGGCCCTGGCCACGCTGGGCATGGGCCTGTATCCCAAGCCCTTCACCGATGTGATGCATGTGTCCGTGACCGAGCTGCTCAAGCACGTCGCAGCCACCAAGCTGCCCTGAGCCGGAGCGCGAGAGAACCATGAACCCCATGAACTGGCTGGTCGTCTACCCCGAGGCTCTGCTGCTGCTGATGGCCTGCGCGGTGGCGCTGGTGGACCTGTTCGTCACCGACCCCAAGCGCCGGCCCACCTTCTGGCTGGCGCAATTGAGCCTGGCTGCAGTGGCCGCGCTGCACTGGGCCTATTACGACGGCGGCGCCACCGTCTACGGCATGCAGCGCATGATGGTGGGCGACCCCATGGGCCATCTGCTGGCCTTCTTCGCCACCCTGGCGATCATGGTCACCATCGCCTACGCCCAGCCCTATATTGCCAGCCGCGACATGCTCAAGGGCGAGTTCTTCAGCCTGTCGATGTTCGTGCTGCTGGGCATCTGCGTGATGGTCTCGGCCAACAACTTCCTGGTCATCTACCTGGGCCTGGAGTTGATGAGCCTGTCGCTGTATGCGCTGGTGGCGCTGCGCCGCGACCATGGCGTGTCCACCGAGGCCGCGATGAAGTATTTCGTGCTCGGTGCGCTGGCCTCGGGCTTTCTGCTCTACGGCCTGTCGATGATGTACGGCGCCACCCGCTCGCTCGAGATCAACGAGGTGTTCAACGCGATTGCCACCGGCCGCATCAATGCCACGGTGCTGACTTTTGGCGTGGTGTTCATCGTCGCCGGGCTGGCCTTCAAGCTGGGCGTTGTGCCCTTCCATATGTGGGTGCCGGATGTCTACCAAGGTGCGCCCACGGCGGTCACTCTGCTGATCGGCGGGGCGCCCAAGCTGGCGGCCTTTGCCATCACCATCCGCCTGCTGGTCGAGGGCATGCTCGGCCTGGCAGTGCACTGGCAGCAGATGCTGGTGGTGCTGGCGGTGTCTTCGCTGGTGATCGGCAACCTGGCCGCCATCGCCCAGAGCAACTTGAAGCGCATGCTGGCCTATTCCACCATCTCGCAGATGGGCTTCATGCTGCTGGGCCTGACCGCCGGTGTGGTCAATGGCAACACCCTGTCGGCCGGCAATGCTTACAGCTCGGCGATGTTCTATGTGGTGGCCTATGTGATCACCACCCTGGGTACCTTTGGCCTGATCATGTTCCTGGCGCGCACCGGCTTCGAGAGCGAGGAGATCAACGACCTCGCTGGCCTGGCCAAGCGCGCGCCCTGGCTGGCCGGCATCATGACCCTGTTCATGTTCTCGCTGGCCGGCGTGCCGCCAATGGTGGGCTTCTACGCCAAGCTGGCCATCCTGCAGGCACTGGTCACCACCAATGTGACCGGCTACATCGTGCTGGCGGTGGTGGCGGTGATGCTGTCGCTGGTGGGGGCCTTCTATTACCTGCGGGTGGTCAAGGTGATGTATTTCGATGAGCCCACCGATGCCTCCCGGCCGGTGCAGGGCAGCGGCGTCAGTGCCTTGCTGGCGCTCAATGGCGTGGCCGTGCTGGGCTTCGGCCTCTTGCCCGGTGGCTTGATGGCGATGTGCCGCGACGCCATCCTGCGCGCCCTGGCCACCTGATCGCGGCCGCCGCTGCAGGCCCGGCCCCGGCATCGCGCGCATGAACGGATCAACCGCCACCTGGGCCTTGCTGCTGTTGGGCTTTGGCGCAGCCAATCTGCCCTTCCTGACTGACCGCCTGTTGCTGCTGGGGCCGCGCCGCGCGCCCAAGGCCCTGGGCTGGCGCCTGCTGGAGCTGCTGTTGCTGGCCGGCCTGACCGTCGCACTGGGTGTGCTGGTCGAGGCGCGCCTGGGCCAACGCGCGCCCCAGGGCTGGGAGTTCTATGCCACCGTGGTCTGCCTGATGCTCACCTTCGCCTTCCCGGGTTTTGTCTGGCGCGTGCTGCGGCGCCACGCCGACGCTTGATCCACCCCCACCCAAGCATGGCAGACGACGCATTGCTGGAGCGCCAGCTGAGCAGCCGGCAGGTCTACCGGGGCCACTTTCTGGATGTGCGCCAGGACACCGTGGGTTTTGCCGACGGCAGCACCGCCAGCCGCGAGTACATCGTCCACCCGGGGGCGGTGATGGTGGTTCCGGTGCTGGACGATGATCGGCTGGTCATGGAGCGCCAGTACCGCTACCCGCTGGGCCGGGTGATGCTCGAGTTCCCGGCCGGCAAGCGCGATGCAGCCGAGCCGGCGCAGCAATGTGCCCAACGTGAGCTGGTTGAAGAGACCGGCTACCGGGCCGGCGCCTGGGCCCGCGCCTGCGTGGTGCACAACGCCTGCGCCTACTCCACCGAGGGCATCGAGATCTGGTTCGCGCGCGGCCTGCTGCCGGGCCCGCGCCAGTTGGACGCCGGTGAACTGATCGACCTGTGCCTGGTCACCGAGCCCGAACTCGATGCGCTGGCTGCGCGCGGTGAACTCACCGACGTCAAGACCCTGATCGGCCTGCAGTGGCTGCAGAAGTGGCGCGCCGGCCTGTGGTCACTCGATTGGGTCGCG
This sequence comes from Betaproteobacteria bacterium, assembly GCA_031410435.1. Lineage (GTDB taxonomy): Bacteria > Pseudomonadota > Gammaproteobacteria > Burkholderiales > Burkholderiaceae_C > Pseudaquabacterium. The sequence goes on along the minus strand of JANNZD010000533.1, from coordinate 4,164 downwards.
CCGGTCTGATCCCCGCGCATCGCAGATCCGCGCCGTTGGCGCCTGCACCGCAGCCCCGCGCAGCCTCGGCAATCGCCCGCCAGCGGCTGCTTTGCCGGCACTGGGCAAGATGGCTTGTGCCGGGTCAGGCCGGCCAGGCCGGTCAGGGGCAGGATCTCGGATAATGGCCCCAAGATGAAAGTGCTGAATCTCTGCTGCCCGCTCGGCCATGGCTTTGAAGGCTGGTTTGCGTCTGAGGCGGATTTTCAGGACCAGACCGCCCGCGCCCTGGTGTGCTGCCCGCTGTGCAATGACGCCAACATCACCCGGCTGCCCAGCGCGCCCCGGCTGAATCTCTCAGGCGCGCGCGCGCCCGAAGCTGCGCCTGAAAGCCCGGCTGCTGCCAAGTCCCGCCCGGACGCGATGGGCGGGGCGGCACCGGCCGCATTGCAAGCCCTGTGGGTCCAGGCGGTGCAGCAGGTGATGCGCGATACCGAGGATGTGGGTGAGCGCTTTCCCGAAGAAGCGCGCCGCATCCACTACGGTGAAACCCAGCACCGCGGCATCCGCGGCCAGGCCAGCGCGCAAGATCGCGCAGCGCTGGCCGAGGAGGGCATCGAGGTGCTGCCCCTGCCGCTGCCCGCCGGCATGAAGGGCCCGTCGCACTGATGCACGCTGCCTGCGCCCACGCTACGGCTGCACCACCCGGCCCGGATTGAGCAGGCCCTGGGGGTCGAGCGCGCGCTTGATGGCCTGCATCAGGCCCAGGGCCACCGGCGATTTGCGCTCGGCCATCTCGCCCAGCTTGAGCATGCCCACGCCATGTTCGGCCGAGAAAGACCCGCCGCAGGCCTGCACCGCGTCATAGACCAGGCGGTTGATGGCGGCCTCGTGGTCGGCCAGAAAGGCGCGCACATCCGCACCCTCGGGCGCTTGCACATTGAAATGCAGATTGCCGTCACCCAGGTGGCCGAAATTGACCAGGCGCATGCCCGGAAAGCCCGCCAGCAGCGCGGCTTCGCTGTCGCGGCAAAAGGCCGGGATGGCCGAGACCGGCAGGGCGATGTCATGCTTGACGTTCAGGCCTTCTTGGCTTTGCGCCAAAGGGATTGATTCACGCAGATGCCACATGGCAGACGATTGCGCCAGGCTTTCGGCCAGCGCGGTGTCGCCGATCAGGCCCCGGTCCAGTGCAGCCTCGAGCAGCGATTCGAAGCGCGAACGCGCGGCTGACGCGTCGTCGTTAGCGGCATGCTCGATCAATACCGTCCAGGGGGCTGGCGCCAGCGGCTGGGGCAAATGCGCGAAATGCTTGGCCACCAGGGCCAGGGCGAAGCGGTTCATCACCTCGAAGCCGGTCAGGCCCGCGCCCAGCCGCGCCTGGGCCAGGCCCAGCAGCGCCACGCAATCGTCCAGGCTCTGGCAAGCGGCCAGCGCAGTCAGCCGGGCCACCGGCTGCGGAAACAGCTTGAGGGTGGCCGCCGTGATGACGCCCAGCGTGCCCTCACTGCCGATGAACAGGTCGCGCAGGTCGTAGCCGGTGTTGTCCTTGCGCAGGCCGCTCAGGCCCGGCCAGATTTCGCCCTGGGCCGTGACCACCTCCAGCCCCAGGCACAACTCGCGCGCATTGCCGTAGCGCAGCACGGCCGTGCCGCCGGCATTGGTGGACAGGTTGCCGCCAATGGTGCAGCTGCCTTCGGCAGCCAGGCTGAGCGGGAACAGGAAACCGGCCTGCGCCGCCGCGGCCTGCACCGCCTGCAGCACGCAGCCGGCCTCGACCGTCATGGTCAGGTTGGCGGGGTCGATCTGGCGCACCCGGTTCAGTCGTGCCAGGCTCAGCAGCACCTGCCGGCCCGACGCGTCGGGCACGCCACCACCCACCAGGCCGGTGTTGCCGCCCTGCGGCACGACCGTGGCGCCATGCGCAGCACACAGTTTCAGCACCTGGGCCACTTCGTCCGGCGTGCCCGGCCGCACCACCGCCAGGGCCTTGCCCCGCCAGCGCTTGCGCCAGTCTTGTTCCCAGGCAGCCAGGTCGCCGTCGCTCAGCACCTGGGTCGGGCCCAGGGCGGCCTGCAATGCACTGACCAAGTCGGGCAGCGGCATGTTTGTCAGGGCTGGGGTGCCAGTGCGGGCTGGGGCGGCCCGCCCGCCAGCAGCGGATGCTTGAGGCGCCAGCGCACATGCGCGGCACAGGCCACGAACAACAGGCTGCACAGCGCCACCTGGCCCCAGGCCAGTGCCACGCCCAGGCCAGCCTGCGCGCCCGCCGGCAGGCCGGTGGCCCGCACGATGCCTTCGGTGAAGTACAGCCACACCATCAGGCTGACCCAGCGGTAGGTGTAGAGCCGGTGCTTGAGCAGCCCCGCCAGCGGGATCACCAGCGGCAGCACCTTGAAGGCCAGCCAACGCCCGCCAGTGGGGGCCAGCCAGAGCTCCCAGGCCAGGCCGAGCAAGATCAGGCCAAGCAAGGCACCTACCGCCAGGGCCCGGGTGGCCTGCACAAAGGCGTGGGGGGCGGTATCGGCAGGGCCGGCGCCGGGCGCCGGGCCGGCCAGGTGCGCAGGCGCTGAGGTCGGGGGGGAAGTCACGGCTGGCATCATAGACCCATGCCTTCCGCTGCAAACCTGCGCCAAAGTGGCCGCCAGACCCTGGGCAGGGCTTTGCAGGCCCTGCGTGATTGGCCCTGGTTCGACACCCTGCGCACGCTGCGGCTGCGCTTTCGTGAAGATCATCTGGCGCTCACCGCCAGCAGCCTGACCTTCACCACCTTGATCTGCCTGGTGCCGCTGGCCACGGTGATGCTGGCGCTGTTCACCGCCTTCCCGATATTTGCGCGCTTCCAGACCGCGCTGCAGCAGTATTTTCTGCAGGCCCTGGTGCCCGACAACATCGCCAAACCGGTGCTCGCCGGACTGACCCAGTTTGCCGGCAAGGCCAGCAAGCTGGGCAGTGTCGGCCTGGTGGTGCTGGGCCTGACGGCGCTGGCCTTGATGTTCACCATCGACCGCACGCTCAATGGCATCTGGCGGGTGCCCAAGCCGCGGCCGCTGGCCCAGCGCGTACTGGTGTACTGGGCCTCGCTCACCCTGGGCCCGCTGGTGCTGGGCGCAAGCCTGTCGCTCACCTCGTATGCCCTTCCGGCCTCGCGCGGCTTGCTCAGCGAGTTGCCCGACTTGGTAAGGCTGGTGCTGGGCCTGCTGCAGTTCGGCTTGCTGGGCGCTGGCGTGGCCAGCCTGTTCCGCTATGTGCCCAACACCCATGTACGCTGGGCCCATGCCTGGGCGGGTGGCATCTTCGTGGCCCTGGGTTTCGAGCTGGCCAAGCGCGGCCTGGCCTGGTATGTGAATCTGGTGCCCACCTATTCGGTGGTCTACGGCGCCTTTGCCACCCTGCCCATCCTGCTGCTGTGGATCTACCTGAGTTGGGTGATCGTGTTGCTGGGGGCGGTGATTGCCGCCTACGCGCCCAGCCTGGCGATGCGCGTGGTGCGCCTGCCTGATCGACCGGGCGAGCGTTTTGCGCTGGCCCTGGCCCTGCTCAATGCCTTGAATGCATCGCGCAGCACCGGCCAGCCCGGCCTGAGCCTCGACGCCCTGGCCGGCGCCTTGCGGATCGACCCCCTGCAGGTGCAGCCGGTGCTCGAGACCCTGCTGGACCTGGGCTGGTGCGGCCGCCTCGATGAAGCCGGTGCGCAGCGCCATGTGTTGTTGATCCACCCGCTGCACACACCGGCGCAGCCCCTGGTGGACCGCTTGCTGCTGCGTGATCAGCGCGCCTCGCGTGCCTTCCGTCTGCGCGCGGGCCTGGCCACGATGACCGTGGCCGAACTGCTGGCCTGATGGCCCGCCCGGCGCCCAGACCGGGCCGGCCGGCGATAATCCCACCCCAGTGAACCCGTCCGCGCCCCCACAGCGGCCATTGCGGGCTGACCGCCCCGACCACTTGCCTGCGCAAGCCCGGCGCGACCGGCCGCCGCGCCTGGCCACGCCCATCCCCCCGATCCACTACCCCGAATCCCTGCCGGTCTCGGCCCGGCGCGATGAGATCGCCCGCGCACTGGCCGCCCACCAGGTGGTGATCGTCTGTGGCGAGACCGGCTCGGGCAAGACTACCCAGTTGCCGAAGATTGCGCTGGCGCTTGGCCGCGGCCTGGGCGCCGGCGGCAGCGGCCTGATCGGCCAC
>JANNZD010000532.1:0-4234 GCA_031410435.1 Betaproteobacteria bacterium | reverse complement strand
ACCCTCCGCGCTGCGCGCTGCGGGATTCGCGCTTGGGAGCGGCCCGGCGCGCTCACTGGACCACCCTCCGCGCTGCGCGCTGCGGGATTCGCGCTTGGGAGCGGCCCGGCGCGCTCACTGGACCACCCTCCGCGCTGCGCGCTGCGGGATTCGCGCTTGGGAGCGGCCCGGCGCGCTCATGGCGCATGCTCTCGCTGCCCATCCAGGTGCTCGCGCAGCACCCGGCCCAGCGTGGCCACGCCGTCGCCGATCAGCTCGGGCGTGAGGGTGACGAAGCTCAAGCGCAGCGTGCGGGCATCGGGCTGGTGGGCATAGAAGGCCGCGCCCGGCACGTAGGCGATGCCGGCCTCGACCGCCTGGGGCAGCAGCGCCAGCGCGTCGCAGCCGGCGGGCAGGCGCAGCCAGAAGAACATGCCGCCCTGCGGCAGCTGCCACTCGGTGCCCTCAGGCATGTGGCGTGCCAGGGCCTCGGCCATGGCCTGGCACTGGCGCGCATAGCGGGCCCGGATGGTGGGCACATGCTGGTCGAGGAAGCCGTTCTTGATCACCTCGTAGACCACCCGCTGGTTGAAGCCCGGGGTGTGCAGGTCGGCCGCCTGCTTGGCCTGCAGCAGCTTGGGGTAGAGCGCCGTCGGCGCCACCAGGTAGCCGAGCCGGAAACCGGGGGTCAGCACCTTGCTGAAGCTGCCCAGGTAGAGCACGCCCTCGGGCCAGCGCGCGGCCAGCGGGGGCGGCGGCGCGGCGTCGAACCACAGGTCGCCATAGGGGTTGTCCTCGACCAGCGGCACGCGCGCGGCCTGGGCCGCGGCCACCAGCGCCGCACGCCGGGCCTCGGGCAGCACCCGGCCGGTGGGGTTCTGGAAGCTGGGCACCAGGTAGGCGAAGCGGGTGCCGGGCGCGTCATGCGGCAGCGCGGCCAGGGCCTCGGGCAACGGGCCGTCGGCGTCGCCGGCCAGGCTGGCATAGATCGGCTCGTAGGGGTTGAAGGCCTGCAGCGCGCCCAGGTAGGTGGGCGTCTCCACCGCCACCGGCGCGCCGGCATCAACCATCACCTTGCCCACCAGGTCCAGGCCCTGCTGCGAGCCGGTGGTGATCAGCACCTGGTCGGCCTGCAGCGCCATGCCCAGGCCGCGCAGGTGCTGCACCACCCATTCGCGCAGCGGCGCAAAGCCCTCGCTGGCGGCGTACTGCAGGGCCTCGCGCGGGGTGTCGGTGAGCACCTTGTCGCAGGCCGCGCGGATGGCCTCGACCGGAAAGGTGTCGGCCGACGGCAGTCCGCCGGCCATCGACAGCACGCCGGGCTGCTCGGTCACCTTGAGGATCTCGCGAATGATCGAAGGGTTCAGTCGGGCGCTGCGGCGCGCCTGGGTCCAGAGGCTCATGGTCACTCCCGGCAAGGGGTCAAGGCTGGGGACAGGGCAAAGATGCGATCTAAGGGGCGGGCGGCGCTGCTGGCAGCACCGCCATGCGGCGCGACAGGAAGACGGTGGCCATCACCGCCAGCGAGCAGGCCACGGTGAGGCCGTCCAGCGCCTCGCCCAGCAGCGGCACGGCCAGGAACATCGACAAAAAAGGCTGCAGCAACTGGATCTGGCTGACCCGCATCATGCCGCCGAGCTGCAGCCCGCGGTACCAGGCAAAGAAGCCCAGCCAGACCGAGAACACGCTGACATAGACGAAACCGCCCCAGGCCGACCAGGCCACCGGTGCGGCCGGCGCCGTGGCCCAGGCCACCGGCAGCGTGACCGGCAGGCAGCCCACCAGCACCCAGCTGATCACCTGCTGGGGTGGCATCGGCGGGCGGCCGTCGCCCTGGGGCGCCGACAGGCGCGCACCCATCACATAGCCGAAACCGCCCCAGGCCACGGCCAGCAGCAGCAGGCCGTCAGCGGGCTGCAGCGTGGCGCCGCCCTTCCAGAAGGCAAAGCCGACCACCAATCCGGTGCCCAGCCAGGCGCAGGCCCAGAAACCCCGGCTTGGCCGCTGGTGCATCAGCGCGGCGCCGATCAATGCAGTGGCGATGGGCAGCAGGCCCGACACCACGGCGGCATGGGCGGCGTCCACCCGCTGCACCGCCAGGCCCAGGAAGAAGGGGAAACCGAACACCACGCCCAGAGACGTCAACCCCAATTGCCGCCACTGCGCCGGCCGCGGCCAGGGCGCCCGGGTGGCCGCCAGCCAGGCGACAGCCAGCAGCCCGCCCAAGCCGGCGCGCGCAATGGCCACGAAGACCGCCGGCAACTGCGGCGCGTCCAGCGTGCCCGAGGCCAGCCGGGTCATCGGGATGGTCAGCGCAAACACCAACACGCCCAGCGCGCCAAGCAGCCAGCCCAGGGTGAGATCCGACAGGCCGGCCGGCGCCGGGGCCGCCCGAGGGACGGGCCGGGGGGCCGGCGTGGCGCCGGTATCGAAAGGCATGGACATGGGCGCAGTCTAGGGCCATCATCAACACAGACCCGGTACAGATAACAGTACAGTTTTCCAATCTGTACTGACGGTTTTGACGGTACAGAACCGCCCCGACCACCGGCCGCCCGCCGCCCTGCCCGCGCCATGCCGCATCCCCCCGAAACCCTGCCCCCAGCTGCCCGCCCCTACGCCGTGCCCGCCGGCAGCTTCGGCACGCTGGGCCAGGCCCTTGCGGCCCGAGTGGCCGAGCGCATCCAGCAAGGCCTGCTGGCGCCGGGTGCGCGGCTGCCGTCGGTGCGGCAGGGCGCGCGCCAGCAGGGTGTCAGCCCCAGCACCGTGGTGGCGGCCTATGACCAGCTGCAGGCCCAGGGCCTGGTGGAGGCGCGGCGCCAGCGTGGCTTCTTTGTGCGCGAAGCGGTGGCTGGCGCCCGCGCGCCGGCGGCGCTGCCCGGCCCGGCCCTGGCGCTGCCCTTGGCGGCCCCGGTGGACGCCACCGCCTTGATCCGCAGCATGTTCCAGCACGGGGCACAGCCAGCCGGGCCGGGCATGGGCACGCTGCCCGAGAGCTGGCTGGACCAAGCCCTGCTCGACCGCGCGCTGCGCCGCGCCCTGGGCCAGGCCGGCGAAGCCTTGCGCTATGGCGACCCGGCTGGCGACCCCCAGCTGCGCCAGGCCCTGGCCCGGCGCCTGGCGGGCGAGTTGGACATCCCCGCCTTGCCCGGCCAGATCGTCACCACCCTGGGCGCCACGCATGCGCTGGACCTGATCTCGCGCACCCTGATGCAGGTCGGCGATGCGGTGCTGGTGGACGAGCCCGGCTGGGCGGTGGAATTTGCCCGCCTCAGCCGCCAGGGCATGCGCCTGCTGCCGGTGCCGCGCGGCCCGGACGGCCCCGACCTGGGCGTGATGGCCGCGCTGCTGGCGGCGCACCGGCCGCGCCTGTACGTGACGGTATCGGTGCTGCACAACCCGACCGGGCACAGCCTGTCACTGACGGCCGCGCACCAGATCCTGAAGCTGGCCGAGCAGCATGACCTGACCATCGTCGAAGACGACACCTATGCCTGGCTGGCGCCGCCGCATGCGCCGCGCCTGGCGGCCCTGGACGGCCTGCAGCGCACGCTCTACGTGTCGGGATTCTCCAAGATCCTGGCGCCCAACTGGCGGGTGGGCTATGTGGCAGCGACACCGGCGCTGGCCGAGCGCCTGATCGACACCAAGCTGCTGGCCAGCCTGACCACCCCGGCGCTGTACGAGCAGGCAGTGGCCTGGTGCCTGGACCAGGGCCTGCTGCGCCGCCATGCCGAGCGGGTGCAGCGGCGCCTGGACGGCGCACGCGCCCAGGTGGTGCGCCTGGCGCAGCAAGCCGGCTGCACGTTTGCCGCGCCGCCCCAGGGCCTGTTCGGCTGGGTCGTCACCGGCGTCGACCCCGAGGCCCTGGCCCCGCTGATGGCCCGGGCGGGCTGGCTGCTGGCCCCGGGCCGGCTGTTCATGGCCAGCCAGCGCCCGACAAAGAAGATGCGCGTGAACTTTGCCAGCGCCCAGGACCCCGCGTTCTGGCAGGCTTTCAAGACGGCCCGGGCGCAACTGCCGGGCCAGCTGCCCGCATCCAAGACGGAGGCTGAAACGTAAGGACACGTTCCCTGGGCGATCTGCCCTTACCATCCGGCGCGCAGCATGGACTTGAAAATGTTCCTACCCACCCAGCCCATGGGCGAAGCCGACAGCCTGCCGCCGCCCAGCCAGCATCTGCCCTTCGAGGACCTGGATGGCCGCAAGCCGGTGGTGCATACCGAGCTGAGTTCGCTCAGCCCGTCGCTGATGC
>JANNZD010000531.1:0-2959 GCA_031410435.1 Betaproteobacteria bacterium | reverse complement strand
GGCCAGGGCAGGCTGTGCTCGTCGGGGATGCTGTCGATCTGGAAATGCTTGGGCTTGACCGCCGGGATGCCGAACTTGTTCCAGTAGGAGCTGTTCTCGCCCGGTGAATACAGCTGCGGGATCTGCCAGTGGTTCCACATCACCACCCGGTCGAGCGCGCGTGCGGCGCTGCGCAACTCGTCTAGCGTGGTGGCCTGGCCGATGCGGTCGATCAGCACGTCCACGGCCCGGCTCTTGACGCCGCGCAATGCCTGGCTGCCTTCTTCGTCCACCCCGCTGCTGTGGTAGAGCTGGCGCAGGTTGGCCGCGTTCGGCAGGGTGAACTTGCCCTCGACGATGATGATCAGGTCGAAGTCCTTGACGTTCAGGCGCCGGGTGTAGAGCGCAAAGTCCACCAGCCGCTCGGTGTACTGGATGCCCAGGCGCTTCAGGTTGCGCTCGAATTCGGGGTAGCGGCCCACCCGGCTGGGCTCCAGCATCTCCAGCGTGAAGGCCTGGCCCTTGGCATCGCGCAGCACGCCGTCGGCGGCCACGGTCCAGCCGGCCTCGGCCAGCAACTGGGCTGCGCGCTTCAGGCTGTCGCGCAGCGCCAACGGGTGGGTGTCGGTGCGCGGCGCTTCGAAGGCCGGGCCGAAGACGCTGGCGGGCAGCTCGGCGCGAAACGGCTCCAGCAAGGCCAGTTCGGCCGCCGCGGGCAGGCCCTGCGCGGCAAATTCGGTCTTGTTGAACATGCTGTTGGCCCGCTTGAAGTAGTTGAAGCGGTTCATCGGCGTTTCGAAATCGAAGGCCCGCATGATGGCCTCGCGCACGCGGATGTCCTGCAGCCGGGGCCGGCGCAGGTTGAAGTCGATGGCCTGCAGCATGCTGCCGGTGTCCACCGCCCAAGCCCGCTTGACGATGCGGCCGTCGCGCCATTTCGGGCCCTGGTGGGTGCGGATGTACTGGCTGAGGGTCAACTCGCGCAGCAGGTCGTACTCGCCGGCCTTGAAGGCCTCGCGCCGCACCTCATCGTCCTTGTACAGACGGTAGGCGATGCGGTCGAAATTGAAGAAACCCCGGCGCATCGGCAGGTCGCGGGCCCAGTAATCGGGGTTGCGCTTGAACTCCAGCCGGCTGGGCATCTCGGCCACCTCGATCACATAGGGCCCGCTGGCGATGGGGCGGTCTTCCACCACGTCCGCCAGCGCTTTGCCCTGGCCCCATTTGCGCGAGAACACCCGCATCGTGCCAAGCTCGAAGATGGTGTTGAAGTTGCGGCTCTCGGCCAGGATGTCGAAGCGCACGGTACGGGCGTCCACCACCACGGCGCGGCTGGCGCCCAGCAGCGAGGTGATGTACTCGGGCCGCACCAGCTTGCCCTTCAGGCGCTGGAAGCTGTCGACCACGTCCTCGGGCAACAGCGGGTCGCCGTTGTAAAAACGCGCGCCGGCGCGCAGCCGGAAGCTCACTGCCGACAGGTCGGGCTCGACATAGATGGCCTCGGCCAGCAGGCCGTACATCGACTGGGCCTCGTCCATCGAGAACTCGCACAGGGGCTCGAACATCAGCATCAGGAAGGAGGCCTGGGCCACCCCCTTGATGGTGAAGGGATTGAACTTGTCGAAGCTGGAGCGCCGGTCGCTGTTGGACAGCCGCATCTGGCCACCCTTGGGCGCAGCCGGGTCGGCATAGTCGAAATGCTGGAAATCGGCGCCGTACTTGGGCGGGCCGAAGGCACTGATCGCATGGGCCCAGACCCCGGTCTGGATCGGCGCCACGGCCGCGGGGGCCGCTTCGCCCAGGCCGGGCGCAGCCAGCAGCGCGGCGCTGCGCAAGACCGCGCGGCGGTTGATTCGGGGGCTCATGCCGGCGGCCTCAATGGCGGAAATGGCGGGTGCCGGTGAACACCATCACGATGCCGCGCTCGTTGGCAGCGGCGATCACCTCGGCGTCGCGCATCGACCCGCCCGGCTGGATCACGCAGCCCGCGCCGGCGTCCACCACCATGTCCAGGCCGTCGCGGAAGGGGAAGAAGGCATCGCTGGCCACCGCGCTGCCGGCCAGCGACAGGCCGGCGTTGCCGGCCTTGATGCTGGCGATGCGGGCCGAGTCAATGCGGCTCATCTGGCCCGCGCCCACGCCCAGTGTCATGCCGCCGGCACAGAAAACGATGGCATTGCTCTTGACGAACTTGGCCACCTTCCAGGCGAACATCAGGTCATCCAGCTGCTGCGGCGTGGGCTGCAGGCGGCTGACCACCTGGAGCTCGCCAACCGCCACGTTGCGGGCATCGGTGGACTGCAGCAGCAGGCCGCCGCCCACCCGTTTGAAGTCCAGCGCATTGCCGGTCTTGGACAGCGGCACCTCGAGCAGGCGCACGTTCTGCTTGGCGGCAAAGACGGCCCGCGCCTCGGGCGTGATCGCCGGGGCGATGATGACCTCGACGAACTGGCGCGCCACCGCCTCGGCCGCCGCTGCGTCCAGCGGCCGGTTGAAGGCGATGATGCCGCCGAAGGCACTGGTCGGGTCGGTCTTGAGCGCCTTGGCGTAGGCCTCGTGCGCATCGGCGCCCAGCGCCACCCCGCAGGGGTTGGCGTGCTTGACGATCACGCAGCAGGGCGTGTCGAAGGTCTTCACGCATTCCCAGGCCGCGTCGGCGTCGGCGATGTTGTTGAAGGACAGTTCCTTGCCCTGCAGTTGCACCCACTGCGACAAGGTGCCCGGCGCCGGCTGGCGCTCGCGGTAGAAGGCCGCGCTCTGGTGCGGGTTCTCGCCGTAGCGCATGGCCTGGGTCTTGACGACCTGCAGGTTGAACACCTCGGGGTAGTCATGGCGCTCGGGCACCGCAGCTGGCTGGTCTTCGGCACCGTCGGCCAGCGCGCCGAGGTAGTTGCTGATCATGCCGTCGTAGGCTGCGGTATGGGCAAAGACCTTGCGCGCCAGACCGAACTTGGTCTTGCGGCTCAGGCCGCCGGCGTCC
>JANNZD010000530.1:0-1659 GCA_031410435.1 Betaproteobacteria bacterium | reverse complement strand
CCTCGACCGCTGCAGTGGCGGACAGCAGCGCCTCGGTGAAGGCAGTGGCCTCTTCGGGCAGCAACCAGGCCGCACTGACCGACGCATCCAGCACCAGCGCCGCGCGGTGATGGTGAAAACCTCACCGGCCCGCAAACGGTCAATCAACCCGGACAGCCGGTTCTTGGCGTCGAAGAGGGCAATCTCGGTCATCGCGGGCCAGGTTGGCGTTTGAAGCAAGCCTTCTATATAGCTGGCTAGCTAGCTATATACGAGACACTCACAAACTGCGCGAGATCACCTCCTTCATGATCTCGCTGGTGCCGCCGTAGATGCGCTGCACCCGGGCGTCGGCATACATGCGGGTGATCAGGTACTCGTTCATGAAGCCGTAGCCGCCAAACAGCTGAAGGCATTCGTCCAGCACCCGGCCCTGGGTCTCGCTGCCCCACAGCTTGGCCATCGACGCGGTGGCGGTGTCGAGCGTGCCGGCTACCAGTTGCTCGACACAGCGGTCGATGAAGGCCCGGCCGACCTGGATCTGGGTGGCCACCTCGGCCAGCTTGAAGCGGGTGTTCTGCAGGTCGGCGATCGGCTTGCCGAAGGCCTTGCGTTCGCGCACATAGGCCAGCGTGGCTTCAAATGCACCCTCCATGCAGGCCAGCGCAGTGATGCCGATGATCAGCCGCTCGTAGGGCAGGTCACCCATCAGCTGGTAGAAGCCCTGGCCCTCGGCCCCGCCCAGCAGGTGGTCGGCCGGCACCATCACGTCATCGAAGAACAGCTCGGACGTGTCCTGCGACTTCATGCCCATCTTGTCCAGCACCCGGCCGACCCGGAAGCCCGGGCAGTTCTCGGTGTCGACGATCAGGATCGAGGTGCCGCGCGCGCCCTGGCTGGTGTCGGTCTTGCACACCACCAGCACCACGCCGGCCAGGAAGCCGTTGGTGATGAAGGTCTTGCTGCCATTGATCGCGTAGTACAACTGGCCGAAGGGGCCGCTGCGTTGCTCGGCCCTTGTGCGGATGCCCTGCAGGTCGCTGCCGGCGCCGGGTTCGGTCATCGCGATCGCGCCCACCAGTTCACCGCGGGCCAGTTTGGGCAGGTAGTGCTGCTTCTGCGCGTCGGTGCCGTGGTTCAGGAAGTAGTGCGCGACGATGGAATGCACCGAATTGGCCCAGCCGCTAAGGCCCCGGCGCGCGCATTCCTCGTACAGCACCGCCTCGTGCCGGAAATCGCCACCGCCGCCGCCGTATTGCTCGGGAATGTCGGTGCACAGCAGGCCCAGTTCACCGGCCTTGCGCCACACCGCATGGCCTACATGGCCACGCTGGCGGGCGGCCACGTCGTCGGGCAGCAGCTCGTCCTCGGCGAAGCGTATGCAGGTGTCGCGCCAGCGATCCAGGTCTTCATCGGTCCAGCTGCGCTTGAAGGTCAAGGGCATATCGGGTCTCCTCGGGGATCGATTGGGGGCTACGGTGATGGCCCGGGCAGCGTGGCGCCGGGCCAGGGTGCGCGGCTCACCAGTGTTACAGACCGGCGGGTCGGCCTGTGCCGTCGAAGAACGGCCAGGCACCGGCCCTGCCAGGGCAGGCCGCAGGCCGGCCTCAGACCTGACTTTGCCAGTTCCAAGTGACACGCCCTCGTAAACCCGTGCTTTGCAACGAGTTTTCGGCCCCA
>JANNZD010000529.1:0-7238 GCA_031410435.1 Betaproteobacteria bacterium | reverse complement strand
GAAAAACAGCCTAGAAGCCGAGGCCGCTAAGCTGTTGATTTCAAACGAATAAAATGGTCGGGACGGCGGGATTCGAACTCGCGACCCCTTGCACCCCATGCAAGTGCGCTACCAGGCTGCGCTACGCCCCGACTGAGCCTCAGATTATAGGTTGAAACCGAGCCCCTCAGACCGACAGTAGGTCACGAATCGACAAAAGCTCGGCGCGCAGCTGCCCGGTCTGAAGTTCCACCGGGTTTTGCAAGGGCTGTTCGGCATCCCGGCGGTCGGATACCACCAGGTCGACATCGTCGTGCAGCGCCTCGGCCAGCAGCAGGCCGGCCTCGGCGTCGAGCTCATCACCCAGCAGGCCCGCACGCGCCGCTGAGCCCAGCTCGCCGAGCTGGTTGCGTGCGCCGCTGATGGTGAAGCCCTGGTCGTAGAGCAGATCGCGGATGCGCCGGATCAGCAGCACCTCATGATGCTGGTAATAGCGCCGGTTGCCGCGGCGCTTCATCGGCTTGAGTTGGGTGAACTCCTGCTCCCAGTAGCGCAGCACATAGGGCTTGACGCCACACAGGTCGCTCACCTCACCGATCGTGAAGTAACGCTTGGCCGGTATGGCAGGCAGCAATTTCTCCATGAAAATCAATGAGGTGAGGCTGAAAACTCACACTCTACTCGAAGTCTTCACCGAGCGGGGTGTCGCCTTGAACGATCGCCTTGAGCTTGTGGCTGGCGTGGAACGTGACCACGTTGCGGGCCTTGATCGGGATCGACTCGCCGGTGCGCGGGTTGCGCCCCGGGCGCGGCGCCTTGCGCCGGATGTTGAAGTTACCGAAGCCCGACAATTTGACGTCGTCGCCGCGCACCAAGGTGTTGTGTACCAGTTCGAAGAAGGCCTCGACCATGTCCTTGGACTCGCGCTTGTTCAGGCCCAGGCGCTCGAAGAGCAGCTCCGCCAGTTCTGCCTTGGTCAGCGTGGGGGTCTCCAGCGACGGCAGGATCACGCGTTCGACGGGGGGATCGTCTTGCATCATTTGGGCTCGCGCTAGGGGTTCGTCAGGGAGCTCAGCCACGCAGGCGTGTGCCCAAGGCAGTGCCCGCACGGGCCACTGCCCGGGCCACGGCCGCGTCGATTCGATCTTCGGTCAACACCGCAGCCGGGTCCAGCAGTTCCAGCCGCACCGCCAGGCTGCGTTCACCCTCGGCCAGCTCAGGCACCACCGCCGCAGGCCGGTACACATCGAACAGCGTGACCGCCTGCACCAGACCGTCGGGGTCGGCGCGCAGTGCCTGGATCAGGCTGTCATGGGTGACCCGCTCCGAGGCCACCAGCGCCAGATCGCGCCAGACCCCCTGGTGGCGGGCCACCGGCTGCACCTGTGGCAAGGGCCGGTCCATCACCGCATCCAGGTCTAGCTCGAACACCAGCGGGGCCTGGGGCAGCTCGTAGGCCTGGCGCCAACGTGGGTGCAGTTCGCCCAGATGCCCGATGACCCGGTCGCCCAATTTCACCTGGGCACAGCGGCCGGGGTGCATGGCCGGATGCTGGGCCGGCTCGAACTGGGCCTGCACCGGTGCCAGCAAGGCCTCCAGATCGCCCTTGAGGTCGAAGAAATCAAGCGTGCGTTCGCGTTGACCCCATTGGGTGGGCGCCACGGCGCCATAGGCCAGGCCCGCCACCCGCTGCGGCTGCGCCACCCCGGCCACGCTCAGGTCGCCGGCCGGCACGCTGGCGTCACGCCAGGCCACCCGGCCCAATTCAAAGATCCGTACCCGGCCGGTCTTGCGCGCCAGGTTGTGGCGCAAGACCTGCACCAGGCTGCCGATCAGGCTGGACCGCATCACCGCCAAGGGTGCGGCAATCGGGTTGAGCACCTGGATCGGGTCAGGGTTGCCGTGCAACTCATGCTCCCAACGGGTCTCGACGAAGCTGAAGTTGATGGTTTCCTGGTAGTCCAGATCGGCCAGCGCGCGGCGCACCGCATGCCCGCTGCGGCGTGCCTCGGGCCCGAGCCGCGGCGTCACCGGGGCCAGCGGCGCACTGGCCGGCAGACAGCCATAGCCGATGACCCGGATCACCTCCTCGATCAGGTCTTCTTCGATGCGCAGGTCGAAGCGCCAGCTCGGTGGGGCGACTGTCAGTAGCCCCGGCGCCTCGGTGTACTGCAAGCCCAGCCGGGTGAACACCTCGGCGCATTGGGCCTGGGTCAGCGGCATGCCGATCACCTTGGCCGCCCTGGCCACCCGCATCAGCACCGGCGCGGGCTGCGGCAGGTGAACGATCTGGTCGTCCACCGGCCCGGCCTGGCCGCCGCAGATGTCCAGGATCAGGCGGGTAATGTGCTCGAGGTGCTCGACCGTGCCGGCGGGGTCGACGCCGCGCTCGAAGCGGTGGCCGGCCTCGGTGCTGAAGTTGAAGCGGCGCGACCGGCCGGCCACGGCTTCAGGCCACCAGAAAGCGGCCTCGACATAGACATTGCGGGTCAGGTCTGACACCGCCGTGGCATCGCCCCCCATGATGCCGGCCAGCGACTCGACGCCCTGGGCATCGGCGATCACGCCGACCTGCGCATCCAGCGTGATGCTGCTGCCATTGAGCAATTTGAGCGACTCGCCCGCCCTGCCCCAGCGCACCACCAGGCCATCGTGGATCTTGTCCAGATCGAAGATGTGCGACGGCCGGCCATACTCGAACATCACATAGTTGGAGATGTCGACCAGGGCCGAGACCGAGCGTTGGCCGCAGCGCGCCAGCCGGTCCACCATCCAGGCGGGCGTGCGGGCCTGGGTGTTGACACCGCGCACCACCCGGCCCGAGAAGCGCCCGCACAGATCGGGTGCCTCCACCCTGACAGGCAGGCATTGGTCATGGCTGGCAGGCACCGGCGCAAAGGCCGGCCTGACCAAAGGAACGCCGGTCAGCGCGGCCACCTCGCGGGCCACGCCATAGACGCTCAGATCATGGGCCAGGTTGGGCGTGAGCTTGAGTGTGAACAGGGTGTCATCCAGGTTCAGCAGCGCCCGCACATCCGCCCCCGGGGCGGCATCGGCGGGCAATTCAAGCAGCCCGCCGTGGTCGTCATTGAGCTTCAGCTCGCGCGACGAGCACAACATGCCCTGGCTTTCCACGCCGCGCAGCTGGCCCAGCCGGATGACGAAAGGCGCGCCATCGCCGCCCTCGGCCGGCGGCAGCTCGGCGCCCACCAGGGCCAGCGGCACCTTGATGCCGACCCGCGCATTGGGTGCGCCGCAGACGATCTGCAACAAGCCGTCGGCCGAGTGCGGGCCGGCCGCCACCCGGCAGACCCGCAGACGGTCGGCGTTGGGATGCTGCACGGCCTCGATGATCTCGCCCACCACCACCCTTGAAAATGGCGGCGCGGCGGGCGCCAGGCTTTCCACCTCCAGGCCGGACATGGTCAGCAGGTCGGCCAGCTCGGTGGTGTTGTGCGGCGGGTTGCAGAAGGCGCGCAGCCAGGATTCTGGGAATTGCATGGTCTGGGTTGAAACCGGTCGGAGGGGTGGCTGGGCCGCGCTCAGCGGAACTGCTGCAGGAAGCGCAGGTCGCCTTCAAAGAGCAGGCGCATATCGTTCACGCCATAGCGCAGCATGGTCAGGCGGTCCGGCCCCATGCCGAAGGCAAAACCGATGTGGCGCTCAGGGTCGAGGCCGTAGTTACGCACCACGTTCGGGTGCACCTGGCCCGACCCCGCCACCTCCAGCCACTTGCCCTTGAGCGGGCCGCTTGCAAAGGCGATGTCGATCTCGGCCGAGGGTTCGGTGAAGGGAAAGAAGCTGGGCCTGAAGCGCAGCTGCAGATCGTCGCTCTCGAAGAAGCGCCGGCAGAAATCGGTGAACACCACCTTCAGGTCCTTGAAGCTGACGTTCTCGCCAATCCACAGGCCCTCGCACTGGTGGAACATCGGCGAATGGGTGGCATCGCTGTCTACCCGGTAGGTGCGGCCCGGCGCGATCACGCGGATTTCTGGCATGGGCAGGTTCTGGGCCAGCAGGCCGGCATGGCGCGCCGCATGGGCCCGGGCGTAGCGCACCTGCATCGGCGAGGTGTGCGGCCGCAGATTGAGCCAGCGGCCGGCCTCGTCCTTCATGTCGACATAAAAAGTGTCCTGCATCGAACGCGCAGGATGGTTCTCAGGGTTGTTGAGCGCGGTGAAGCTCATCCAGTCGGTCTCGATCTCCGGGCCTTCGGCCACATCGAAACCCATGGAGCCGAAGATCGCCTCGATACGCTCGATCGTGCGTGAAACCGGGTGCAGGCCGCCCATCCCGCGGCCGCGACCGGGCAGGCTGACATCCAGCGCCTCGGCTTGCAGCTGGCGCGCCAGTTCGGCATCGGCCAGGGCCTGACGCCGGCCGGCCAAGGCAGCCTCGATGCGCTGCTTGGTCTGGTTGATCTCGGCGCCGCGGGTCTTCTTCTCGTCCGGGCTGAGCTTGGCCAGACCCTTGAGCAGGTCGGTCAACACGCCGGCCTTGCCCAGGAACCGGGCCTTGGCGTTTTCCAGTTCGGCCGGCGTGGGCGCGGCGGCAAAGTCGGCTTGGGCAGCAGCCACCAGGGTGTCGAGATCGGTCATGTGGATTCAGAAACAAAAAAGGCCGCCCACAGGTGACGACCTTCAAAGCTGTGTTGACGCCGAGCCAGGCCCGGTGTCAAAGCTTGGCCCGTCATCCGGCAATCAGCCGGATGGCGGGAGGATCAAGCGAGCTGGGCCTTCACCTTGGCGACGATGCTGCCAAAGGCAGCCGGGTCGTTGACGGCAAGTTCAGCCAGCATCTTGCGATCGATGTCGATCGAGGCCTTCTTCATGCCGGCCATGAACTTGCTGTAGGTGATGCCCAGACCACGCGCGGCGGCGTTGATACGGGCAATCCACAAGGCGCGGAACACGCGCTTGCGGGTACGGCGGTCACGGTAGGCATATTGGCCTGCCTTCATCACCGCCTGTTTGGCGATGCGGAAGACATTCTTGCGGCGGCCGCGATAGCCCTTGGCCAGGGCCAGGATCTTCTTGTGGCGGGCGCGGGCGGTAACACCACGTTTGACGCGAGGCATAGATAACTCCTTCTTTGTCCGTCAGTCGATCAAAGGCCAGCGAACGGCAACATCTGCTTCATGTGACCCATATTGGTCTCATGCACAGTCACGGTGCCGCGCAGATGGCGCTTGTTCTTGGTGGTCTTCTTGGTGAGGATGTGGCGCTTGAACGCCTGACCGCGCTTGACGGTGCCACCCGGACGGACGCGGAACCGCTTGGCCGCGCTTTTCTTGGTCTTCATTTTGGGCATGTGCTGCTCCTTCTAGGTTGCCATCTGCAGGCGGCCCCCACCGTTGTGGTTGCACTTGCACAGCCTGCAGCAGCTTCTCTCCAACCACCCTGGTGACCAGACCCGGGCGCGGAATCTTTGAATCGTTTGCGCTGGCGAACCCGCGCTTTACTGCTTCTTCTTGGGCGCCAGCACCATGATCATCTGGCGGCCTTCAAGCTTGGGAAACTGCTCGACGATCGAGACATCCGACAACTCGTCACGGATGCGCTCGAGCATGCGCATGCCGATGTCCTGGTGGGTGATCTCGCGGCCGCGAAAGCGCAGCGTGATCTTGCCCTTGTCGCCATCCTCGGCAATGAAGCGCCGCAGGTTGCGCATCTTGATGTTGTAGTCGCCGTCATCGGTGCCGGGGCGGAATTTAACCTCCTTGACCTCGATGATCTTCTGCTTGGACTTGGCTTCGGCGGCCTTCTTCTGCTCCTGGTACTTGAACTTGCCGTAATCCATCAGACGGCAGACCGGCGGCTCGGCGGTGGGCGCAATCTCGACCAGATCCACATCGGCCTCGCCTGACAGGCGCAAGGCTTCCATGATGCTCACGATGCCCAGGGGCTCGTTGTCGATACCGTTCAGGCGCACATTGGGCGCCATGATTTCACGGTTGAGTCGATGCTTGCGCTCTACGTTGGGCGTCCGGCGATCAAGAAAAGTAGCGATGGTGCAAACCCCTTCAAACCATTCAGGGCCCGAACCCCAAGGCAAGCAATGGGTTCAAGCCGAACGGTGCTCAAAAACAAACATGCGCGCCAGCGGGGCTGGGCTCAAACCTTGCGGGTGATGTCGTCGGCGAGCTTGGCAGCGAAGTCGCTCAAGGGCATGACCCCCAGGTCGAGATGCCCCCGGGCGCGCACGGCAACGGCCCCGCTTGCCTTCTCCTTGTCGCCAGCGACCAGGATGTACGGGACCTTTTGCAACGAATGCTCTCGGATTTTATACGTGATTTTTTCATTGCGCAAATCAGCCTGTACTCTAAGCCCTTGTTTTTGAAGAGATTTCACGATTTCCACCACGTAGGGTGCCTGCGCATCGGTGATGTTGGCCACCACCACCTGCACCGGCGCCAGCCAGGCCGGCAGCGCGCCGGCATGCTGCTCGATGAGGATGCCGATGAACCGCTCCAGGCTGCCGACGATGGCCCGGTGCAGCATCACCGGCGGGTGGCGGTCGCCGGTCTCGGCCACGTACTCGGCGCCCAGGCGCTCGGCCATGAAGAAATCGACCTGCATGGTGCCGCATTGCCACGGGCGGCCAAGCGCGTCTTTCAGGGTGTATTCGATCTTCGGGCCGTAGAAGGCGCCGTCGCCCGGCGCGATCTCGAATTCGACACCCGACCGGCGCAGGCTCTCGATCAGCGCATGCTCGGCCTTGTCCCAGCTGGCGTCGCTGCCGATGCGGGCCGCCGGCCGGGTGGCCACCTTGTAGATGATGTTCGTGAAGCCGAAGTCGGCATACACCTTCTGCAACAGCGCGGTGTAGGCCACGCATTCGTCCAGGATCATGTCCTCGGTGCAAAAGATGTGGCCGTCGTCCTGGGTGAAGGCGCGCACCCGCATGATGCCGTGCAGGCCACCGGTGGGTTCGTTGCGGTGGCACTGGCCAAATTCCCCAAAGCGCAGCGGCAGGTCGCGGTAGCTCTTGATGCCCTGCTTGAAGATCAGGATATGGCCGGGGCAGTTCATCGGCTTGAGGGCGTAGTCGCGCTTCTCGCTCTCGGTGACGAACATGTTCTCGCGGTACTTGCCCCAATGGCCGGTCTTCTCCCACAGGCCCTGGTCGAGGATCTGCGGGCCCTTGACCTCCAGGTAGCCGTTGTCCTGGTAGATGCGGCGCATGTATTGCTCGACCTGCTGCCAGACGGTCCAGCCCTTGGGATGCCAGAACACCGTGCCGGGGCTGTGCTCGTCCAT
>JANNZD010000528.1:0-16434 GCA_031410435.1 Betaproteobacteria bacterium | reverse complement strand
GCGGTGGGCGAACTGGTGGCCGAGCACATCCTGGTGCGGCGCCAGGGCCGCGGCACCTTCGTGGCCACCCACAACGCCGACCGCTTCCTGTTCCAGTTCTTCCATGTCGAGCGCAGCGACGGCCTGAGCGAGGTGCCGCAGGTCGAACTGATGGCTTTCGACCGCGGCCGCCTCGATGACGACGATGCGGCTGCGGCGCTGGGTCTCAAGCCCGGCGAGCCGGTGCTGCGTTTCACCAACCGGTTGACCCTGCAAGGCCGCCCGGTGGTGCGCGACCAGATCACGCTGCCGGCGCTGCTGTTCAAGGGCCTGAGCGACAAGCGCCTGCGCGAGCGGCCGGCCACCCTGTATCAGCTCTACCAGTCGGGCTTCGGCATCACCGTGGTGCGGGCCCAGGAGCGCGCCCGCGCCACGGCCGCTGACCCGGGCATGGCCCGGCTGCTGGGCCTGGCACCCGGCACACCCGTGCTGCAGGTGCGGCGCACGGCGCTGACCTTCGGCGACAAGCCGGTGGAGTACCGGGTGTCGACGATCCACACCGGCGGGCATGAATACGTTCACACCCTGGCCAGGCCGGCCTGACCGCCTGACAGGGCTGGCCGCCGCAGCCGCCTATAATCTTTTGCTGGATGCCGGTGTAGCTCAGTTGGTAGAGCAGCTCATTCGTAATGAGAAGGTCGGGGGTTCGACTCCTCTCTCCGGCACCATCCGCCTGCCCCAGCTTGCTCGACAAGCGCCCCGCCGGACGCCCCGCCGGACGCCCCGCCAAACGGGGCGTTTTGCTGTGGGTGTGGCCGCCAAAGCGCGGCAGCGGGCCAGTTCAAGAAGGCCGGCGGCGAGCCATGCCCAAGCCGATCAACGCCAGTCCGACCAGCGCCAGGCTGGCCGGCTCAGGCACGGCCGAGGCATTGGACTGAACCGCCGCCCCTGACTTGTAGGCCCACAGGCCCAGATCGCTGTAGTTGGTGGTGGTGTTGGGCAGGTAATGCGACCAGGCGCTGTCGCCGCGATAGGCATAACCCCACTCATTGACACCGCTGTTCGAGAAATTGCCCCAGAGCAATTGCCGGCTGCTCGACCCGCCCATCATGGCATTGACGGAATCCCAGGCCGCCATGCTCCCAAGCGCCCCAGAACCCGACCAGAGTGTTTGAACCGCATTCGTGCTGGCCACCACGAAACCTGCGGCGGAGGCGGTATTGACTTGTGCCGTGTAAGTCATGTTGAAAGTGTCCGAGAGTTTCATCCAGACCAGACCGGTATTGCTGTCGCGGAAGGTTGCCAGGCCGGCCACGGCGGCGTTCGTGACCAAGGCCGCATAGGACGGGGCAGCTGCCAGTGACAGGCCCAGACACAGGACGGAGGCGGCGATGCGGGTGAGTTTCATACAAGTCCTTAAGTGATAAAAAAGATAACAAGCATTAGCAGTAACTGTGCCAGCCATTTTTTGCGGTCTCGGCGGCTAATGAATGCGGCGCATTGGCGATAAAAAAATGCAAATGTCACAATGCCGGAATTGACCTGTGTAAATAAAATCGACAGTTTCAAGTCGGTATTTATTGGCACTGTCAATACCCTGCGTGATGGATTTCACAGGGGCCCTGCGCAGGCCCGGCCAGCAGGCCCTGAACGGTCTGGGGCAGGCCTGACGCGCAGGCGACAGGGTGATGCCCGATGGGGCGGGCAGTGCCCGGGGCTGACAATCAAGTGGCCATCCCGTCGGCCCGCCTCCCGTCCACTTCCGGCTGCGCAAACATGTCCAACCCGTCAGCACAAACTCTTGCCAACGGCGACGCCGACGCTGCGGGCACCGACCTCGCCCGCTATGAAGTGCGGCAAGGTGCGGCGTGGATCACATTGAACCGCCCGGACAGCCGCAACGCGCTGTCGGCGGCCTTGGTCAACCAGTTGGACGCCCACCTGCAGGCCGCTGCTGCCGACCCAGCGGTGCGTTGCATCGTGATCACCGGCGCGGGCTCGGCCTTCTGCGCCGGCGCCGACCTGAAAAGCCCGCCCGGCCAGGTGGTCAACGGCCGCCATGGGGTGACGCTGGCCGATGTGCTGGCCCGCATCCAGGACCATCCCAAGCCGGTCATCGCCGCTGTCAACGGCGCGGCCTTTGCCGGCGGCCTGGGCCTGGTGGGCGCCAGCGACATCGTGATCGCGGTGGCCGACGCACCCTTCAGCTTCTCTGAGGTCAAGATTGGCGTGATCCCGGCGGTGATCTCGGTGGTCTGCCTGCCCAAGCTGGGCCCCACCCACGGCATGAAGCTGCTGCTCACCAGCGAGCGCTTCGACGGCCGCCGCGCGGTCGAGGTGGGCCTGGCCCACCGTGCGGTGCCGGCCGACCAGTTGCAGGCCGCCGTGCAGCAGGAGGTGGACGTGCTGCGCCTGGCCGGCCCCAAGGCGCTGGCCGAATGCAAGCAATTGGTGCGCCGCATCCCCACGCTGGACCGCGACGCGGCGCTGAAGGAGGCTGCCGAATGGAGCCTGCGCATGTTCCTGTCGCCCGAGGCGGCCGAGGGCATGGCCGCCTTCCGCGAGAAGCGCCCCCCGGCCTGGACCCTGCCCACCCCGCAAGATTGAATGAGCATCCCGACGATGACGACCGACCTGGCCGCTTTCCGCGCCGAGGTGGCCGACTGGCTGCAGGCCAATCGCCCGCCCACCCCCGATTTCCTGCTGCCCGAATCCTTCATGGAGGTGGGCACGCAGGCCCAGTTCGACTACCTGTGCGCCTGGCAGCGCAAGGTCTACCAGGCCGGCTACCTGGGCATGGCCTGGCCGGTGGCCTATGGCGGCGGCGGCAAGCCGCAGGCCCTGCAGGACATCGTCAATGCCGAGATGGCGCGCCTGAAGGTACCTTTCGTGCCCAACACCATCGCCCTGAACTGGGCCGGCCCGCTGATCCTGGCCATCGGCACCGAGGCCCAGAAGCAGCGCTATATCCGCGGCATGCTCAGCGGCGACGACATCTGGTGCCAGGGCTTCTCCGAGCCCGACAACGGGTCCGACCTGGCGCATTGCCAGACCCGCGCGGTGCGGGTTTCTGACAGTGCGGGTGACGCCTACATCCTCAACGGCGCCAAGATTTGGACCAGCCTGGGCCAGTACGCCAAGTACATGATCCTGCTGGCCCGCACCGACCCGCAGTCCAAACGCCAGAACGGCCTGTCCTACTTCCTGGTGCCGATGCAGGCGCCGGGCATCCGCACCCAGCCGATCCGCAAACTCACCGGCGAGTACGGCTTCACCCAGACCTTCTTCGAGGACGCCCGGGTGCCGGCCTATGGCCTGATGGGCCAGGAGGGCCAGGGCTGGCAGATCGCGATGCAGACCTTGACCTACGAGCGCGGCGCAGCCGGCGGCCAGGCCGGCGGGCTGGCGCGCATGGCGCTGGGCATCGAGGACGTGATTGCGCTGGCCCGGCGCAGCCGCCGCAACGGCCGGCCGGCGATCGATGATGCGCAGGTACGCGACCCGTTGATGCGCCTGTTGATCGAGGCCCAGGGCGACCGCCTGTGCGGCAGCCGCGCCCGCGTGCCGGCGCTGTGCAGCGAGCGGCCGGCGGCGATTGCGCTGTCCAACAAGCTGCGCCTGACCGAGCATGCCCGCCGCATGATGCAGTTCTCGCTGACACTGCAGGGCGCCAACGCAGCGCGTTGGGTGGGCGATGCGCAGGCGGTGGACGGCGGCCAATGGCAGCGCAGCTACTTCAATGCCTTCTCGGCCACCATCGGCGGCGGGCCCAGCCAGATCCAGGCCAATATCGTGGGCGAGCGGGTGCTTGGCCTGCCCAAGGATTGAGCGCGATGGACGTCAACCCAGCCGACGGGGTTTTGAGCACCCGCATCCAGTTCAACGACGAGCAGGCGATGCTGCTGGACGCCGCCACCAGCTTCTGCCGTGAACGCTCGCCCTCGCTGACGGTGCGCGGCCTGCTGGGCAGCGAGACCGGCTTTGATGCCGCCGTCTGGCGCGACATCGTGGCCATGGGCTGGCCCGGCCTGGCCGTGCCCGAGTCCCTGGGCGGCAGCGGCCTGCCGCTGGCCACTACTGCGGTGGTCGCCGAGCCCATGGGCCGCCACCTGATGGCCACGCCCTTCACCAGCACCCAGCTCTTCGTGGCCGGCCTGCTGGCCGGTGGTGATGCGGCCCAACAGGCGCACTGGCTGCCGGCGATCTGCACCGGCCATGTCGCCAGCGTGGCCCTGTTCGAAGACCAGGGCGACTGGGACCTGGCCCACCTGGATTGCCGGGCGCGCCGGGCCGGCGGCGCCGTCACCCTGCACGGCAGCAAGACCCTGGTGACCGACGCCGGCGTGGCCGATGCGCTGCTGGTATCGGTAGCGCTGGACGGTGCCCCCGCACTGGCCCTGCTGGACACCACCGCCCTGCCCCGCCACCACCTGCAGCGCGAGACGGTGATCGACGAGACCCGGCGTAGCTGGCGCCTGACGCTGGACGGCCTGAGCGTGGCCGAGAACGCGCTGATCACCGGCGCCGCTGCCACCCAGGCGCTGGCGGCTATCCACGACGCCGCGCTGCTGCTGGCCAGTGCCGAGGCCGCCGGCGGCATGGCCGGTGCGCTGGCGGTGATGGTGGACTACCTCAACACCCGCAGCGCCTTCGGCCGCAAGATCGGCAGCTACCAGGCGCTCAAGCATGGCGCGGTCGACCTGCTGTGCAGCCTGGAGCGGGCCCGTTCGCATGTCTACCATGCCGCCACGCTGCTGGCCGACGGCAGCGATGCCGAGGTGGCGCTGCGCATGGCCAAGGCCGAGGCCGGCGACGGCTGCGTGCAGGCCGGAGACCGGGCGGTGCAGTTCCACGGCGGTTTTGGCTTCACCTGGGACTGCGATGCCCAGCTCTACCTGCGCCGGGCCTTGTGGCTGCAGCCCTGGTTCGGCGATGCCGGCCACCAGCGCCAAAAGCTGGCCGACCGGCTGTGGCCGCTGGCCGCCGTGGCCGGCTGATTCGTCACCTTCGACGGTAGGCGCGGGCCCCGGCCCTGCGCCACCATCGAGGGCGCACCGTCCCCATGACCCGAGGCCCTTCGATGACCGGCACCACCCGCTACCCACATGTCTTCAGCCCGCTGGACCTGGGCCATGTCACCCTGAAGAACCGCATCCTGATGGGCTCGATGCACACCGGGCTGGAGGAGGCCGAACAGGGCTTCGAGCGCATGGCGGCCTACTATGCCGAGCGGGCCCGGGGCGGCGTGGGCATGATCATCACCGGCGGCATCTACCCCAACCGCGAGGCCGGTCGCGGCAGCAAGCTGTCCACCCCGGCCGAGGCCGACCGGCACCGCCTGATCACCCGTGCCGTGCACGCGGCCGATGCCGACGTGAAGATCTGCCTGCAGATCCTGCACACCGGCCCGCTGGCCCGCACACCCGACTGCGTGGCGCCATCGGCCGTCAAGTCGCGCATCGGCAGCCATATGCCGAATGCGCTGAGCGAAGACGGCATCGAGCAACAGATCGAGGACTTCGCCCAATGTGCCCGCATGGCCCGCCTGGCCGGCTATGACGGGGTCGAGATCATCGGCTCGGCCGGCTACCTGATCTCCACCTTCCTGGTGCGCAAGACCAATCTGCGCACCGACCGCTGGGGCGGCCCCTGGGACAACCGCATGCGCTTTGCGGTGGAGGTGGTGCGCCGGGTGCGCGAGGCGGTCGGGCCCGACTTCATCGTGGTCTTTCGCATCGCCGCGATGGACATGCTGGACGGCGGCCTGGCCTGGGACGAGATCGTCTCGCTGGCCCAGGCGGTGCAGGCCGCCGGCGTCAGCATCATCAGCACCCATTTCTGCTGGCACGAGGCGCCGGTGCCCACCATCGCCACCATGGTGCCGCGCGCGGCCTTCGCCAGCGTCACCGGGCGGCTGCGCCAGGGGGTGGGCGTGCCGGTGATCACCAGCAACCGCATCAACATGCCGCAGGTGGCCGAGGACGTGCTGGCCCAGGGCCATGCCGACCTGGTGTCGATGGCCCGGCCGATGCTGGCCGACCCCGAACTGGTGAACAAGGCGGCCCAGGGCCGCGAGGACGAGATCAACACCTGCATAGGCTGCAACCAGGCCTGCCTGGACCACACCTTCGGCGGCAACAAGCCGGTGAGTTGCCTGGTCAACCCGCGCGCCTGCAACGAGACCCTGCTGAACTACCGGCCGGTGGCGGCGGGCAAGCGGGTGGCGGTGGTGGGGGCCGGCCCGGCCGGCCTGGCCTATGCCACGGTGGCGGCGCAGCGCGGCCACCGCGTCACGCTGTTCGAGGCCGGGCCTGAGATCGGCGGCCAGTTCAACCTGGCCAAGCGCATCCCGGGCAAGGAAGAGTTCCACGAGACCCTGCGCTACTACCGCCGCATGATCGACCTGCATGGCATCGCCTTGCGGTTGAACACCCGGGCCCATGCCGCGCAACTGCAGGCCGAGGGCTTCGACGAGGTGGTGGTGGCCACCGGCATCACGCCGCGCCGGCCGGTGCTGCCCGGCATCGATCATCCGATGGTGCTGCCCTACATCGACGCCATCCTGGGCCGCAAGCCCATTGGCAGGCGGGTGGCCATCATGGGCGCCGGCGGCATCGGCTTCGACGTGGCCGAGTTGATCACCCACGCGGGTGTCTCGGGCGCCGTGGACATCGAGGTCTTCGCCCGCGAATGGGGCATCGACTTCAAGAACCACCCGCGCGGCGGCGTCACCGGCGTGCAGCCCCAGGTGCACAAGGCCGACCGCGAGGTCTGGCTGATGCAGCGCAAGGCCGAATCGCTGGGCCGCAACCTGGGCCGCACCACCGGCTGGACCCACCGCCTGGTGCTGGGCCGGCGCGGCGTGCACATGGTGGCCGGGGTGGACTACCAGCGCATCGACGATGCCGGCCTGCATGTGCTGGTCAACGGCGAGCCCCGGCTATTCGCGGTGGACACGGTGATTGTCTGCGCCGGCCAGTTGTCGCAGCGCAGCCTGTTCGATGAACTGCAGGCCCTGGGCGTGGCGGCCCGGCTGGTGGGCGGCGCCTTCGAGGCCGGCGAGCTGGACGCCAAGCGCGCCATCGACCAGGCCAGCCGCCTGGCGGCCGAGGTATGACGGTCCACAGTCAGCCCGCCGCCGACGCGCCGCAGCTGCACCGGGTGCAGGCCAACGGCATCACGCTGGCCTATTTCGAATGGCGCGCCGCATTGCGAGGCCAGCAGCCCAGCGTGCTGATGGTGCATGCCACCGGCTTCCACGGCCGGGTCTGGGACCAGGTGATCCATCACCTGCCCGGCCGCCATGTGATCGCCGCCGAGCAGCGCGGCCATGGCCGCAGCGAGGTGGCCGACTTCGACAGCTGGGAGGCCTTCGGCCAGGACTTGTCGGCCCTGGCGGTGCACCTGGGGCTGCAGGGCGCCGTGGGCGTGGGCCACAGCATGGGCGCCTTTGGCTTGCTGCGGGCGGCGGCGCTGCAGCCCGGGCGCTTCAGCCAATTGATCCTGATCGACCCGGTGATCCAGGCGCCCGAGCACGCCCAGCCCGTGCGCCCGGCGCAGATCACCCTGCACCCGGCGGCCCAGCGCAAGAACCATTTCGAATCGGCCGACGCGATGTTCCAGCGCTTTGCCGACCGGCCGCCCTATGCGGTGTTCGACCGCCAGGCCCTGCGCGACTACTGTGACCACGGGCTGAAGCCGGCCGCCGACGGCCAAGGCTTCGTGCTGGCCTGCCCGCCGGCCTTCGAGGGCAAGGTCTACCCGCTGTCGCGTTTCAACCCCGGCATCCATGACGATATCCGCGCCCTGCCCATCCCGGTGCTGGTGCTGCGCGCCCGGCCCCAAGACCCAGCCATCAAGCCCTGGGATACCCTGGGCACGCCCACCTGGCCCGGTTTGGCCGCGGCCTTCCCCCGGGGCCGCGACCGGCAACTGCTGGACAAGACCCACATGATGCCGATGGAAGACCCGGCGCTGGTGGCCCGGCTGATCAGCGAGGCGATGGCCCCGCCTTGACCGCTGGGGCGGCGTCCACGCGAGTGCTCACCCTGGTGGTGGCCGCGGCCCTGTTCATGGAGAGCCTGGTCAGCACGGTGATCGCCACCTCGCTGGCCGAGATGTCGGCTGACCTGGGCGTGGACCCGTTGACGCTGAAGCTGGCCTTCACCGCCTATTTCGTGGCGCTGGCCATCTTCATCCCGATCAGCGGCTGGTGTGCCGACCGCTTCGGCGCCAAGACAGTGTTCGCGTCGGCCATCGCGGTGTTCACCCTCAGCTCGGTCGGCTGCGCACTGGCCTGGGACCTGCACAGCCTGGTGGCCGGCCGCTTCTGCCAGGGCCTGGGCGGGGCCATGATGCTGCCGGTGGGCCGCCTGATCCTGCTGCGGGTGATCCCCAAGCGCGAGATGGTCTCGGCCATGGCCTGGCTGGGCATCCCCACGCTGTTCGCGCCCATCATCGGGCCGCCGCTGGGCGGCTTCATCACCACCTACTACCACTGGCGCGGCATCTTCTGGCTGAACGTGCCGGTGGGCCTGATCGGCCTGGCGCTGGCGCTGTGGTGGGTGCCGCAGGTGCGGGCCGACGCGCCGCGGCCGATGGACTGGCCGGGCTTCGCGCTCACCGGCAGCGGCCTGGCACTGGCGATTTTCGGCTTCACGCTGCTGGGCGGGCGCGGCCACCAGGGGGCCGAGGCCCTGGCGATGATGGCGGCCGGGGCCGGGCTGCTGGCCTTCTATGTCCGCCACGCGCGCCGCGCGGCCCACCCGATCATCGACCTGACACTGCTGCACATCGCCAGCTTCCGGATCGCGCTGGTGGGTGGCCTGATGTTCCGGGTGGCGGTGGGGGCCATGCCCTTTCTGCTGCCGCTGATGCTGCAGGTGGGCTTCGGCATGAGCGCCTTCGAGTCGGGCAGCCTGACCTTCAGCTCGGCGGTGGGTGCGGTGACGATGAAGCTGACCGCCGCGCCCATCCTGCGGCGCTGGGGCTTCCGGCAGGTGCTGCTGGCCAATGCGGTGGTCAGCAGTGCCCTGATCATGGTGCTGGCCGCCATCACCGCGCTGACCCCGGCGCTGCTGCTGATGTCACTGCTGCTGGTGGGCGGCTTCTTCCGATCGCTGCAGTTCACCAGCCTGAACACCCTGACTTATGCCGATATTGCGCATGCCGAGATGAGCCGCGCCACCTCACTGGTGGGCGTGGTGCAGCAGTTGTCGCTGGCGGCTGGCGTGGCGCTGGCGGCGATGCTGCTGGAGGGCTCGCGCAGCCTCGATGGCCGGGCCGCGCTGCTGGCACTGGACTTCAGCCGCGCCTTCGTCGCGGTGGGGCTGGTGTCGCTGGTGCCGCTGCTGTGGTTTGGCCGGCTGTCACCCGAGGCTGGCGCCGAGATGTCCGGGCACCGGCCGCAGCCGGCCGGCCAGGGCGACTGAGGGCCGCCGGTCACCGTCCCACACTCAGCCCACCTGCAGAAACTCCACCCAGTTGCCGTCGGGGTCGGTCACCATCGCGATCTGCACGCCGGGGCGGATCTCGCGCGCGCCGAACACCACCTTGTGGCCGGCATCGGCGCAGGCCTGCACCATCTCGGCCAGGTTGCTCACGGTCAGCGTCCAGTAGCGGTAACCGGCCGCGCCGGTGATGCCGCCGGGTGGGGCGGCTGCAGGCAGGCTGGGCATCACCACCAGCTTGATCAGGCTGTCGCCGCACAGCAGGCGGTGCATGGTGCCGGTGCCGCCCGGCATCGGCATGTCGCCCTTGAAGACCAGGCCCAGCACATCACGGTAGAAGGCCAGCATGGCCGGGCCGTTGCTGGTGACGATACCCAGGTCGATGCCGGGTTTGGTGAGGGCGACAGGCATGGGTGCTCCGGTGGGGGTGTGAGGATCCGCCGTACTGTGCAAGCCCGCCATGCTGCCGGCAGTCACGCAAGGGACCGACGCAGCGTCGGCCAGGCGCTGGTGTGACCGCTACCCGCCCGAGCAAACCACCGATGGACTACGGCCTCTACCCCACCCTGGGTGTCGATCTGCGCTGCGGCATCGCCCAGGTGCTGCTGGACAACGGCCGGGCCGGGCCGGCGGCGGCAGCGCGATCGCGCTGAGTTGCGACATCCGCTTCGCGCTGCGCGACCGCGCCAACTGCGCTACCAGCGGTTGCGCAATTCCCGCAACTTGGTGAAGACGGTGCGCGCATCCGGCTGCGCGGGCAGGTCGGGGAAGGCCTCGCGCAGCGTGGCGATCACGCTGGCGCTGCCCAGCCGCAGGAAGGTGTTGATGCGCTTCTCGTCGGCCAGCGTGGTCACCGGCGCGCTGGCGCCGTTCTCGGCCTGGGCCCGCGGCAGCCAGGCCGCCGCGTCGGCGTTGTCGGGCTCGCGCGCCAGCGTGAACTTCAGGTTGTTCTCGATGTAGTCGTGGCCGGGGTAGAGGCGGGTGTCGTCGGGCAAGCGCGAAAGCTGGTCAGCGAAGGTGCTGAACAGCGCATCCACGCTGCCGCCGTTGTGGCAGTTGCCGGCGCCGGCATTGAACAGGGTGTCGCCCGAGAACAGCGCAGGTTTGTCGCCATGGGCGCACAGGCAGATGTGGCAGTAGGTGTGGCCGGGGGTGTCCAGGCATTCCAGTTCCACCGTGCGGCCCACCTTGATCAGGTCGCCGGCCTGCACGCCGCGGTCCACGCCGGGGATGCTGGCGCCGGCCCGGTGGTGGGCGATCAGCCTGGCGCCGGTGGCGGCCACCACTGCCGCATTGCCGCCGGTGTGGTCGTGGTGCTCGTGGGTGTTCAAGACCTGCGTGATCTGCCAGCCGCGGGCCTTGGCGGTGGCCAGGCACTGCACATGGTCCAGCGGGTCGATGGCCAGCGCCTCGCCGTTTTCCGGGCAGGCGATCAGGTAGTTGTAGTTGCGGTAGGCATTGCCGGTCCAGATACGTTCGACGATCACGGGGGGCTCCTCAAGGCAGTCTGGCAGGCATTGTGGCGGCAGCGGCTCAAGTGTGAACCAGGCCGCCATGCCGGTGCCGGTCAGGCAACGCAAGCGCGGCCGGTCCGATAGCGGCAAAACTACCCCCGCCCTAGGGGTCACCCGGCCCTAGTCAGCCCGATTGCGCACGCGCACACTCCTTACTTTCCAATACCTCTTGCGCGAGCGCAGACGCATGGGGCGGGAGTGGAGCATGGGTGATGTCACGGTCTTGCTCGAAGCCGCACGACAGGGCGAGCCTCTGGCCGTCGGTCACATCTTCGAGCTGCTCTACCCCGAGCTCAAGCGCGCCGCGCATGCGCGCCTGCACCGCCGCGATGACCGCCTGATGATGGAAACCGGGGCGCTGGTGCACGAGGCCTATCTTCGCCTGCTGGGTGCGCAAAGGCTGGCAGCCCCGGACCGTGGTCATTTTCTGGCCTACGCGGCGCGGGTGATGCGCTCGGTGGTGGTGGACTTGGTGCGCGAGCAGCAGGCCGTGCGCCGCGGCGGCGGGCCGCAACACCTGCTGACGCTGGACACCGCCGCACTGAACGATGTGCTGCCACAAGGTGAGGCCGAGATCCTCGAGATCCACGATGCGCTGGCTGACTTGGCAAAGATCGATGCCCGTCTGGTGCAGGTGGTGGAAATGCGTTATTTCGTCGGGCTGGGCAACCAGGAGATCGCCGACAGCCTGGGCCTGACCAGCCGTACCGTCGAACGCGACTGGCAGAAGGCCCGCAGCTTTCTCTACAACCAGCTGCGCGACAGCTGACCCGCGATGGGCCGGTCCATCGCCCTGCACGATTGGCCCCGCCTGCTGGCCCTGGTGGACCAGGCGCTGGACCTGACGGCGGCCCAACGCAGCCACTGGCTGCGCCGCTTGAAATTGCCGGCGCCACTGGAGCAGGCCCTGCTCGAACTGCTCGACCAACGGCGCAAGCTCGAGGGCAGCGATTTCCTTTCTGCCTTGCCGGCGCTGGCCAGCACCGACCCCAGGCCCGACTGCCTGACCAGCCCATTCGATGTCGGCACAAGGATCGGACCCTGGCGCCTGTTGCGGCCCCTGGGGCAAGGCGGCATGAGCGTGGTCTGGCTGGCCGAGCGCAGCGACGGGCTGATGCGCTGCCCGGTGGCCGTGAAGCTGCCGCATGCCGGCCCCGGGCAGGAACTGCTGGCCCGCCGCCTGCTGCGCGAGCGCCGCATCCTGGGCTTGCTGGAACACCCGAACATTGCCCGCCTGATCGACCTGGGCGTGGCCGATTGCCGCACGCCCTACCTGGCCATGGAATACGTGCGGGGCGAAACGCTGCTGGCCCATGCCGACACGCGCAGGCTGGACCTGGTGCGGCGGCTGGGCCTGTTCGACCAGGTGCTGGACGCGGTGGCCTATGCGCATGACCGGGGGGTGCTGCACCGCGACCTGAAGCCCGACAACCTGCTTGTCACCGCAGACGGCACGGTGAAGTTGTTGGACTTCGGCATCGCCACCCTGCTGGAACGCGGCGCCAATGCGCACAGCCAGGCTGGGCTGAGCTGCATTTCCGAGACCACGCAGGCGGCAGGCCAGCGCCTGACTCCCTGCTATGCCAGCCCGGAACAATGGCGGGGCC
Organism: Betaproteobacteria bacterium; assembly: GCA_031410435.1. Lineage (GTDB taxonomy): Bacteria > Pseudomonadota > Gammaproteobacteria > Burkholderiales > Burkholderiaceae_C > Pseudaquabacterium. The sequence goes on along the minus strand of JANNZD010000528.1, from coordinate 3,885 downwards.
TGCCCCTGAGCCTCAGCAGCGATGTATATGCGCTGGGCGTGATCCTGTTTGAATTGCTGTGTGGCCAACGCCCGCATGCCCAGGCCGCGGGCAATGCTGCACGGCTGGAACAGGCGGTGCTGCACCAAGACCCGCGCCCGCCCAGCCGGCGCAGGCTCACGCCTGCCGAAGCGCTGGCACGCAACAGCTCACCGCGCGCCCTGACGGCCGCCCTGCGCGGCGATCTGGACGCCATCGTGTTGGCGGCGCTGGCGCGCGACCCGCGCGATCGCTACGCGTCGGCGGCCCTGCTGCGTGACGATCTGGCGCGCTGGCAACGCGGCCGCCCGGTGCGCGCCCGCCCGCCCCTCTGCGCCGCTTGGGTCGGCGGCTGGCTGCGCTGCCACCGCAAGCGACTGGGCCTGGGCAGCTTGGCAGGCGCAAGCCTGCTGGCACTGGTCACCGCCATGCTCTAGCCAGAGCGCAGCGGGTCGCGAAAAAAAGGGCTGGCCGGGTGTCGGTCTTCGCCCCGGGAATCCGTCTACCCCGGTGTCCTCGATCAAAGGCCCTGCCGGGTGCTGGTCGATGGCAAGACGCCGCTGGCGGCCCACCGTCGTGCTGCCAGCACCACAACCATCGCCCTGCCGGGAGAAACCCATGCCTGTGACCCAGATCGTCCGATCCAGCCGCTGCCGCGCCCTGTCCCGAAGCTGTGCCCTGCCCTGCGCGTCGGCCCTGCTGGCGCTGGCCACGCAGACAGCCCAGGCGCAGCTGGTGGATGGCGGCTTCGACATCAACCCCCTGACCACCATCGCGGCGGTCATCAACACGCCGTTTCCCATGTTGTTCGGCCAGTGGGGCCAGGAAAGCGCCACCATCGTCGGCCCGGTGGGGCCAGTGGTGCCGCTGTCGGCACCCCTGATGCTCAGCACCACCGCCACCAGCGGGGTCGCCAGCCAGACCGCCCAGGCCATCAATGTGCTGCCCTGGGCCGGGGTGATCGCGACCGGGGCCAATTTCACCCTCTCGGCAAACTACAACGCCCTGCTGCAGGGCCCGGTCGGCGGCATCGCCATGCAGTTCTTCGGCAGCAACACTTACGCCTCGCAGATCGGTACGCCGGTATTGGGCAGCATCAATGTCGATGGCAATCCAGCCCTGTGGCAGAACCTGTCCATCAGCGGGCTGATTCCCTTGGGCACCCAATCGATGATGGCCCAGGTCTACTACGTGAACGCCTCGCTGGCCACCGCCACCGGCGCGCTGCAGGCCGGCTTTGTTGACAGCGTTGACTTCAGGATCACGCCGGTACCCGAGCCCGGCAGCTGGGCGCTGCTGGCGGCCGGTGGCGTTTTGCTGGGATGGCGTACGCGCCAGCGGGTGGCGCACAGGGCCTGAGCGGGGTCGCACCCCAGGCGCGCGGGTGGCACAAACAGACCCGCCCCGCCTGCGGCGCGGTGCGTTGCGGGTTGGTCCAGGCACACTGGACAGTGCTTGAGACTGCCCCCCGCCGCGCAGGCGCCTGACCCTGGAGTGACGATGATCGTGTGCTTTGGTTCGATCAATATGGACCTGGTGTTCGAGCTTGACCACGCCCCGGCCAGCGGGCAGACCATGCTGGCCAAGCGCCTGCGCCTGGAGGCCGGCGGCAAGGGCGCCAACCAGGCCGTGGCGGCAGCGCGCGACGGGGCCCGCGTCGTGATGGTCGGCGCGGTGGGCGACGACCCCATGCGCCCGGTGGCGCTGCAGGCGTTGCAAGCCTGCGGCGCCGACATCAGCCGCCTGAAGTCGACCCAGCGGCCCACCGGCTGCGCCTCGATACTGGTCGATGCCCAGGGCCGCAACCAGATCGTGGTCGCGTCGGGCGCCAACGCCGAGGCCTGCGCCGATCAGGTCGACCCGCCCCTGCTGGCGCGGGCCGGGCTGCTGCTGATGCAAATGGAATGCGCACCCCAGGCAATCCAGGCCTTGCTGGCGCGGGCCCAGGCCTGCGGCGTGCGGGTGATCCTCAACCTCGCGCCGGCGATCGAGCTGCCTGCCGCCGTGTTGCGCCAGTGCGCGCTGCTGGTGGTCAACGAGTCCGAAGCCCAGTCCGTGGCCGGCTGGCTGGGCTGTGGCGACAGCGCCCGGGCACTGCATGAGTGCCTGGGTGTCGATGTGCTGCGCACCCTGGGCGCCGCTGGCGCCGAGGCGGCGACTGTCGAGGGCGACTGCTGGGTGCCTGCACACCCGGTGGACGTGGTCGACACCACCGCTGCCGGCGACAGTTTCGTCGGCGTGTTGGCGGCCGCGCTGGACAGTGGCCTGCCACTGCCGGCTGCCATGCGGCGGGCCAGCGCGGCGGCGGCCCTGACCTGTTCACGCCGGGGCAGCCAGTCCAGCCTGCCCGCACGGGCGGAGATCGATGCCCTGCTGGATTCACGGCCGCCAGCGCCGCCGCCGGACTGAACTGCCGCATCCCGCAGCCCGGCGCCCTGCCGAGCCTGCTGGCGCCATGCTCGCCGCCGGCCTGCGCCAGCCATTCGCCGCCTTCCGGCTCATGCGCGGGCTCAGCCGGCCCGCGTGAAATCGCGTGCCGGCCTTCGCCAGCCATTCGCCGCCTTCCGGCGGCTCATGCGCGGGCTCAGAACTTGGTGTAGCCGCCGTCTATGATGAACTGCTCGCCGGTGGTGTAGCCGGCCGCGTCGCTGGCCAGGTAGACCGCGATGCCGCCAAAGTCGTCAAGGCTGCCCCAGCGCCGGGCCGGGATGCGCGGCATCACCGCGGCGGCGAACTTGTCATTGCCGAAGGCGCGCTCGGTCATCTCGGTGGTGATCCAGCCCGGCAGGATCGAATTGACGCGGATCTTGTGGCGCGCCAGCTCCACCGCCAGCGCCCGCACGAAGGCCGTCACCGCGCCCTTGGACGCGCCATAGTGGCTGCTGCGCGCCGCGCCCTCCACGGCCGCGGTGCTGGCAGTGGCCACCAGGGACCCACCCTGGCCATGCGCCGCCATATGCCGCGCAGCGGCGCGGAAGGTCAGGAACACGCCTTCGACATTGACCCGCTGCACCCGGCGGAACTCGTCCAGGCTCATCTCCATCACCGGGGTGCCGCCGCCGCCCACGCCGGCATTGGCAAAGCAGCCGTGCACTGTGCCCAGCGCGGCCACGCTGGCAGCAAAGGTGGCCTCGACCTGGGCCTCGTCGCCCACATCACAGACAAAGGCCAGCACCCGCGATGCATCACCGCCGCCGGCCACCAACTCGGCGGCCAGCTCGGCGCGGGCGCGCTCGGTCTTGTCGGGCTTGGACCCCCAGATCGCCACGCGGGCACCCGCCGCCAGCAGCGCCCGGGCCATGCCCAGGCCGATGCCGCCATTGCCGCCGGTGACCACCATGCCGCGGCCGCTCAGATCGAAAGGTGTGTACATGCCGGTATCCCCGTCGATCAGCCCAAGGCCGCAAAGCGCTCGAGATGGTGGTCGGCATCGCCGAAGCGCTGCGCCAGCATGGTCAGCCGGCGGAAGGTGTGCGAGACCTTCAGCTCCTCGGTCATGCCCATGCCGCCATGCAGTTGCACCGACTCCTGGCTGACCTGACGCGCCGCATCGGCGATCTTGACCTTGGCCATCGAGACGGCACGGGCGCGCTCGCCGGCGTCGCTAGCGGTGTCCACCTTGCTGGCGGCCAGCACCGCCATCGAACGGGCCTGCTCGGTGCAGATGATCATCTCCACCATGCGGTGCTGCAGCACCTGGAAGGACGCGATAGGCACGCCGAACTGCTTGCGGGTCTTCATGTACTCCAGGGTCGCATCGTTGGCGCTTTTCATCGCCCCCACCGCGTCGGCGCAGAGCAGCGCAGTGGCGAAATCGGTGGCCTCCTCGATGGCCGGCAGCGCAGCGCCGTCCGGGCCCAGCAGCGC
>JANNZD010000527.1:0-8898 GCA_031410435.1 Betaproteobacteria bacterium | reverse complement strand
GGCTTGAGCACGCTCATCGCGCCGTCGTAGAAGAAGAAGGCGTTGTTGTCGTCGGGCGAGCCGCCGAACAGCTCGATGTTGAACGGGCCCTTGCCGGCCTTCAAGCCCAGCTTGTCGACGATCGAGCCGGCCTGCAGCACGCCGACCTGGAAGTTGTCGAAGGTGGCGTAGTAGTCGACGTTCTTGCTGCCCTTGATCAGCCGGTCATAGGCGATGACCTTGACGCCCTTGTCGGCCGCCTTCTGCAGCGCATTGGTCAGGGTGGTGCCGTCGATGGCGGCGATCACCAGCACCTTGGCGCCCTTGGTGACCATGTTCTCGATCTGCGCCAGCTGGTTGGGGATGTCGTCGTCGGCGTATTGCAGGTCGGTCTTGTAGCCCTTGTCCTTGAGCACCTTGACCATGCTGTCGCCGTCGCTGATCCAGCGCGCGCTGCTCTTGGTGGGCATGGACACGCCGACCAGGCCCTTGTCCTGGGCATGGGCGGTGGGGCTCAGGCCCAGGGTCAGGCCGGCGGCCAGCAGGCTGGCCAGGAAGGTCTTGCGGTGCAGCGTCATGTGGAGTCTCCTCGGTGTATCGGTGGGGTGGGGGTGAAACGGTCGGGTCGAGGGATGTGCACGCCGCGGCTCAACGGCCCCAGCGCAGCACCAGCGGGTCGAGCGCCTGGGCGGTCTCGATCAGGCCGGCACGGGTGGCCGGGTGCAAGGGCGGCAGCGGGTGGCGCGGCGCGTCGCAGTCGATCACGCCGCCGGCCAGCATCAGCGCTTTGGCGGCGAGCAGGCCGCACTGGCGGTTCTCGAAATTGATCAGCGGCAGCCAGCGCTGGTAGGCGGCCATGGCCTCGTCGCGCCGGCCGGCGGCATAGGCGTCGACGATGGGGCGGATGCCGTCGGCAAAGCCGCCGCCGGTCATCGATCCGGTGGCGCCGGCGTCCAGATCGGCCAGCAAGGTGATCGCTTCCTCGCCGTCCCAGGGGCCCTCGATGGCGGTGCCGCCCAGGCGGATCAGCTCGCGCAGCTTGGCTGCGGCATGCGGCGTCTCGATCTTGAAGTAGGCCACCTGCTCGATCTGCCGGGCCATGCGCGCCAGCAGCGCCGCCGACAGCGGCGTGCCGGCCACCGGCGCGTCCTGGATCATGATGGGGATGTCGATGGCGTCGGACACCGCCTGGTAGAAGGCCTCGACCTGCGCCTCGCCGACCCGGATGGTGGCGCCATGGTAGGGCGGCATCACCATGACCATCGCCGCGCCCTGGCCCTGCGCGCGGCGGCTGCGCTCGGCGCAGACCCGCGAGCTGAAATGCGTGGTGGTCACGATCACCGGCACCCGGCCGGCCACATGCCGCAGGATGGCGTCGGTAAGCAGGTCGCGCTCGGCGTCGCTGAGCACGAACTGCTCGGAGAAATTGGCCAGGATGCACAGCCCGTTCGATCCCGCATCGATCATGAAATCGACGCAGCGCAGCTGGCTGGGCAGGTCAAGTTCACCGGCTTCGGTGAAGGTCGTGGGCACCACCGGGAACACGCCCCGGTAGCGCGGCTGGGCAGATGCAGCGGGCGTCGTTGTCATGGCGGTGTCAATGCGAATGGCGGGGCACCTCATGGCCGCGGCAGCCGACCAGGAAGTCGAAATCGCAGCCTTCGTCGGCCTGCAGCACATGCTGCACGTACAGGCCGCGGTAGCCACCGGCAGCAGGCGCGCGGGCCGGCGGCGGCTGGGCGGCCAGCGCGGTGGCCGTGGCGGCGCGGGCCTCGGCCCAGGCGGCCAGCCGGGCGGCCAGCTCGGCCTCGGGGATGTCCAGGTGCAGGCGGCCGGCCAGGGCGTCCAGCTCGATGATGTCGCCATTGCGCACGATGGCCAGCGGGCCGCCGGCCATCGCCTCGGGCGCCACATGCAGCACCACGGTGCCGTAGGCGGTGCCGCTCATGCGGGCATCGCTGATGCGCACCATGTCGGTCACGCCCTGGGCCAGCAGCTTGGACGGCAGGCCCATGTTGCCAACCTCGGCCATGCCGGGGTAGCCCTGGGGCCCGCAGCCCTTCATCACCAGCACCGAGCCGGCCTCCACCACCAGGGCCGGGTCGTCGATGCGGGCCTTGTAGTCGTCGAAATCCTCGAATACCACCGCCGGCCCGCGGTGGCGCAGCAGCGCCGGCGTGGCCCCCGAAGGCTTGAGCACCGCGCCGCGCGGCGCCAGATTGCCGCGCAGCACGCAGATGCCGCCGTCGGCCACCAGCGGCCGGTCCAGCGGGCGGATCACCTCGTCGTTGTACTGCGGCGCGTCCAGCACATTGGCCCACAGGCTGCGGCCGTTGGCGGTGAGCGCGCCGGGGTGGGGCAGCAGGCCGGCCTCGCCCATGCGGCGCAGCACCGCGGGCAGGCCGCCGGCGTCATAGAACTCCTCCATCAGGAAGCGGCCCGAGGGCTGCAGGTCCACCAGCGTGGGCGTGCCGCGCCCCAGCGTGGTCCAGTCGTCCAGCGCCAGGTCCACGCCGATGCGCCCGGCGATCGCCTTCAGATGGATCACGGCATTGGTCGACCCGCCGATCGCCGCATTGGTGCGGATGGCGTTCTCGAAGGCCTCGCGGGTGAGCAGTTGCGACAGGCGCAGATCGTCCAGCGCCATCTCGACGATGCGGTTGCCCGACAGGTGGGCCAGCACATAGCGGCGCGCATCCACCGCCGGGATGGCGGCGTTGTGCGGCAGCGTGACGCCCAGGGCTTCGGCCATGCAGGCCATGGTGGACGCGGTGCCCATGGTGTTGCAGGTGCCGGCCGAGCGCGACATGCCGGCCTCGGCGGCCAGGAAGTCGTGCATCGTGATCGCGCCGGCCTTGACCTGCTCGTGCAGCTGCCACACCACCGTGCCCGAGCCGATGGGCTTGCCCTGGTGCTTGCCATTGAGCATCGGCCCGCCCGAGACCAGGATGGCCGGCACATCGCAGCTGGCCGCGCCCATCAGCAAAGCCGGGGTGGTCTTGTCGCAGCCGGCCAGCAGCACCACCGCGTCGATCGGGTTGCCGCGGATCGCCTCCTCGACATCCATGCTGGCCAGGTTGCGTGTCAACATCGCGGTGGGCCGCAGATTGGACTCGCCATTGCTGAACACCGGAAACTCCACCGGGAAGCCACCGGCCTCGAACACCCCGCGCCGCACATGCTCGGCCAGCTTGCGAAAGTGGGCATTGCAGGGCGTCAGCTCGCTCCAGGTGTTGCAGATGCCGATGATCGGCTTGCCCTGAAACTCATGGTCCGGGATGCCCTGGTTCTTCATCCAGCTGCGGTACATGAAGCCGTTCTTGTCCGCGCTGCCGAACCATTGGGCAGAGCGCAGCGGGCGGCGAGGCGGGGTCATGGGTGTCGGTGCAAGGCCAAGGTGTAGCGGATTATTAAGTATGACTTTTTGATTGGCATAGTGGGTATCAACCCTAGGATGATCGCGTTTACCAATCTTTTAGTATGACCATATGAGCACAATTCAAACCAACACCCCTGCGCCCTCGGCGCGCTATCCCAGCCTGCAAGACCGCGCGGTGCTGATCACCGGCGGCGCCACCGGCATTGGCGCCGCGCTGGTCGAGGCTTTTGCCGCCCAGGGTGCACGGGTCGGCTTGATTGACCTGGATGCGGCGTCGGGCGAAGCCCTGGTCGCCCGCCTGGCGGCCGCGGCCGGGCTGCGCCACCGGCCGGCCTTCGAGGCCGCCGACCTGACCGATGCCGATGCCCTGCCCCAGGTGATTGACCGCCTGCGCGCGCAGATCGGCCCGGTGGCGGTGCTGGTCAATAACGCCGCCAACGACCAGCGCCACCGCATCGAGCAGACCACCCCGGCCAGCTGGGATGCCGGCATCGCGGTCAACCTCAAGCACCAGTTCTTTGCGGCCCAGGCGGTGGCGCCCGACATGCGCGCGCTGGGCGGCGGGTCGATCATCAACCTGGGCTCGGTCAGCTGGAAGCTCAAGCAGGGGGGCATGCCGGTCTACACCACTGCCAAGTCCGCCGTGCAGGGCCTGACCCGCAGCCTGGCACGCGATTTCGGGCCTGACCGGATCCGGGTCAACACCCTGGTGCCCGGCTGGGTGATGACGGAAAAGCAACTGCGCCTGTGGGTCACCGACGGGTCCAAGGAAGAAATCGCCCGCGGTCAGTGCCTGGCTGCCGCGCTGATGCCCGAGCACATCGCCAGCATGGCCTTGTTCCTGGCGGCCGACGACAGCGCGATGTGCACCGCGCAGGACTTCATCGTCGACGGCGGCTGGACATGAGCCTGGACCCCCAGCTGCAATGCCTGGTCGCGGCCGGCAACAGCCTGGGCGAATGCCCGCTGTGGTGCGAGCGCACGCAAACCCTGTACTGGACCGACATCGAGGCCGCGCGGCTGCACGCCTGGCAGGCGGCGGACGGCCCGACCTGCCAATGGGCCCTGCCCGAACGGGCGGGCAGCTTTGCGCTGTGCCAGCAGGCCGGCCAGTTGCTGCTCGGGCTGGCCTCGGGCATTGCGCTGTTCAACCTGGCCAGCGGCGCCTGCGGGCCGCTGCTGCCGGTGGAGGCCGATGAGCCGCGCACCCGCATCAACGACGGCCGCTGCGACGCCCAGGGCCGCTTCGTCTTCGGCATGTTCAACCAGGCGGCCGATGGTGCGCCGATCGGCCACTTCTACCGGGTGGACGGCCGCGGCCCGGCCGGTCTGCAGGTCGAGCGGCTGGCGCTGCCGCCGGTGGCCGTGGCCAATGCCATCGCCTTCAGCCCCGACGGTGCGCGCATGTATTTCACTGATTCACCCAGCCGGCAGATCTGGTGCGTCGACTACCCGGCCGCAGGCCCGCTGGGGCGGCCCCGGCGGTTCGCGATGGTCGCCGAAGGCGACGCGATGCCCGACGGCGCCAGCGTGGACGCCGACGGCGGCCTGTGGTGCGCGCTGTGGGAGGGCGGCTGCGTGTTGCGCTTCGATGCCGAGGGGCGGCCGACCGAACGCCTGGCGCTGGCCGCGCGCCGCGCCACCTGCCCAGCCTTTGGCGGCCCGGCGCTCGACACCTTGTTCGTGACCTCGGCACGGGTCGGGCTGGATGCGGCGGCGCTGGCCGCCCAGCCGCAGGCCGGGGCCCTGTTCGCTGCCACCGGCGTGCGGCGCGGCCTGCCCGAGCGCCGCTTTGCCACCGCGCTGCAGGCTTGACGCCGGGCCGGGCAGCGGCAGGCATGAGTCAGTGCCTTGTCAGCGCGTCGCCGTGCAATGCGCGGCAGCCCGATCCTTGTCAAGACACCGCCCGCAGGAGACCCCGATGAGCCGCTATGAAGAGTTCCACCGCCGTTCGATCGAGGACCGGGACGGCTTCTGGCGCGAGCAGGCCGCACTGGTCGACTGGCAGACCCCCTTTGGCCAGGTCTGCGACTACAGCAAGCCGCCCTTTGCCCAATGGTTCGTCGGTGGCCGCACCAATCTGTGCCACAACGCGGTGGACCGGCACCTGAAAGACCGGCCCGACCAGAATGCACTGATCTGGGTCTCGACCGAGGTCGACCAGGAGATCGTCTACAGCTTCCGCCAGCTGCATGCCGAGGTGCAGCGCATGGCCGCAGTGCTGCTGGCGCTGGGCGTCAAGCAGGGCGACCGGGTCTTGATCTACATGCCGATGACGGCTGAAGCCGCGTTTGCGATGCGGGCCTGCGCCCGCATCGGCGCGATCCATTCGGTGGTGTTCGGCGGCTTTGCAAGCCACAGCCTGGCCACCCGCATCGACGATGCCGAGCCCGGCGTGATCGTCAGCACTGATGCCGGCAGCCGCGGTGGCAAGGTGGTGCCCTACAAGCCGCTGCTCGACGAGGCCATCAGCCTGGCCACCCACAAGCCGGCCAAGGTGCTGATGATCGACCGCGGCCTCAGCGCCTTTGCCCGCACCGCCGGCCGTGACGAAGATTACGCCGCGCTGCGCCGGCAACACCAGGACACCGTGGTGCCCTGCGTCTGGCTTGAATCGAGCGACCCGAGCTACACCCTCTACACCAGCGGCACCACCGGCAAGCCCAAGGGGGTGCAGCGCGACACCGGCGGCTATGCGGTGGCGCTGGCCGCGTCGATGAAGCACATCTACCTGGGTGCGCCGGGCGAGACCTACTTCTCCACCAGCGACATCGGCTGGGTGGTCGGCCACAGCTACATCATCTATGGCCCGCTGATCAGCGGCATGGCCACCCTCATGTACGAGGGCCTGCCCACCCGGCCCGACGCCGGCATCTGGTGGAGCCTGGTCGAGAAGTACAAGGTGAGCGTGATGTTCAGCGCCCCCACGGCGGCGCGGGTGCTGAAAAAACAGGACCCGGCCTTCCTGACCAAGTACGACTTGTCCAGCCTGAAGGCGCTGTTCCTGGCCGGCGAGCCGCTGGATGAGCCCACCGCCAGCTGGATATCGGATGCCATCAAGCGCCCGATCATCGACAACTACTGGCAGACCGAGACCGGCTGGCCGATCATGGCCATCTGCAACGGCGTCGAGGCCGCGCCGACCAAGTTCGGCTCGCCGGGCAAGGCGGTCTACGGCTTCGATGTCAAGCTGATCGACGAGACCAGCGCCGAGGAGATCACCGAGCCCGGCAAGAAGGGCGTGATCGCCATCGAAGGCCCGCTGCCGCCGGGCTGCCTGCAGACCATCTGGCGCGACGACGAGCGCTATGTGAAGACCTACTGGTCGAGCATCCACAACAAGCTGATGTACAGCACCTTCGACTGGGGCCTGAAGGACGCCGACGGCTACTTCTACATCCTGGGCCGCACCGACGACGTGATCAACGTGGCCGGCCACCGCCTGGGCACGCGCGAGATCGAGGAGAGCATCTCCAGCCACCCCAATGTGGCCGAGGTGGCGGTGGTGGGCGTGGCCGACCAACTCAAGGGCCAGGTGGCGATGGCCTTCGCGGTGCTCAAGGATGTGTCCCAGGCCGGCACGCCGGCCGAGTCACTCAAGCACGAGGGCGAGATCATGAAGTTGGTCGACAGCCAGCTGGGCGCGGTGGCCCGGCCGGCGCGGGTGCGCTTCGTCACCGCCCTGCCCAAGACCCGCTCGGGCAAGATGCTGCGCCGCGCGATCCAGGCCGTGTGCGAAGGGCGCGACCCGGGCGACCTGACCACCATCGAGGACCCGAGCGCGCTGCAGCAGATCAAGGACTTGATGGTGGCGGGCTGACTGTCCGGCATCGCCCTGGTGCCGCTGCCGCGTTTGCAAGCGCAGCGGCCCGGGCCGGGCAGAATCGGGCCTGCTGTCCATCAGCCAGCGACCACCGCCGAAGCCCACGATGCAAAAAATTTTCCGCGCTCGCTGCCGCAGCGCCGGCCTGACCCTGGCCAGCAGCCTGTGCTTGGCGGCCCAGGCCGCAGCGCCCCAGGTGATCGGCCCTGCCTTTCCGCAATTCGCCTCGGCTGGCGTGGTCAAAGCTGCCTGCGACCGCGGACTGGCCGATGCCAAGGCAGGCCTGCGCCAGATCGAGCGCCAGCCTGCCGACGAGCGCTGGATCGCTGCCTATGATGCCTTCAGCGCCCGGCTGGAAGACCTGGCCAATCCATTGCAGTTCATGGCCCAGGTGCATCCGGTCAAGGCCATCCGTAGCGCCGCCGAGGCCTGCGAACTGCGCTGGAACGACTTCTATTCCACGCTGGGCCAAAACCAGCCCTTGTACCGGGCGGTCCGGCAGGTCCGTCCTGTCGAGCCGGGCGACCAGCTGCTGCGCCAGACCTTGCAGGACAGCTTTGACGATGCGGGCGTGGGCCTGGCGCCGGCCGAGCGTGCACGGGCCAAGCGCCTCAACGACCGTATCGGGGCCTTGAGCCAGGCCTTCGAGCGCAATGTGCGCGATGCCAATACCCGGGTGCCCTTCACCGAAGCGGAGTTGAAAGGCGTGCCCAAGGCGGTCTGGCAAAACGCCCCGCGTGACGCTGCCGGACGCCTGCTGCTGGGCGTGGATTCTCCCACCTTCGACCCGGTGCTGCAGTCGGCCGAGCTGCCCGGCAGCCGCGAGCGCATGTGGCGCGCCAAGACCAACCAGGGCGGCCAGGCCAACCTCAAGCTGCTGGCCGAGCTCACCCGCCTGCGCAAGGACTACGCCACGCTGCTGGGCGCGGCCAGCTGGGCCGAATACGTGCTGCGCCGGCGCATGGCCGAGACGCCCGCGCGGGCCGTCGCCTTCCTCGACGAGGTCAAGGCAGCGGTACAGCAGCGCGAGCGCGACGAGATCGCCGACCTGCGCGCGCTGAAGGCGATGCATCTGAACCAGTCGGTCGAGGCCACCCGGGTGGACCGCTGGGATGTCAATTTCTACACCGAGCTGGCGCGCCAGGCCCAGTTCAAGGTCGATCAGGAGGCCTTTCGGGCCTACTTTCCGCCACAGCAGAGCCTGCAGTTCGCGCTGCGCCTGATCGAGACCTTGATGGGGGTGCGCTACCAGCGCATTGAAGGTGCCGCCGCCTGGCATCCCGAGGTGCAGGCCTATGCCGTATCCGACGCGGCCAGCGGCAAGCCGCTGGCCACACTGTTCGTCGACCTGTATCCGCGCGAAGGCAAGTTCAACCATGCGGCGGTGTGGGGGCTGCGCTCGGCGTCACCTGCCCAGGGCCGGCCGTCGCAGGCCGCGCTGGTGGTCAATTTCGACCGCAAGGGCCTGACCCTCGACGAACTGGAAACCCTGCTGCACGAGCTGGGCCATGCGGTGCACAACAACCTGTCCATCGCGCGCCGGGCGCTGCAGGCCGGCACCAGCGTCAAGTTCGATTTCGTCGAGGCGCCGTCGCAGATGCTGGAGGACTGGGTCTATGACAAGCAGGTTGTCGGCCTGTTTGCCGAGATCTGCCCCAGCTGCAAACCCCTGCCCGGCGAGATGCTGGACAAGGCCCGGGCCGCCAGCCACTACGGC
>JANNZD010000526.1:0-2630 GCA_031410435.1 Betaproteobacteria bacterium | reverse complement strand
TGCTTGAGCACGCTGGGGTGGCGCTTGACCACCTTGAACTTGCGGATGTCGCCGCCGTACTCCTCCAGACGCTTGACGGCCCAGGGCGACAGGATGCGGTTGAGGTAGCGACGCGGGATGCCGTACTCGCTTTCGAGGATGGCGCCGTCTTCGGCCGGGTCGAACAGCCCCAGCGGGCTTTCGTTCACCGGCGAGCCCTTGATCGCGTAGAAGGGCACCTCCTGCATCAGCGCCTTCAGGCGCTCGGCGATCGAGCTCTTGCCGCCGCCCACCGGGCCCAGCAGGTAGAGGATCTGCTTGCGCTCCTCCAGCCCCTGCGCGGCATGGCGGAAGTAGGACACCACCTGCTCGATGGCGTCTTCCATGCCGTAGAACTCGGCAAAGGCCGGGTAGCGCTTGATGACCTTGTTGGCAAAGATGCGCGACAGCCGCGGGTCATTGCGGGTGTCCACCATCTGCGGCTCGCCGATGGCCTTGAGCATGCGCTCGGCGGCCGAGGCATAGGCCAGGGGATTGCGTTTGCACTCGGCGAGATAGTCTTCGAGAGACATCTCCTCTTCACGGGTGCGTTCGTAACGGGCTGCAAAGCTGCTGATGACGTCCATGAGGACCTCCTGGGTAGGACACAGCGCTCAGGCGGCCTGCTCGGGCCTGTCTGGGCGGCGGGGAAGATCTGATGGAGTCCCGGCTTCACGGGCCCGGGCTCCATCAGAGCTTTCCGGTCAGCATGGTTTGCTTCTTGGATCTGCTTGGTCTCCAGCTTCGTTGAACCGGCCGGGTATCACTCGCCGAAAGTAGAGGTTTTAGACCCAGCATCTCGTCCATTGCACGGTATGCCTGCCATTGCCTGAGCAAGCCCCGCGCCAGCCCCGTTCGGCCGCGCACGCGGCGCACCTGCATCGTTCAACGCCCTGGCCTTGCTGCTGGCTGACAGCGCCGCACTGTGTTGGAGCAAAGCGCTGCAAGATTGTTCAAATCATGCGCCGGACCGGGGCTCGAAACGTCATGTCGCAGAGGGATCGTGCAGTGTGGCGTGACGAACTGCGCGCCCGCTCGCAGGTCACCCACCTGTTTGCGGGGGTGATGCAGTACAGAGCCCGATCAGCCGGCGCGCCAAGCCTGCGGGCTGGCGCCGTGCTGACGCCGGAAGCAGTGGCTGAAGTAGCTGGGGCTGGCATAGCCACAGGCCCAGGCCCCCTGTTTGCAGGGCATGCTGGTCTCGTGCAGCAGCCGGGCCGCGCGGGCCAAGCGCAGCCGGGTGATGCAGGCGGCAAGGTGCTCGCCGGTGGCCCTGGCAAACACCGCAGAAAGATGATCGGCCGTGCAGCCTGACTGTGCCGCCAGCCGGCGCACGCGCAAGCCGGCATCGCCGAGCTGGTTTTGCACCAGTACCCGCATGCGCGCCAGCAGCGGCGCTTCGGCCGGCGCCTGGGCCACGCCCGCATCTTCGAGGGCGCGCAACACCGCCGCCGTAGCGGCACACACCAGGGCCTGGGCCCGCACCCGCGCCAGCCCGTCGGCGCCAGCCGCCACGCCCAGCTGGGCCGCCTGGGCCGCCTGGGCCAGCCAATCCTGGATCGGCCCCGCCTGGTCATGCTGCAGCGACTCCAGGTGCAGGATGCCTGGCCGGCCGGATTGCAGTTCATGGGCCAGATTGCAGTTCAGCCGGCCGCCGTCAGCCTGGATCACCAGATTACAGAAGGCTTCACCAGCCTGGCCGGCCTGCACCCGTTCGGCATGTTGCAGCAAGGCCGGCAGCAGCAGGGCCTGACCTGGCGCCAGCCACGAAATGCCTTGTGGAACCGGCACCCGACGAGCTGGTATTCCTGAGCTGGTTCGAAGGCGGCGAGATGTTCCGCTCGGGTTGCACCTGGCAGCGGGGGCATGGCCCGGTGTTTTATTTCCGCCCCGGCCGTGAAGCCTACCCCAGCTACCAGGATAGGCATGTGCAGCGGGTGTTGGACAACGCGGTGCAAAGGGCCGCACGGCGGCTGCAGATCGCCGACAGGCTGGCCGCCGGCGGCGCCGGCGTGCGGCCGGGCGGGCCCGGGCCTCGACCGCGGTCTCGCGCAACGCGTGGCCCAGCATGCCGAAGGCCAGCAGCGTCAGCGCCACCGCCCCGCCACTGAGCACCAGCAGCATCACCGCCAGCCACCGCAAGGCCACACCCAGGCCACACCCAAGCCAGCGGCTACTTCATCAGCGACAGCGTCACACCGATGCGGCCATTGAGCAGGTCGACCACCCGCGCCTTGGTGAAGAAGGACACGCCCAGATCCCCCTGCAGCGCCCGGCCCAGCCAGCGGACGTACTGCAGCAGCACCGGCTGGCCCAGACCCAGTTCCTGGCGCAGGGCCGGGTACTGAGCCTCGGTGCCCTCGCCCTGCAGCATTGTGCGGGCCAGGTCGCCCGGCGCCGGGCTGTTGAGGAAGCAGGTCAGGAAGGTGACCACGAACCACAGCGGCACCGACATCACCAGGCGGGTAGGAGCCTGTCGCGCGGCGACCTCGGGGTCTGGATGGGAATCAGATCCATGAACTGATTGGTGCAATTGCTTATGTACCGTTTGGTTCAACACCATAGATAACCCTGATGCGGGTGTCTCGGACGGCCCCTCAGGGCGGTACGAT
>JANNZD010000525.1:0-7305 GCA_031410435.1 Betaproteobacteria bacterium | reverse complement strand
GGTGCTGAAGGCCGGCGGCGTGAAGCCGGAATCCGCCGGATGCAGGTCCGGGCCGCCACCCAGGCGGAAGTGCGTCAGCAGGCGGCGCGCGATGGCCGGCGACCAGGGCGGCTGGCCGCGCACGATTTTTTGCAACTCTTCGACCAGCACCTCGAAGCGGTCTTCTTTGAGCAAGTAGCCGTCGGCACCGCATTGCAGGGCCGGGAACAGGTGGTCGTCGTCGGAGTAGAGGGTGGTGACGATCTTGGTGGCGGGGTATTGGGTCAGCTCATTGAGCAGCTCCATGCCATTGCCGTCGGGCAGCTCAAGATCGACCAGGATCAGCTTGAAGGGATCGACCCCATGCATGCCACTGGCGCCGCCGGCCACCTGGATGCGGGCGCGCGCGGATTCGAGGTCACCGGCCTCGGTGATGGTGATGGCATCGCTGAAGCTCTCCCGCACCACCCGGCACAAGAAGCTGCGTGCTACCGGGTTGTCCTCCAGGATCAGTACTTTGACTACCATTGTCGATTTCTCCCGTCGCGCATGCTAGCGCAGTTGGCTTGCGGCAGGCCGCGCTGCCAAGGCCCTAACCGCCCACGCAAGCGCCTGCTGCGGGCAGCGCTTTTGGCGGGGCGGACGGGCCAGGCCGCCTGCCTACAATCTCGGCAATGCGCATCCTGATTGCAAACGACGACGGCTATCTGGCGCCCGGGCTGGCGGCCCTGGTGGCTGCGGTGCAAGGCCTGGGCGAGATCGAGGTGATTGCGCCCGAGCAGAACGCCAGCGGCACCTCCAATGCGCTCACTTTGAACCGGCCGCTGCAGGTGTTTGAGGCTGTCAACAGCCAGCCACGGCTGCGATTCGTGAACGGCACGCCGTCCGATTGCGTGCATGTGGCGCTGACCGGGCTGCTGGGCTACCGGCCCGATCTGCTGCTGTCGGGCATCAACCAGGGCGCCAACATGGGCGACGACACGCTGTATTCAGGCACCGTCGCGGCGGCGATGGAGGGCTATCTGTTCGGCGTGCCGGCCATCGCGTTTTCGCAGACCGAAAAAGGCTGGGGCGAACTGGCCGCCGCCGGCCGGGTGGTGCGCAGCCTGGTGCAGCAGGTGCTGGCCCAGGGTCTGGGCGGCACGCCGTTTTTGCTCAACGTCAACATCCCTAACCGCGCCGATGCCGATGCGCTGCCGCGCCGGGTCACCCGGCTGGGCCGCCGCCACGCCAGTGAGAACGTGATCCGCCAGACCAACCCGCGCGGCGAGGCCATCTACTGGATCGGCCCGGCCGGTGATGCACGCGAGGCCGGCGAGGGCACCGACTTCCATGCCACCGCCAATGGCTGGGTGTCGATCACGCCGCTGCAGGTCGATCTCACCGACCACGCCCACCTGCCCGACTGGCGTGGGCGTCTGGAAGGCCAGGCATGAGTGGCCAGGGCGACGGCGGCGATGGCCCCGTCCGGTCGCCCCGGTTCCCCCTGCTACTCGACCGCATGGGCCGGGACGCCCGGGCTGGCCCGCCGGCCCACGGCCGCGCCACCTTGCGACCGCAGCGCCCGCTGCACGAGGCCGCGCGCGACGCCCATCGGCAGGCACCGCCCCAGGGCCTGGGGCTGGATTCGCTGCTGGTGCGCCAACGCATGGTGCAGCGCCTGCGCGCCGAGGGCATCCGCTGCGAGCCGGTGTTCGCGGCGATGCAGGCCGTGCTGCGCCACAGCTGTGTCGACAGCGCGCTGGCGATCCAGGCCTACGAGGACACCAGCCTGCCGATCGGTCATGGCCAGACCATCTCCAAGCCGTCGGTGGTGGCGCGCATGATCGAGCTGCTGTATGGCGGCGCGCTGGCCCACAGCCGCGGCCACCTGGGCCGCACGCTGGAGGTCGGCACCGGCTGCGGCTACCAGACCGCGCTGCTGGCCAGGCTGGCCCAGCGGGTGGTGTCGATTGAGCGGCTGCGGCCCTTGTTCGACAAGGCCGCCAGCCAGTTGGCGCCGCTGGGGCTGGACCAGGTGCGGCTGGTGCACGCTGACGGCATGCTGGGCCATGGTCCCGACGCCCCGTTTGACAGCATCATCGCCGCCGCCGGGGGGCAATCGCTGCCGCCGGCCTGGCTCGATCAACTGGCCGTGGGTGGCCGGCTGGTGGCGCCCATGCAGCGCGGCGGTGGACGCGGCCAGGTGCTGGTGGTGATCGACAAGCATGCCGACGGTTGCCACCGCAGCGAGCACGAGGCGGTGCATTTCGTCCCCCTAAAATCCGGCATCGTCTGATGGGGCTGCCTCGGCGGCCCGCCAAGGTCCACCCACCCATGTCCATTGCCCGATCCATCCTTATGCAAGCCGGCTGCGGGCCCTTGATGGCCGTGCTGGCCCTGCTGACGGCCTGTGCGTCGCCGCCCAACAATGCACCGGTCGAGAGCCGCTTGCCGGCCCGCCCGGTGGCCAAGGCGCCGGGTGCCCCGGCCGCCACCGCCGCAGTGGCTGGCGCGCCCACCGAAGCCGGGCCGGCCGATGCGCCCAAGCCGCTGCCGGGTGTCGAGAACGCCGGCAAGCCGGGCTACTACACCGTCAAGCCCGGCGACACGCTGATCCGCATCGGCCTGGACAACGGCCAGAACTGGCGCGATGTGGTGCGCTGGAACGCCATCGACAACCCCAACCTGATCGAGGTCGGCCAGGTCTTGCGGGTGCTGCCGCCGGGGGTCGATCCCGGGGTGGCCGCCGCGCGCGGCGTGGCCGGCGCCAAGGTCGAGGCCAGGCCGCTGGACGGCAAGCCGGTGGCTGCGGCGCCTGCCACCGCCCCGGTCACCAATGCCCCCACCAGCTCGGCCGCAGCGGCGGCTGCCAGTGCTGCGGCGTCGGCCCCAGCCAGCGCAGCCGCGCCGCGCGAGGGCGACGACGACCTGGGCTGGGCCTGGCCAGCCGCCGGCCCGGTGCTGGCGGGCTTTGAGGAGGGCCGCCAGAAGGGCCTGGCCATCGCCGGCAAGGCCGGCGACCCGGTGCTGGCGGCTGCCGACGGCCGGGTGGTGTACGCCGGCTCGGGCCTGCGCGGCTATGGCAATCTGGTGATCGTCAAGCACAACAGTACCTACCTCACTGCCTATGCCCACAACCAGACCCTGTTGGTCAAGGAAGACCAGGCAGTGCGTCGCGGCCAGAAAATCGCCGAGATGGGCTCGAGCGATGCCGAGCGGGTGCAGCTGCACTTTGAGATCCGCCGCCAGGGCAAGCCGATCGACCCGGCACGGCTGCTGCCGGCGCGCTGAAAGCAGGTGGCTGGCCCGGCGGCCACCGCGTTTCCCTGGGGTCCGCCGCTGCCCGGTGGCGGCTAGCATCCCGGCGGGGCCCCGTTGGGGGGCTGACCCGGAGACGCGACCCATGAAACTTGTCCCATTCACCGCCGCCATCCTGGCGCTGAGCGCTGCCTTTGCCAGCCAGGCCCAGGTGCAGGGCGTCAGCAAGACCGAAATCCTGCTGGGCACCATCCAGGATTTGTCGGGCCCGATCGCGGCCTTTGGCAAGCAGGCCCGCAACGGCATGCAATTGCGGGTCGATGAGATCAACGAGCAGGGCGGCATTGGCGGACGCAAGCTCAAGCTGCTGGTCGAGGACTCGGGCTACGACCCCAAGCGCGCGGTGCTGGCGGCGCAGAAACTGGTCAACCAGGACAAGATCTTCCTGATGGCCGGCCATGTGGGCACCGCCCACAACAATGCGGCGATGCCGGTGCAGTTCGAGAAGAACATCATCAACTTCCTGCCGATCACCGCGGCGCGCGAGATGTACGAGCCCTTCCACAAGCTCAAGTACTCGTTTGCCGCCACCTACTATGACCAGGTGCGCACGGTGCTGCCCAAGATGGTCAAGGACAAGGGCGCGAAAAAGGTCTGCACCTTGTACCAGGATGACGAGTTCGGACTGGAGGTGATGCGCGGCGCTGAGGCGGCGCTCAAGGCGATGAACATGGAGTTGGTCGAGAAGACCAGCTACAAGCGCGGTGCCACCGATTTCTCGTCGCAGGTGGCGCGGATGAAGGCCGGCGGCTGCGAGGTGGTGGTGCTGGGCACCATCATCCGCGAGACCATCGGGGCCATCGGTGAATCGCGCAAGACTGGCTTCAACCCGCTGTTCCTGGGCACCAGCGCGTCCTATACCGACCTGATCCACAAGCTGGGCGGCAAGCCCATGGATGGCCTGTTTGCCACGATGTCGGCCCAGCATCCCTACCTGGACGAGGCCTCGCAGCCGCTGCGCTTCTGGGCCAACAAGTACAAGACCAAGTTCAGTGAGGATCCGACGGTGTTCTCGGTCTACGGCTACCAGATCATCGACACCTTTGCCTTGGCAGCCTCGCGCGCCGGTGCCAACCTCAACACCGAGACCTTCATCAAGGCCATGGACACGATGAAGATCGAGCCCGACATGTTCGGCTCGCCGCTGGTCAGCTATTCGCCGACCAAGCGCCTGGGCAACGATCTGTCGCGTATCTCGCAGATCGTCGACGGCCGCTGGAAGGTGGTCTCGGACTACATCAAGCCCTGACGCGCTGGATAGGCCAGGCCGGGCCGCCTCAGGGCGGCCTTTTTCTTGGGCCGGATAATCCGCAGATGACAGCTAGAGACGAATGGTTGACGGTCGATTCCCTCGACCTCGAAGCCCAGGGCGTGGCCCGCAATGCCGACGGCAAGGTGGTGTTCATAGAGGGTGCGCTGCCCGGTGAGCAGGTGCAGGTCAGCGTGGGCCGCAGCAAGAACGCCTGGGAGCAGGGCACCATGACGGCGATGCGGCGCGAGAGTGCACAGCGCGTACGCCCGGGCTGCCCGCACTTCGGCCTGCATGCCGGCGCCTGTGGCGGCTGCAAGATGCAGCACCTGCATGCCGGCGCGCAGGTGGCGGTCAAGCAGCGGGTGCTGGAAGACAACCTGCAGCACCTGGCCAAGCTGCGGCCCGAGCAGTTGCTGCGCCCGATCGAAGGCCCGACCTGGGGCTACCGCTACCGGGCCCGGCTGTCGGTGCGCTGGGTGGCCAAGAAGGGCACGGTGCTGGTGGGTTTCCATGAGCGCAAGAGCCGCTATGTGGCCGACATGCAGGTCTGCCCGGTGCTGCCGGCCAAGGTCAGCCAGATGCTGATGCCGCTGCGCACGCTGATCGCCGGCATGGACCAGCGCGACCGCCTGCCGCAGATCGAACTGGCCATCGGTGAGCGCGCCGAAGGCCCGGTGATCGCGCTGGTGCTGCGCCACCTCGAGCCGGTGAGCCCGGCCGATGCCGATCGCCTGCGCCGGTTCGGTGCCGAGCGCGGCGTGCAGTGGTGGCTGCAGCCCAAGGGGCCGGACACCGTGCACCTGCTGGACGAAGGCGGGCCGGAACTGGCCTACAGCCTGCCCGAGTTCGGCATCACCATGCCCTTCAAGCCCACCGATTTCACCCAGGTCAACCATGCCATCAACACGGTGCTGGTGGGCCGGGCACTGCGCCTGCTGGCGCCGCAGCGTGACGAGCGGGTGATCGACTGGTTCTGCGGCCTGGGCAATTTCACGCTGCCCATCGCCACCCGGGCCCGCGAGGTGCTGGGCATCGAGGGCAGCGAGACCCTGGTGCAGCGATCGCGCGACAACGCGCTGCGCAATGGCCTGCAAGAGCGCGCCAGTTTTGCCGCGCGCAACCTGTTCGAGTTGTCGGCCGACGACCTGGTGGCCTTCGGGGCTGCCGAGAAGTGGCTGGTCGACCCGCCGCGCGAGGGCGCCTTTGCCCTGGCCAAGGCGCTGGCCGACCTGCATATCGCGCCGCGCCGGGGCTGGGCGCCGCCGCAGCGCATCGTCTACGTCAGCTGCAACCCGGCCACCTTGGCGCGCGACGCTGGTCTGCTGGTGCATCAGGCGGGCTACCACTGCGTGGCAGCGGGGGCGGTGAACATGTTCCCGCACACCGCGCATGTGGAAAGCATGGCGGTGTTCGAGCGGGCCTGCGCATGAAAAAGGGCTCCCGAGGGAGCCCTTCCGGATCAGGCCGCAGCCTGGCAATCAGTCGCGTTCGCCGCCGGCAATGCCCAGGATGGCGAGCAGGCTCTGGAACACGTTGTAGATGTCCAGGTAGATGGCCAGCGTGGCGCTGATGTAGTTGGTCTCGCCGCCGTCGATCACGCGCTTGATGTCGAAGAGCATGAAGCCCGAGAAGATCACGATGGCCAGCACCGACAGGGTCATCATCATCGCGCTGGACTGCAGGAAGATGTTGACGATGCCCGCCACCATCAGGATCAGCGCGCCAACAAACAGGAATTTGCCCATATTGGTCAGATCGCGCTTGATCACGCTGGCCAGCGTGGCCATGCCTAGAAACACCACCGCGGTGCCGCCAAAGGCCGTCATGATCAGCGACGAGCCATTCTTGAAGCCCAGGATCATCGACAGCATGCGCGCCAGCATCAGGCCCATGAAGAAGGTGAAGGCCAGCAGCACATAGACGCCGGTCGAGGAATCCTTGGTCTTTTCGATCGCGAACATGAAACCGAAGGCGCCAGCCAGGAACACCACCGCACTCATGCCGGCGCCCAGCGCCATCGTGATGCCTGTGGTGACGCCGATCCAGGCACCCAGCACCGTGGGCACCATGCTCAGGGCCAGCAACCAGTAGGTGTTACGGAGTACACGATTGCGTTGGTCGGCGAGCGCGCCGCTACCGGCCAGGCCAGGATAGTTCTGCAGGCTGTCGTCCATGGAAACCTCCGAAAAATGGTGAAGCATCAAAGCTTGATGCGAACCGCATTCTAGGGCGCCACCGCCCTGCGGTACCAAGGCCCCACAGGCTCTGCCGAAATGCACGCGCTTCGGTGGCGTTATCGTTACAGGCATGAAAACCAAACCCACCCTGACCCTCGCCGACGTGCGTGCCATTGCCGCCGCCGCCGAAACCGAAGCCACCAGCAACGGCTGGGCCGTGACGCTGGCCGTCGTTGACGACGGCGGCCACCTGCTCTGGTTGCAGCGGCTGGACGGCGCCGCGCCCATTTCGGCCGAGATTGCGCCGGCCAAGGCCCGCACCGCTGCACTGGGCCGGCGTGAGAGCAAGGTCTATGAGGACATGATCAACGGTGGCCGCATGTCCTTCCTCAGCGCGCCGGTGCTGCACGGCATGCTGGAGGGTGGCGTGCCCATCGTGGTGGAAGGTCAGGTCATTGGTGCGGTGGGTGTGAGCGGTGTGAAGTCCACAGCAGACGCCCAAACCGCCCGCGCCGGGCTCGCCGCACTGGGCGTATGACCCCTGCCGTGTGAAGGCTGGGGCTGTGGCCCCGGCTATCCTCCGGCGGTTTACCCGAC
>JANNZD010000524.1:0-13835 GCA_031410435.1 Betaproteobacteria bacterium | reverse complement strand
TAAGGGTCTACCGCGTAAGGCAGGCCCGAGCGATACCACATGGTGATCAGCCTGCCGGCATGGAACTTGACATCGGTGTTGCTGGTGTTCTTCAGCGGCTGATCGGGCGTGTCGCGGCGCGGTGCCTCTTTCAGGCCGGTCCATAGCGCATGGCCGGCGGCGATCTCGTCGCCCAGCGCGCCGGTCTGCACCCAGCGGTTGCGGTAGCTGACCTGGCCGCGGTCAAAGCGCAGCGCATGCAGCATGCCGTCGCCGTCATAGGCGTGGTAGCGCCAGCCCGGCGGGTAGTAGGGGTTGGGGCCGTTGCGCACATACAGGCCGTTCAGGTCGGCCGGCAGCTCGCCGATCACCGGCAAGTTGTCCAGCACCCGTTCATCGTGCACCGGGGCGTTGTTGCCCGACAGCGCGGGGATGTCATGCAGGGGCAGGTCGGCTAGCTTCATCGCGGTCTCCTGGGTGCGGCGGCGGGCCACTGCACCGCCGCAAGCGCAGGGTAGTTGCCCCAGGTCAAGCTGCGGTGCCGCATTTCGATATGCTGTCAAGTCGTTCGATATGCCCACCTGGAAAGCCTTCATGGCCACCCGTCAAACCCCCGCCGACCCCGACCGCGAACGCTACCTGCTGAACCAGCCGCGCCGCGTGCCCTTGGGCTACGAGGACTTTGCCGGCGACAAGCAGTTCGCCACCACGCTGGCGCGCGGCATCGAGCTGCTGCGCTGCTTTGCGGCGGGTGACGCGATGCTGTCCAACGCCGAGCTGGCCGAGCGCACCGGCCTGCCCCGGCCCACCATCTCGCGCCTGACCTACACCCTGGTGGCGCTGGGCTACCTGAAGCCCAGCGCCAAGTACGGCAAGTACCAATTGGGCTCGGCCATCGTCTCGGCCACCTACCCACTGATGGCCTCGATCGGCCTGCGCCAACATGCCCGCCCGTTGATGAACGAGCTGGCCGACGAGACCGGCGGCGATGTGTCAATGGGCATCCGCGACCGGCTCAGCATCGTGCTGGTGGAAACCTGCCGCAGCCGGCGCCGCGCCCATGTGTCGGGCGCGATGGCCGACATTGGCTTGTCGCTGCCGATGGCCGGCAGCGCCATCGGCAGGGCCTGGCTGGCCGGCTGCGATAGCGCCACCCGCGAGGCCGTGTGCAACGAGATCCGCGTCAAGACCCCCGGCGACTGGGCCCGCTTCGAGCCCGCCATCCGGCAGGCCCGCGACGATTGCCTGCGCCAGGGCTTCTGCGCGGTGGACGGCGACCTGGTCACCGACGTGCAAGCCGTCGGCGTGCCCTATGGCCGCACGCCGGGCGGCGAGCTGATCGTCTTCAATTGCAGCTTTCTCAAGGTGGGCAGCAACTTGCAACCGGGGGCCGGCTGGCTGCGCGACGAGGTGGGCCCGAAGCTGGTGGCGATGGTGCGCACGCTGCGCGAATCGCGCCATGGCTGACGGCCCGGGGCCAGGGCGTCAGCCCGGTGCTGCCGCCTGTTGCTGCAGGGCCCAGGCCGACAAGATGGCCCGGTGGTCGGGCACGTTGTTGAGAAAGCCCTCGCGCAAGGTGGCGTCGGAGATATTGGCCGCCGTGGCCAGCAGCTCGGCATGGGCGCGCTGCAGCCAGGCCGCGGCACGGCTGTCGCCGGCAGCCGACAAGACCAGGTGGCAGACCAGCTCCACCCGGCGCGGGGTGTCGGCGTCCTTGGCGTAACCGGACCGGGCATCGCGGTCCAGCAACTCCTGCACCCGCTGCAGCGCCGCCGGCAGATCGCCCAGCGCCAGCGCGGCACGGGCCAGGCCGGCGCTGCTGTCGGCCATCGCGGGCAGCTTGTGCGTCAAGGCCAGGACCACCTCGCGCTCGAAGGCCGCTGCCGACGCCGCCGGTTGGCCGGCGGCCCAGTGGGCCTCACCCAGGCGCTGGAGCGCTAGCGACTCCCAATTGGGCATGCCCACCGCTGCGGCGGCCTCCCAGGCCTGCTGCGCCAGGCGCACCGCCTCGGGGCCGTCGCCCAGCCAGCAGGCCAGCCGCGACAGGCAGCACAGGGTGCCGCATTCGCTCAGGCGGTGGCCCAGGCTGCGCGCCAGGCGCAGGGCTTCTTCGCTGTAATGCCGGCTCTGCACCACCTCGCCCAGGTGTTGCCAGGCACCGCCGATATTGGCCAGCACCAGGGCCTCGTTGCGCCGGTTGCCCAGTTGCCGCTCGAGGGGCAGCTCCTGCTCATGCAGGCGCAGGCGGGCCACCGGGTCGTCCTGCAGCTGGGCGATCATGGCCAGGGTGTTCAGGCAGGCCGACTCGATCCGCAACAGGCCCAGCGCGCGCGCTTGCGGCAGGCACTGGCTGACCAGGCGCAGCGCCGCGTCGGCATCCCGCTGGTAGAGCAGGGCCATGCCCAGCATGCGCATGGCCCCCAGGCGGAGGGCCTCCGCGCCGGCCCGCGAGGCACAGGCCATGCCCTGGCGGGCGGCGGTCTTCATGGCCGCGTAGTCGGCCGTCAGCATGCAGAAGTGGCAGCGGCTGGCCCAGGCATCGGCACGGCGGGCGTCGTCGCCCCAGGCATCGGCCAGCACGGCCAGCGCGTCGAGGTCGACCAGGTGCTGGTCGCGCGGGCTGCCGCTTTCGAACATCGCCACCCGGGTGCGCAGCAGGCGCCAGCGCAAGCGCTGGCGTTCGGGCTGGTCCGGCAGGCCGTCCAGCAGCGCTAGCGCGCGCGCCACATGCATGCGCACCGCCTGCGTGGCCGAGCGCGAGGCCGCCTGCTCGGCCGCGCGGGTGTGCTGGTCTGCGGCCAGGTCGGCATCGCCGGCCTGCTCGAAATGGTGGGCGGCCAGGCCCTGCGCGTCGCCCGAGGCCAGGCCGGTCAGCGTCAGCAGCCAGCGCGCCAGCTTGCCGTGCAAGGCGCGGCGGGTGAGTTGGGGCAAGGCGTCATAGGCCAGCTGCTGCAGCAGCTGGTGCTTGAAGCTGAAATCACCGGGCGCACCGGCGCCACCGGCCCCGCCAGCGGCCAGGGTCAGTTCACGCTGCATCAGGCCCCGCATCGCCTGGGCTGCGCCGGCACCCAGGGCCAGCAGCGCGTCCTGCAAGAACACCGGCCCGATCACGCTGGCCCGTTGCAGCACGCGCCGCTCGGCGGCGGGCAGCAGTTTCATGCGGGCGGCCAGCACCCCGGAAAGGGTGTCGGGCAGCCGGGCCGTGCGCCAGCGCGTCGGGTTGACCGACCAGGCAGCGGCGCCCGCCTGAATGGCACCTTGATCGATCAGCAGCTTGACGCGCTCTTCGATGCAGTAGGGGTTGCCCCAGCTGGCCTGCACCACGCGGTCCAGCAGGCCTGGCGGCAGCAGCGGCAGCCGGCGCAGCAAGGCGGCGGCCAACTGCAGGCTGGCGGCCGGGGCCAGCGGGCCCAGGTCGAGTCGGGCATGCACGCCGGCATTGCAGGCCCAGGCGGGCCGCGTCTCGGCCAGCACCGGCCGGCCGGTGCCCACAAGCAGCAGTGCGGTGTCGTGATTGACCTTCAGCAGCTGGTCGAGGCAGTCCAGGCTCTCGCTGTCGGCCCAGTGCAGGTCCTCGATCTGCAACAGCACCGGCACCTGGCCTGCGGCAGTGAGGCGCCGCAGCCACAGCGCGCAGGCATGCAGGGCCAGCGGCCGGATCTGCTGGGGCGCGCTGAGCAGGCCCTGCACATGGCGGCTGTCGGCAAAGGCCAGGCCGATCAGGTGCCCCAGCACATGGACATGGCCCTGGGCCTGGTCGGCGCCGTCCTCGTGCAGGAACCAGGGCAGCAGCACCGCTTCGAAACGCGCGCGCGCGGCGTCGGCGCTGCTATCAGCGTCGATCTGGCAGAAGACCCGCAGCAGGCGACCCAGCAGGCCGAAGGGCTGCCCTTCGGTCTGGGCCGTGGCGCGGGCCTGCAGTACATGCAGGGCCTGCGGCTGGGCCAGGGCCCAGCCGGCAAAGGCCTGCAGCAGCCGGCTTTTGCCGAGGCCGGGCTCGGCCAGCAGCGTCAGCGCCGCGGCTCGGGCGGCCCGGCACACCTGCGCAAAGGCGGCCTGCAGCTGCACCAGCTCGCCCTGGCGGCCGACCGGCGGCGCGGGCACCTCATCGTCGGCCGCCAGCACGGTCGACCGCAACAGGCTGGCTGGCAAGGGGCTGTCCCGCCCCGTGATGTGCAGCGGCATCGGTGGGTCGGTGTCGAACTGCCCGCGCACCAGTGCCGCAGCGGCCAGGCTCAGGCACAGCCGCCCCGGCGGGGCTGCCTGGGCCAGGTCGGCCGCCACCCGCAACAGGCTGTCGGGGGGCTCATCCGGTCGAGGCTCTGCGGCCAGGGGCCCGCTGTGCACACCCAGGCAGGGCCGGGCCTGTGCCGGGACAGGGTCGAACAGGGCCAGCAAGGCCAGGCCACAGTGCAGCGCCCGCTCGGTGGGGCCGGCCTGGGCCGACCCGGGCGGGAAGTGCACGCCCAGCGCCTGCGCGCACGCGCCGTCGATGCGGCCGCCATGCGCCAAGGCCAGCTGGCGCGCCGTGGCCAGCCGGTCGGCCCCCACGGTGGGGCCACCGGCCGCGGCGGCCTCGCCCGGCCAGACCAGGCACAAGGCGCTCGCCGGCTGAGGCCCGGCCCCGCCCGTCAGCACGGCCGCTGCCGCAGTGCGCGCATCTGCGCGGGTCGACCGACCACGGGCGCTCCTTTGAAAACCCATTGTGGCGCGCCGGCCCGACCTGGCCGGACGCCCATACCGGGGGGGGCACAAGCGCCGGCGCGCCAGCGGCTGTGGCACGATGGCCGGCATGAGCCCCGCCCGATGACGCCGCCCGCCAGCGACCAGCCGTCACGTCACGGCCGCGTCAAGCAGTTGTTCAATGCAGTCTGCGATCTGCCGAATGCCAGCGCCCAGCGGGCCGCGCTGCGGTCACTGGGCGCCGACGACGACACCCAGCGCGAGGTGCTGGCCCTGCTGGCGCCTGCGGGTGGTGCCACCCGCTTCTCTGGCGTGGTGGCCTTGGCGGCCACGCAGTGGCTGGGCAGCCAGCTGCGCCCCGGCGACCAGCTGGGCGCCTGGACCCTGTTGCGGCCGCTGGGCGAGGGCGGCATGGGCCGGGTCTACCTGGCCGAGCGCAGTGACGGCCACTACCAGCAGCAGGCGGCCATCAAGCTGCTGCTGGGCTGGTCGGGTGCCGAGGCCCTGGCGCGCCTGACCAGCGAGCGCCAGATCCTGGCCCGGCTGAACCATGCCCACATCGCCAAGCTGCTCGACGGCGGCACCACCCCCGCGGGCCAGCCCTATCTGGTGATGGAGTACGCCGACGGCGACACCCTGGACATCTGGTGCGAACGGCAACAGTCCACGCTGGCGGCCCGGCTGGCGCTGTTCGGATCGGTCTGCGACGCGGTGGCCCATGCCCACCGCCATGGGGTGATCCACTGCGACATCAAGCCGGCGAATGTGCTGGTCAATGCCGAAGGCCGGGTGATGCTGCTGGACTTCGGCATCGCCCGGCTCGAAGGCCAGGCCAATGACGCGGCCGTGGGCATGAGCCCGGGCTATGCCAGCCCCGAGCAGGAGGCCGGCCAGGCCCCCGGCCCGGCCAGCGACATCTTCAGCCTGGGCCGGCTGCTGGCCGAACTGCTGCAGCCGGTGTTGGCCGAGGCCTCATACCCGCAGCGCGCCGGGCTGGCCAGCATCGTGGCCACGGCCACGGCGCATGATCCGGCCCAGCGCCATGGCACCGCCAGCGCGCTGCAGGGCGATCTGCAAAGCTTGCTGGCACACGATCCGGTGCTGGCCCCAGGCGGCGGCGCGCATCCGCAAGGCCAGGGCCGGCACCGCAACCGGGCCTGGGGGCTGGCGACCGGGCTGGCCGGTGTGGTGGCGCTGGCGGCATTGGCGCTAGCCACCTCGCGGCTGGCCTGGCAACTCGAACAGGCCCAGGCCCATGAACGGCAGGCCCGCCAGGATGCCATGCAGGCCCTGGGCCAGGCCGCGCAGGCCCGGCAGGCCGAGCGCGAGGCCTGGCGCAAGGTCAATGACGGCCCGCCCCCTTGAGCTCGGGTTTCTGAGCAATATGTCAATCACATCTGACATATTGCCAAAGAAAATTTCATAACGGTACAAACTTCGGCATTTCAATTGAAGTCGGGCCACCGGAGACTGCGTCATCGCCTTGTCCGGAGCCTGACCATGTCGCAGCCCAACCGCAACCACCCGCTGCTTGCGCACCGCCCATCCCGTGCCGGCCGCCCCGCACCCACCCAGACCGCCACCCTCTACCTGAGCGTGTCCCAGGTGGTGGAACTGGTGCGCCGCCAAGGCCTGTCGGCCTGCTTGGCCGGTGTGGCCGAGCGCATCGAGGCCGACTTCCGACGCTGGCCCGACTTCGACAAATCCGCCCGCCTGGCCTGCCATTCGGCCGACGGCGTGGTGGAGCTGATGCCGATTGCCGACGCCCAGCGCTTTGCCTTCAAGTATGTGAACGGCCACCCGGCCAACCACCGTTTCGGCCTGCCCACGGTGATGGCCTTCGGCGTGCTGGCCGACGTGGCCACCGGCCTGCCGCTGCTGCTGTCGGAGCTGACGCTGACCACCGCCATCCGCACCGCCGCGATGTCGGCCCTGGCCGCGCGGGTGCGGGCCCGCCCGGGCAGCCGGCGCATGGCGCTGGTCGGCAATGGCGCGCAGAGCGAGTTCCAGGCCCTGGCCTTCCGCGACCTGGTGGGCGTGCGCGAGCTCAGCCTGTTCGACACCGACGCCGCCGCCAGCGCCAAGCTGGCCGCCAACCTGGCCGGCGAAGGACTGACCGTGCGCATCGCCAGCAGCATCGCCGACGCGGTGCGCGGTGCCGACATCGTCACCACCGTCACCGCCGACAAGTCCAATGCCACCATCCTGACGCCCGCGATGATCGAACCCGGCATGCACCTGAATGCAGTGGGCGGCGACTGCCCCGGCAAGACCGAGTTGCACCCCCAGGTGCTGCGCGCCGGCCCGGTGTTCGTCGAGTTCGAGCCGCAGACCCGCATCGAGGGCGAGATCCAGCAGATGCCGGCCGACTTCCCGGTGACCGAGTTCTGGCGCGTGCTCAGCGGCCAGTCCGTGGGCCGCGAACACGCCGGCCAGGTGACGATCTTCGACTCGGTGGGCTTTGCGCTGGAAGATTATTCGGCGCTGGCCTACCTCTACGCCAGCGCACAGGCCCTAGGGCTGGGCGAGTATGTCGAGCTGGTGCCGGCCAACGACGACCCCAAGGACCTGTTCGGCCTGCTCCACGCCGACCGCCCCGCACAAAGCCCGGCCAAGCCCGCCCATACCCGCACAAAACTCGGCCGCACCGGCATCACACTGCGGGCCTGACGCCGCCCGGCGCCGCCCTGCCCGCTGGAGCCCGCCATGCCCGCCCTGACCCCGCCGCTGACCCTGACCCCCCTGCGCCAGGCCATCACCGCGCTGACCCGCAGCCCCGAGCCCGACCTGGTGCCCGGCCTGGTGGCTGCGGCCACGCTGCCGCCGGCACAGGCCGACGCCGCGCAGGCCCTGGCGCTGCGCATTGCCCGGGGCGTGCGCGAGCGCGCCCGCGAAGGTGGCCGCGCCGGCCTGGTGCAGGGCCTGCTGCAGGAGTTCGCGCTCAGCTCGCAGGAGGGCGTGGCCCTGATGTGCCTGGCCGAGGCGCTGCTGCGCATCCCCGACGCGGCCACCCGCGACGCGCTGATCCGCGACAAGATCGCCCAGGGCAACTGGCAGGCCCACCTGGGCCAGAGCCCCTCGCTGTTTGTCAATGCCGCGGCCTGGGGCCTGCTGCTGACCGGCCGTCTGGTGGCCACCCACAGCGACCGCGGCCTGACCCAGACGCTGCGGCGCACCCTGGCGCGCGGCGGCGAGCCACTGATCCGCAAGGGCGTGGACATGGCCATGCGCATGATGGGCGAGCAATTCGTTACCGGCGAGACCATCGAGCAAGCACTGGCCAATGCCCGGCCGCGCGAGGCCCAGGGCTTCCGCTACAGCTACGACATGCTGGGCGAGGCGGCCATGACCGAGGCCGATGCCCAGCGCTACCTGCGCGCCTACGAGACCGCCATCGATGCCATCGGTGCGGCATCGGCCGGGCGCGGCATCGTCGATGGGCCGGGCATCTCGATCAAGCTGTCCGCCCTGCATCCGCGCTATGCACGGGCCCAGGTGGGCCGGGTGATGGCCGAGCTGTATCCGCGCCTGTTGACCCTGGCGACCCTGGCCCGCAGCCACGACATCGGCCTGAACATCGACGCCGAAGAGTCCGACCGGCTGGCGCTGTCGCTCGACCTGCTGGAGCGCCTGTGCTTCGAGCCCGCGCTGGCCGGCTGGCAGGGCATCGGCTTCGTGATCCAGGCCTACCAAAAGCGCTGCCCGGCGGTGGTGGATTTTCTCATCGACCTGGCCCGGCGCAGCGGCCACCGGCTGATGGTGCGGCTGGTCAAGGGCGCCTACTGGGACAGCGAGATCAAGCGCGCCCAGGTCGACGGCCAGGCCGGCTACCCGGTCTACACCCGCAAGCCCTATACCGACCTGGCCTACATCGCCTGCGCCCGGCAGTTGCTGGCCGCACCCGACGCGGTGTTCCCGCAGTTCGCCACCCACAACGCGCACAGCCTGGCCGCCATCCACACCCTGGCCGGTGACGCCTTCCACCAGGGCCAGTACGAGTTCCAGTGCCTGCACGGCATGGGCGAGCCCTTGTACGAGCAGGTGGTGGGAAGCATTGCCGACGGCAAGCTGGCCCGCCCCTGCCGCATCTACGCCCCGGTAGGCACCCACGACACGCTGCTGGCCTACCTGGTGCGGCGGCTGCTGGAGAACGGCGCCAACACCAGCTTCGTCAACCGCATCGCCGACGACAACCTGCCGCTGGCAGCCCTGGTGCAGGACCCGGTGCAGACGGTGAGCGAGCTGGCGGTGGCCGACGGCCGGCTGGGTGCGCCACACCCTTTGATCCCGCTGCCGCTGGCGCTGTTCGGCACGCAGCGACCCAATTCACGCGGGCGGGACCTGGCCGACGAGGGCACGCTGGCC
Source organism: Betaproteobacteria bacterium (assembly GCA_031410435.1). Classification (GTDB taxonomy): domain Bacteria; phylum Pseudomonadota; class Gammaproteobacteria; order Burkholderiales; family Burkholderiaceae_C; genus Pseudaquabacterium. The sequence continues at coordinate 4,808 of JANNZD010000524.1, read as the reverse complement.
CGCCTGAGCCAGGCCCTGGCCGACGCTGCCCACAGTGACTGGCGCGCCGCGCCGCTGCTGGCCGATGAACCGGCTGATCCCGCCGATCAGGCTGGCGGCGCCGCAGCCGACCCGCGCGGTGCGCCCTGGCAGCCGGTGCGCAACCCGGCCGACCCCGGTGACATCGTCGGCCAGGTGCAGGAGGCCGACGGGCCGCAAGTGCAGGCCGCGCTTGCCGCCGCCCACCAAGGTGCACCAGCCTGGGCCGCGACCGCGCCGGCCGCGCGCGCGGCCTTGCTGGACGCCGCCGCCGACGCGCTGGACGCCGACACCGAGCGCCTGCTGCCGCTGCTGGTGCGCGAGGCCGGCAAGACCTGCGCGAACGCCGTGGCCGAAGTGCGCGAGGCGGTGGACTTCCTGCGCTACTACGCGGCCGAGGTGCGGCGCGATTTCGACAACGCCAGCCACCGGCCACTGGGCGCGGTGGTGTGCATCAGCCCGTGGAACTTCCCGCTGGCCATCTTCACCGGCCAGGTGGCGGCCGCCCTGGCTGCCGGCAATGTAGTGCTGGCCAAGCCGGCCGAGCAGACCCCGCTGATCGCCGCCGCCGCGGTGCAGGCCCTGCATGCGGCCGGCGTGCCGCGCGCCGCGCTGCAGTTGCTGCCCGGGCGCGGCGAGACCGTGGGTGCGGCGCTGGTGGGCGATGCGCGGGTCAACGGCGTGCTGTTCACCGGGTCCACCGAGGTGGCGCGGCTGCTGCAGGCCACGCTGGCCAGGCGCCTGACGGCCGGCGGCCAGGTGGTGACGCTGATCGCCGAGACCGGAGGCCAGAATGCCATGGTGGTCGACAGCTCGGCCCTGGCCGAGCAGGCCACTGCCGACATCGTGGCCTCGGCCTTCGACAGCGCCGGCCAGCGCTGCTCGGCGCTGCGTCTGCTGTGCGTGCAAGACGAGGTGGCCGACCGCTTGATCGCCATGCTGCAGGGCGCGGTGCAGCAACTGCAGCTGGGCGACCCGCGCGCGCTGGCCACCGACATCGGCCCGGTGATCGATGCCGAGGCCCAAGCCGCGATCGAGCGCCATGTCGGCGGGCTTCAGTCCCAGGGTCGACGCGTCTGGCGCGGCGCCTTGCCGGCCGATCTGGCGCGACAGGGCCATTTCGTCGCGCCGACGATCATCGAGCTGCGCAGCGTGGACGATCTGCAGCGCGAGGTCTTCGGCCCGGTACTGCATGTGCTGCGCTACCGCCGGGAGCACCTGGCCGACACGCTGGAGCAGATCAATGCCACCGGCTACAGCCTGACCCAGGGCGTGCACACCCGCATCGACGAGACCGTGGCCCAGGTGCTGGCAGCGTCCCGGGCTGGTAATGTGTATGTCAACCGCAACATCGTCGGCGCAGTGGTGGGAGTGCAGCCCTTTGGCGGCGAGGGCCTTTCGGGCACCGGCCCCAAGGCCGGCGGGCCGCTCTACCTGCTGCGCCTGTTGGCCGAGCGGCCGCTGCAGGCCGCGCGCCTGGCGGTGGCGCGCAGCGGCCCGCTGACCGAGCTGCCCCTGCGCGGCCCGGCCGCCGCCGCACCCGACCGTGAAGCCGCCGCGCCCGCCCTGGCCGCCTTGCGCCGTTGGGCCGGCCGGCAGGGCCGGAGCGAGCTGGCCGCGGTCTGTGACCAGGCCCTGGCCGAGAGCCCGGCCACCGGCTGGATCGCCCTGCCCGGCCCCACCGGCGAGGCCAACCTCTATGCGGTGCAGCCGCGCGAGGCGGTGCTATGCCTGGTGGCCGGCGACGGCCCCACCGCCGAGGCCGACCAATTGGCCCAGCTGGCCGCCGTGCTGGCGGTGGACAGCCAAGCGCTTTGGCCGGCTGCGGCCGCCGCGCTGCGCGAGCGCCTGCCGGCCGAGGTGCGCGAGCGCATCACGCTGGCCGACGACTGGATCCGGCCCGGTGCGGCCTTCGACGCGGTGATCCAGCATGGCCCGGCGGACAGCTTGCGGGCCACCGCCAGCCTGCTGGCCGGCCGGCCGGGGCCCATCGTCAGCCTCACCGGCCTGGCGCCGGGGGATGCCCGGGTGCCGCTGGAACGCCTGGTGGTCGAGCGCTCGCTCAGCCTGAACACCGCTGCCGCCGGCGGCAATGCCAGCCTGATGACGCTGGGCTGAGGGCGGCCTGCGCCTGGCACCAGGTTTGTCGGGCCGCGCCCGGCGGTTTGCGAATCAATGCCAACCCGGCCCGGCCGCCATGGCCAGCGACTGCACCGCGGCATAGCGCGAAAGGCGCTGGCCCGGCGTGGCGGCAAGCGACACGGCCGATGCCACCGGCGGGGCGCCGTCCGCGGCGGCCAGCGGTGCAGCCCGGCGTTGCTGCGAGATGCCCTGCAGAAACTCGCGCGCGCTGACCCGGCCATCATGGTTGGCGTCTATCCTCTGGAACGTCAGCTGGGCATCGGTACGGGCCTGGCCGGATGCCCGCGCCGCGCCCTGTGCCGAAATCCTGACCAGGGCCGATGCCAGCTCGGCCTGCGTCACATCGCCCTGGCCCTGCCCATCGAAGGGCCGAAGCGGCGCTTGCGCGGCCTGGTGCGCGATCTGGGTGCGGGGCGGTATCGGGGCAAGGGCGGTGATCATCGGGGCATCCTCGGGCTGGCAGGTCGCACGGTGCTGAGGCTGGGACAGGGCCACCGGCGCGAGCCCTGTAACTGGATTTTCGGCGCGCCCTTCGCGTTCTGAAGCCGGCGGCCCCGGGGCGAGCCCGGTGGCGCGCGCGCGCCGGCTGCGCTAGCGTGATGCATCACCCACCCACCTGCCCGCCCCATGTCCGCTACCGCCCGCGCCCACCTGCTAGACCGCCTGATCGGCGACACCCTGCCCCGCCTGGCCAGCCCCGCCGACGTGGCCCGCTTCGAGGCCGAGGCCCCCTGGGCCGACCGCGTGGCCGCACAGAGCACCTTCGACGCGCTGAAGATCGGCGCAGCGGTCGACCCCGACGCGCCGGCGCTGGTCTTCCTGCCGAATGCCGACCCCGACGAGACGCCGCTGACGCTGAGCCATGGCCAGTTCATCGCCCGCATCACCCAGGCCGGCAATGCCTACCACCGGCTGGGCGTGGGCGCGGGCGATGTGGTCAGCCTGCTGCTGCCGCTGCTGCCGCAGGCCTTCGTGGCGCTCTACGGCGCGCAGGCGGTGGGCGTGGCCAACCCGGTGAACCCGATGCTGTCGGCGGCGCAGCTGGCCGAGATCCTGCACGCCGCCGGCACCCAGGTGCTGGTGACGCTGGGCCCCACCGAGGGCAGCGACATCTGGGACAAGGTGCTGGCCATCCGCCACCAGTTGCCACTGCTCAAGGCGGTGCTGGTGGTGGGCGGCCGGGCCCGGCCCGAGACCGCGGCCGACGACTTCGACGCCGCGCTGGACGCCGAGCCCGGCAGCCACCTGCTCAGCGGCCGCCTGCCCCGCGCCGACGACATCGCCGGCTTTTTCCACACTGGCGGCACCACCGGCACACCCAAGCTGGTGCGCCACAGCCATGCCAACCAGGTCTACCAGGCCTGGGGCCTGCGCATCACCGGCATCGCGGTGCCAGGGCGGGCCATCCTGTTCGGCCTGCCGCTGTTCCATGTGGGTGGCGCCCTCACCCAAGGGCTGTCGGCGCTGTCCAACGGCGGCCACCTGGTGGTGCTCAGCGCCGCCGGCTGGCGCGACCCACGCGCGGTGCGCAATGTCTGGCGCCTGGTGCAACGCTGGCGCCCGGCGGTATTCGGCGGCGTGCCCACGGTGATGGCCGGCGCGCTGCAGGTGCCGGTGGGCGATGCCGACATCAGCAGCCTGCAGGTGGCCTCGGGCGGCGGCGCGGCGATTCCGGTGGCGGTGGTGCAGGCCTTCGAGCAGAGGGGGCTGCCGGTGCTGCAGGTCTACGGCATGACCGAGACGGCCAGCGTGCACTGCATGGGTTACCCGCAGATGCCGCGCCATGCCGGCAGCACCGGCCGGCCGCTGCCGCATTCACGGGTGCGCACCGTGCGCATCGACGCCGAGGGCCGCTACACCGGCGACTGCGGCCCCGACGAGATCGGCGTGGTGGCGATGGCCGGCCCGGGCGTGTTCAGCGGCTACCTGATGGACAAGCACAACGTCGGCGCCTTCGTCGAGCCCGGCTGGGTCAACTCGGGCGACCTGGGCCGGCTCGACGCCGACGGCGAACTGTGGATCACCGGCCGCGCCAAGGACCTGATCATCCGCGGTGGCCACAACATCGACCCGGCGCCGCTGGAAGAGCTGCTCTACAAGCACCCCGCGGTGGCGCTGGCCGCGCTGGTGGGCCAGCCTGACGCCCATGCCGGTGAGCTGCCGGTGGCCTATGTGCAGCGCAAGCCCGGCGTTGACGTGACCGAAGCGGCGCTGATCGGCTACCTGCGCGAGCACACGCCCGAGCGCGCCGCGGTGCCGGTGGCGCTGTACTTCATCGACACGATGCCGCAGACGGCGGTGGGCAAGATCTTCAAGCCGACGCTGCGCCAGGACGCCACGCTGCGCATGGCGCGGCGGCTGTTGGACGACCTGGCCACGCCCGGCGTCGGCCTGCAGCTGCAATTGCGGCCCGATGCGCTGCATGGCCAGGTGCTGAGCGTGGCACTGGCCTGCGGCGACGCCAGCCGCCGCGCCGAACTGGCCCGGGCGGTGCAGGCCCGGCTGGCGCCGCTGGCGCTGCAGCACGAGATCGTCTGACCCGGCGCGCGCGCCGGGGCTGGCGCTGCAGCCGCGTCAGCGCGGCGCCGCGGCGGCCGGCGGCAGGCCGCGCAGCGCCTGGGCCAGGTCCTGGGCCTGCCAGACGGTGA
>JANNZD010000523.1:0-6058 GCA_031410435.1 Betaproteobacteria bacterium | reverse complement strand
CACAAGAAGACCTGCGTGATCGAGATCCTGTGCACCCGCGAGCTGGGCGACCCCTTCCGCCGCGACGCGCTGGCCAAGCCGGTGCGCTTCCTCGACAAGTACAAGGACTACGTCTGAGCCATTGCACCCGGACCGCGCCGTGATCGACTGCGTGCTCACGGTCAACGCCGGCAGCTCGTCGGTCAAGTACGCGCTGTTCGCGCTGGGCGGCGAGCGGTCGGCGCCGGTGCTGACCGGCCAGGTGGAGGGCCTGGGCCACGCGCCGGGCGCGCTCACCCATGGGCAGGCGCTGGCCCAGGTGCTGGCCCGGGTGGATGCCGCGGGCGGGCAGTGGCGGGTGGCGGCGGTGGGCCACCGGGTGGTGCATGGCGGCGCAGCCCACAGCGCGCCGGCGCTGATCGATGCCGCGCTGCTGCCCGCGCTGCAGGCGCTGGCGCCGCTGGCGCCGCTGCACCAGCCGCACAACCTGAGCGGCATCCTGGCCGCCCGCGCAGCCTTCCCGGCGGTGCCGCAGGTGGCCTGCTTCGACACCGCCTTCCACCGCAGCCAGCCGGCGGTGCACCAGCGCTTCGCCTTGCCCCAGGCCTGGCATGACGCCGGCGTTCGGCGCTACGGCTTTCACGGCCTGTCGTATGAATCCATCCGGGCCCAGCTGATCGAGCGCGAGCCCGCGCTGCTGGCCGGCCGGGTGGTGGTGGCGCATCTGGGCAATGGCGCGTCGATGTGCGGCATGGCCGCGGGCCGTTCGGTGGCCACGACCATGAGCTTCTCGCCGCTGGACGGCCTGACCATGGGCACCCGCTGCGGCCGCATCGACGCGGCGGTGGTGTTGCACCTGATGCAGCACCATGGCCTGGACGCCGATGCGGTGAGCCGGCTGCTGCACCAGCAGTCCGGCCTGCTGGGCTTGTCTGGGCTGTCGGCGGACATGCGCCGCTTGATGGCCAGCACCAGCCCGGCGGCGGCGCTGGCCATCGAGCATTTCGTCGAGGCGGCGGTGCGCGAGCTGGCCGGCCTGGCCGCCGCGCTGCGCGGCATCGACAGCCTGGTCTTCACCGGCGGCATCGGCGAGAACGCTGCGCCGCTGCGTGCCCGCATCGTCCAGGCTGCGGGCTGGATGGGCCTGCAGCTGGATGCCGCCGCGAACGCGGCCGGCGCGCCCGGCATCAATGCCGCCGGCAGCGCAGTGCAGATCCGCGTGCTGCGCACCGATGAAGAAGCCGTGATCGCCCGGCAGACCCTGCAGGCCGCCGGCCTGGCCGCCGCCGCATCCCCCCAGCGCCCAAGCGCCCACTGAACCAGGCAAGCCCATGACCGCACCGCTGCACGACCCCACCGCGCCGGCGCTGCCGGGTGCCACCACCAGCGTCAAGACCACCACCTGCTATATGTGCGCCTGCCGCTGCGGCATCAAGGTGCACCTGCGCGATGCCGGCCAGGGTGATGGCCCGGAGGTGCGCTATATCGAGGGCAACCCCGAGCACCCGCTGAACAAGGGCATCCTGTGTGCCAAGGGCTCGGCCGGCATCATGAAGCAGTACTCGCCGGCGCGCCTGACCCAGCCGCTGCGCCGCAAGCCCGGCAGCGAGCGCGGCGCCGGTGAGTTCGAGCCGATCAGCTGGGACGAGACCTTGCAGATCCTGGAAGACCGGCTGCGCCACCTGCGCGCCACCGACCCCAAGCAGTTTGCGATGTTCACCGGCCGCGACCAGATGCAGGCCCTCACCGGCCTGTTCGCGCGCCAGTTCGGCACGCCCAACTATGCGGCGCATGGCGGCTTCTGCTCGGTGAACATGGCCGCCGGCATGATCTACACCATCGGCGGATCGTTCTGGGAGTTCGGTGGGCCCGATCTGGAACGCGCCAAGGTCTTCTACATGATCGGCACGGCGGAGGACCACCACAGCAACCCGATGAAGGCGGCACTCGCCAAGTTCAAGCGCGACGGTGGCCGCTTCGTGGCCATCAATCCCATACGCACAGGTTACGCGGCCATCGCCGACGAATGGGTGCCGATCAAGCCTGGCACCGACGGCGCGCTGCTGCTGGCGATCATCCACGAGCTGATCAAGTTGGGCCTGTACGACCGCGATTTCCTGGTGCGCTACACCAATGCCGGCCAGCTGGTGAACCAGGCCGAGGCCAGCGACGCCTTCGGCCTGATGATGCGCAACCCCATGGGTGACATCGTCAACCCGCTGCGGCCGCACAACTTTTTCTGGTGGGACCGCTTGCTGCAGCAGCCGGTGGCCGACCACACCGACAGTGCCGACCCGGCCCTGTTCGGCAGCTTCACGATGCCCGACGGCACCGCGGTGAAACCCGCTTTCCAGCTGCTGGCCGACCGGGTGGCCGACTGCACGCCCGAATGGGCCGCCGCCATCACCGGCATAGCCGCAGCCACCATCCGCCGCCTGGCGCATGAGATGGGCATGACCGCGCGCGACCACACCATCGAGCTGCCCATCGCCTGGACCGATTGGTGGGGCCGCGAGCACAAGAGCGTCACCGGCAACCCGGTGGCCTTCCACGCGATGCGCGGGCTGGCGGCGCACAGCAACGGCTTCCAAAGCATCCGCGCGCTGGCCATCCTGATGTCGCTGCTGGGCACGATTGACCGGCCGGGCGGCTTCCGCCACAAGGCGCCCTACCCGCGCGCGGTGCCGCCCAATGCCCGGCCACCCAAGGGCCCGGCATCGATCAAGCCCAACACCCCGCTGGACGCGCCGCCGCTGGGCTGGCCCGAGAGCCCCGAAGACCTGTGCGTGGATGCCAGCGGCGAGCCGGTGCGCATCGACAAAGGCTTCTCATGGGAATACCCGCTGAGCGCCCATGGCCTGATGCACAACGTGATCACCAATGCCTGGCGCGGCGACCCCTATCCCATCGACACGCTGCTGCTGTTCATGGCCAACATGGCCTGGAACAGCAGCATGAACACGACTGAGGCCCGGCGCATGCTGGCCGACAAGCATGGGGATGGCCCCAAGGCCGGCCAGTACAAGATCCCCTTCATCGTCGTCTGCGACACCTTCCAGTCGGAGATGACGGCCTTTGCCGACCTGATCCTGCCCGACACCACCTACCTGGAACGGCATGACGTGATGTCGATGCTGGACCGGCCGATCAGCGAGTTTGACGGCCCCTGCGACTCGGTGCGGGTGCCGGTGCTGCCGCCCAAGGGCCAATGCAGGCCCTTCCAGGAGGTGCTGGTGGAACTGGCCGGGCGGCTGAAGCTGCCGGCCTTCACCACGCCCGAAGGCGGCCGCAAGTACACCGGCTACCCCGATTTCATCGTGCGCTACGAGACCGCGCCGGGCTCGGGCATCGGTTTCCTGTCGGGCTGGCGTGGCGAGGACGGCACGCAAAGCCTGCGCGGCGCGCCCAACCCGAAGCAATGGGAGATGTACGCGGCCAACAACTGCGTGCACCATGTGGTGATGAAGCCCGAGCACCAGTACATGCGCAACTGGAACCGTGGCTACATGGAATGGGCCCAGCAGGTGGGCCTGCGCCGCGACAACGACCCGATCGTGATCCACCTGTACTCCGAGTTCATCCAGAAGTTCCGGCTGGCCGCGCAGGGCAAGACGCAAGGCCGCCAGCCGCCCGACCGGCTGCGCGACCGGGTGGCGAAGTACTTTGACCCGCTGCCCTTCTGGTACCCGCCGCTGGAGGTGCAGGCCAGTGACCGCGAGGCCTTCCCGCTGGCGGCGGTGACGCAGCGGCCGATGGCGATGTACCACTCCTGGGACAGCCAGAACGCCTGGCTGCGCCAGATCCATGCCCACAACGAGTTGTATGTGAACCCGCTCACCGCCAGGGCTCAGGGCATTGGCGACGGCGACTGGCTGTGGGTGGAGTCGATGTGGGGCAAGGTGCGGGCCCAATGCCGACACAGCGAGGCGGTGGAACCCGGCACGGTCTGGACCTGGAACGCCATCGGCAAGAGCAAGGGCGCCTGGGCCCTGGGCGAGGACGCCAACGAGTCGCAGCGCGGCTTTTTGCTCAACCACCTGATCAGCGAGGAGCTGCCGCCTGACGCGCAGGGTGTGCGGGCATCCAACGCCGACCCGATCACCGGCCAGGCCGGCTGGTACGACGTGCGGGTGCGCATCCGCAAGGCGCCGGCCGACGAACCGGCGCAATCCTGGCCGCAGTTCAGCGGCGTGCCCGGCCTGCCCGGCATGGTGCCCAAGGTGCCGCGCTGGCGCGCCTGGTTTGCCGGCAAGGCGTCGTCAGAAGGGGGTCTCAAGTGACCCAACTTGCCTTGGTCATCGACCTGAATGTCTGCGTTGGCTGCCATGCCTGCGTCACCAGTTGCAAGCAGTGGAACACCTCGGGCACGGCCGGCCCGCTGGTGGACGAGCATGCCTATGGGGCCGACCCCACCGGCACCTTCTTCAACCGGGTGCAGACCTTCGAGGTGGGCGAATACCCTAACACCCAGACCGTGCACTTCCCCAAGAGTTGCCTGCACTGCGAAGACCCGCCCTGCGTGCCGGTCTGCCCCACCGGCGCCAGCTACAAGCGGCCCGAGGACGGCATCGTGCTGGTGGACGCCGACAAGTGCATAGGCTGCAAGTACTGCGCCTGGGCCTGCCCTTACGGCGTGCGCGAGTTGGATGAGAAAAGGCAAGTGATGACCAAGTGCACCCTGTGCGTGGACCGCATCCACGATCAGGCGCTGCCGGTGGCCGAGCGCAAGCCGGCCTGCGTGATGGCCTGCCCCACCAGCGCACGCTTGTTTGGCGATGTGCACGACCCCGAATCCGAGGTCTCGGTGGCCATCCGCGAGCGGGGTGGCTACACCCTGATGCCCGAGGCCGGCACCCAGCCCGCCAACCATTACCTGCCGCGCCGCAAGACCGAGCTGCGCGCAGACCCGCAGCAATTGCTGCGTGCGCAAAACCCCTTGCGGGTTGACGGGCGCGAGCCGGGGTCCGGCACTGGTGCGCCGCTGGGTGCGGACTGGGAACATTGACATGGCGCCGGCCTGGTCGATGATCTTCTTCACCACCCTGGCCGGCACCGGCCAGGGCCTGCTGCTGGCCCTGGTGGGGGTGGACTGGGCCGCGCGCCTGGGCCTGCTGGCCCAGCCCGGGCGGGCATTCCACCTGGCCGGCGCGGCCGGGGTGCTGGCGCTGTGCGGCGCCGGCCTGGTGGCCGCCACCTTCCACCTGGGCCATCCGCTGCGGGCCTGGCGGGCGGTGATGATGTGGCGCACCAGCTGGCTGTCGCGCGAGGTGATCGTGCTGCCGGCCTTCATGGCGGTGGTGGCGCTGTGGGGCGGGCTGCAGTGGCTGGGTGGCGCACCGTCAATGGCAATCGCGGCGGTGGCGTCAGTGCTGGCGCTGCTGCTGTTCATCTGCACCGGCATGATCTATGCGGCCGTCACGGTGATCCGCGAATGGGCCTCACCGCTGACGCCGCTGTGCTTCGGCCTGCTGGGCATCGCCTCGGGCCTGCTGCTGGCCGCCGCCCTGGCCGGCTACACGGCCACCGCGCTGGCGCCGGCACTGGCCTGGGGTGCGCTGCTGGCGCTGGGCCTGGCCGGACTGGTGCGCGCCGCCACGCTGTGGCGCAATGTCACGCTGGTGCGCAAGACCACGCTGCAGACCGCCATCGGCGTGCGCCACCCGCGCATCGTGCAGCAGCATGCCGGCACCATGGCCGGCAGCTTCGGCAACCGCGAGTTCGACCATGGCCGCAGCGCAGCCCAAGTGTTGCAGGCACGCTGGGGCGCAGCGCTGCTGGGCTTTGCGTTGCCGGCAGCCGGCCTGGTGCTGATCGGCGGGCGGCCCGACGCCGCGGGCCTGGGCGCGCTGTGGGTGCTGCAATGGGTCGGCCTGCTGGCCGAGCGCTGGGTCTTCTTTGCCGACGGCCAGCATCCGCAGAACCTCTACCACCCGCGGCCGCGCTGAGAGCCTGTGATTTATTCCGACATGCCCGCTCACCACCCCAAAAGACGCCCGCTCGTCGTTGCAAATGCTCGTCATAGCCCGGGCTATGACTGCGCTTTGCGCCTAGATCGCGCGCCTTTTTGGGCGTTGCTCGG
>JANNZD010000522.1:0-6116 GCA_031410435.1 Betaproteobacteria bacterium | reverse complement strand
GTCAGCGGCACCGGGAAGCCGATCTTGATCGGCCCGCCCTGGGCGCGGGCGATGTTGAACAGTGCCGGGCCGGCGACGACGGCGCTGCCGGCGCCCAGGGTCTTGAGGATTTGGCGGCGGCTGGGGCGGGGGCTGGGGCTTGTCATCGGGCTTGTCTCCTGGAGCGGTGGGTCGGGACTCGGTGCGGTAAGGGGGCCGGCCCGGTCAAGCCGGCGCCGGGTCGATGGCGGTCTCGCGCAGCACGGCCAGCGGGTCGCGCTGCGCGGCGCGGCCGGCCTGGCCCTGGGCCTGCAGGTAGGCACCCAGCTGGCGGCCGCGCGCCACCACCGCTTGGCCCGGTGGCAGGCGCGCGGCTTCATAGGCGGCCAGCGCGGCCGGCGTGGCGCCGTGCGCGGCGATGGCCTGGGCCAGCGCCAGCGCGTCCTCGCCGGCCTTGGTCACGCCCATGCCCACATGCGGCCGGGCGACGAAAGCGGCATCGCCCAGCAGCGCCACGCGGTCGAAGGCCAGGCGTTCGGCGGCCAGATCGAAGATCGGCTGCAGAAAGGGTTGGGCGGTCTTCTCCAGCACCTCGGCCCATTGCGGTGCCAGCAGCGCCCGACCGGCCTCGCGCATGCGGGCGATCTCGCGCCAGTTCACCTGTTGCGGCGCGATGCCGCCGGGGTGGTGCTGGCCATCGGCATCGGTCAGCAGGCGGCGCAGGCCGGTGGCTTCGTCTGCCGGCCGGTACCAGACGAAGTTGTAGCGGCGCGTGCCGGGTGCGGTGCTGTTGCCTGGCCCGGCCACTGGGTAGCCGATCATCTGCTCATGCTCGGGCAGGCCGAAGCCGAAATGGCCGAACAGGGTCTCGCGGGTGTGGCGCGACAGCGCCGCCTCGTCGCACACGCCGCGCCAGGCCACATAGCCCGCGTACTGCGGCTGTACCCCCGGCGCCAGCTGGGCGCGCACGGTCGAGCGTATGCCGTCGGCGGCGATCAGCAGGTCGGCCTCGACCGCCTGCCCGTCGCTGCAAACCGCGCGCGCGCCCGACCCGTGCTGGACGATGCGCACCACCGCCTGCCCGCCCGGGGCACAGCCGGTGGGCAGGGCCGCGCGCAGCAGGGCATAGAGCCGGCTCCAGGAGGTCAGCACCTGCGGGTAGTCGGTCTGCGCCAGGGTCTGGCCGTCCACCGCCAACGCCACCCGGTGCTGCACCGACACGCCCAGCGAGTCGTCGACCGCAGCACCGGCCGCCCGCAGCGCATCGACCAGGCGGCGGTGGGTGACGATGCCGGCGCCGCGCCCGTCGAGCGACCCGCTGGCGCGCTCCAGCACCGTCACCGCATGCCCGGCGCGCAGCAGCATACCGGCGGCCATCAGGCCGCCCAGCGAGCCACCGACGACCAGGATGCGCGCTGCGGCCATGCGGGCTTTCAGGCCGCTGCGGCCTCGGCGGCCGGGTAGTTGAGCTCGACGACGATGCCGTTGGGGTCGTCGACAAAGACCTGGTGCAGGCCGATGCCCGGCACGCTGCGTTCGCGCGCGGCGATGCCCAGGTGCGCCAGGGTCTGGCGCATGGCGGCCAGGCCGGTGGCAAAGAAGGCCACATGGTCGATCGCGCCGCTGCCTTGCAACTGGCGGTTGTCGCGGTCGCCCAGGTACTGGTTCAGCCCGGATGGGTCGGCCCGGTCGATGCCGATGATGTGCACCACCGCGTTGGCCCATTGCGCGGTGTCACCGGCATACAGCCACAGGCCGGGAAAGGGGAAGTCGGGCCGCGGGCCCACCGCCAGGCCCAGCAGGTCGGCATAGAAACGCTGGCAGGCGTCGAGATCGTAGGTGCGGATCGAATAGTGGTTCAGGCTCAGGGCCATGGGGTGTCCTTGGTATCAGGCCGCGCGTGCGCTGGGCGTGGCATGGCGGGCGGCGCCCGGGAACTGCTCGGCCAGCAGCCGGCCCACTTGGGCCAGGTAGCCTTGCACCCGGTCGCGGATGAAGGCCTCGGTCAGCGCCGGGTCGCCCTGGCCGCGGAAACCCTGGCCATAGCACAGCGGCAGCACGCCCAGGTGGTAGACCAGCCCGCCATGCAGGCCCATCAGCAGGCCCTCCTCGCGCACCGACACCGCTGCGCGCGAGCGCAGGCCCTGGGCGCGCCGCGCCTCGCGTGTCAGGCGCGGGAACAGGCGCTCGCGCAGCAGGCCGAAATAGCGCTCGGGGATCAGGCCGTCGCTCATGCCCGAGTACATGAAGATGCGCAGCCAGTCGGGCGTCAGGATCGCCGCCAGGTAGGCGCGGTAGAACTGGCAGAGCTTGTCCTGGGCCGGCAGCGGGCCGTCAAGCAGGGCCTCCCAGGCCGGGTCCCAGCGGCCCATGAACACGGTCTCGTAGACCCGGTCGATCAGCGCCTGCTTGGTGGGGAAGTAGTGGTACAGCAGCGCATGGGTCACGCCGATCTCGGCGGCCAGCTCGCGGGTCTGGGCGTCAAAGCCGCGGCGGGCGAAGAAATCCACCGCGCCGGCCAGGATCTGCTGCTCGCGCTCGGCCGCCCCCAGGCGCCGGCGGGGCGGCGTCGGGGCGGGGGGTGGGGTTATTGCGGTATTGACCATCTGCTCAACGATGCGACCATTGTTGAGTGCTTGCTCAACAAGCACCAATCCCGACAAACCCGCAAGCCCGGCCCCTGCCGGCGCTGCCGCCACCCGAGGACCGCCGATGAAGGCCCCCGCTTTCGACTATGTGCGCGCCCAGTCGCTGCCGCAGGTGTTCAGCCTGATGCAGCAGCATGGCGACGCGGCCCGCCTGCTGGCCGGCGGCCAGACCCTGGTGGCCACGCTGAACATGCGGCTGTCCGAGCCCGCATTGCTGATCGACATCAACCGCCTGGATGCACTGCGCGGCATCAGCCAGCAGGGCAGCACGCTGCGCATCGGCGCGCTGGTCACCCATGCCGAGATCGAGGCCTCGGCCCTGGTGGCCAGGCTGGCCCCGCTGCTGGCCCAGGCCGCGCCCCACATCGCCCACCGGGCCATCCGCAATCGCGGCACCCTGGGCGGCTCGCTGGTTTACGCCGACCCCGCCGCCGAGTGGCCGGCCTGCGCCCGCGCGCTCGACGCCACGCTGGTGCTGGCCAGCGCCCAGGGCGAGCGGCGGGTAGCCGCGGCCGATTTCTTCCAAGGCCTCTACACCACCGCGCTGCGGCCGGCCGAGCTGCTGGCGGCCTGCGAGATCCCGGTGCTGGCGGCCGATGAGCGCCAGCATTTCGACGAGCTGGCGCGCCGCCATGGCGACTACGCGATCACCGGGCTGGCCGCACGCGCGCTGTGGCGCGGCGGCGCCTTCAGCGGCGTGCGCCTGGCCTATCTGGGCCTGGAGGACCGGCCGGTGCGGGCACCGCGCACCGAGGCCCTGCTCGAAGGCCGGGCCCCGACCGACAGCCTGCTGGCCCAGGCCGGGCAGGCCCTGCGCGCCGAGTTGCAGCCCATGGGCGACCTGACCCACAGCGCCGAGACCAAGCGCCACCTGGCCGGCGTGCTGATGCAGCGCGCGCTGCGCCAGCTGGCCGCCTGACCCACCGCCCCACACCGCAGGACCCCGCGATGAGCCCCCCCAGCAGCCCCCCCCCCAGCGCCCAGGGCGACAGCCCCCGTGCCCGCATCAGCGTCCTGGTCAACGGCCAGACCCAGACCCACCCCGTCGAACCGCGCCGCCACTTGGTCGACTTCCTGCGCGAGGACTGCGGCCTCACCGGCGCCCACCTCGGCTGCGAGCATGGCGTGTGCGGCGCCTGCACGGTCCAGCTCGACGGCAAGATCGTGCGCGGCTGTCTGGTGCTGGCGGTGCAGGCCGATGGCGGCCGGGTTGACACCGTCGAGACCCTGCAGCCCTCGCCCCGCCTGCGCGCGCTGCAGGACGCCTTCATCGCCCGCAACGCGCTGCAGTGCGGCTACTGCACGCCCGGCATGCTGATGTGCGCGCTGGACCTGGTGGAGCAGCAGCCCGATGCCAGCCGCGAGCAGGTGCGCCTGGGCATCAGCGGCAACTACTGCCGCTGCACCGGCTACCACGCCATCGTCGACGCGGTCTGTGACGTGCTGGCGGCGCAGCGCGAGGGCCGCCTGCCCGCCGCCCAGCCCGCCGCCCAACCGACCACGCCGGAGGCCGCATGAACAGCCCGCGCGACACCCCCTTCCTGTTGCCCGAGGGCCTGACCCTGCCCCCGGTCACCGACGACCCGCGCCATATCGGCGTATCCATCCCGCGCGAGGGCACGCGCCGCCTGGTGCAGGGCCGTGGCCAGTATGTCGACGACATCACGCTGCCGCGCATGCTGCATGTCGTCTACTGGCGCTCTCAGGTGGCGCATTGCCGCATCACCCGCATCGATGCCAGCCTGACCCGCGAGATGCCCGGCGTGGTGGCGGTGTACGACGGCCACGACCTGGCCCGCATCTGCAAGCCCTGGGTGGCCACGCTGGGCCACCTGGTGGGCATCAAGAGCGCGCCGCAATACCCGCTGGCCCTGGACCGCGCCTGCTGGCAGGGCGAGCCGGTGGTGGCGGTGGTGGCCGAGACCCGGGCCCAGGCCGAGGACGCGCTGCAGCAGCTGCAGGTGGAGTGGGACGACCTGCCGGCGGTGCTGAGCACCGAGACCGCGCTCGATCCCGCCACCCCGGTGATCCACCCCGAACTGGGCGACAACCTGTGCTTCCAGCGCCAGCTCGACACCGGCGGCGTGGACGAGGCCTTTGCGCGCGCCGACGCGGTGTTCGGGGAGACCTATGTCTTCGGCCGCCACACCGGCGTGACGCTGGAGCCGCGCTGCCAGATCGCCGACTGGAACCCGGGCGACAGCAAGCTCACCGTCTACCACTCCTTCCAGGCCCCGCACATGATGCAGGACCTGTACTGCCGGCAGTTCAGCCTGCAGGAGCACCAGGTGCGGGTGGTCTGCCGCGACGTGGGCGGCAGCTTCGGCATCAAGGTGCATGCCTACCCCGACGATTTCGCCACCGTGGCCATCAGCCTGCTGCTGGGCCGGCCCATCAAGTTCGTGGCCGACCGGCTGGAGAGCTTTCTGTCCGACATCCATGCCCGCGAGCACCGCATCCAGGCCCGCATCGCGGCCCAGGCCGATGGCACGATCTTGGCCTTCGAGATCGACGACCTCACCGGCATCGGGCCCTACTCGGTGTTTCCGCGCACCAGCGGCATCGAGGGCAACCAGGTGGTCAACCTCACCGGCGGACCTTACCGCCATCAGCATTACCGCGCCGCGCTGAAGGTGGTATTCCAGAACAAGGTGCCCACCTGCCAGTACCGCGGCGTGGGCCACCCCATCGCCTGTGCGGTGACCGAGGCGCTGGTGGACGGCGTGGCCGCACAGCTCGGCATCGACCCGCTGGCGATGCGTGAGCTCAACGTCATCCCCGACGACGCCTATCCCGCCACCGGCGCGTCCGGCATCAAGCTGGAGCTGCTGTCGCACCAGGCCTGCCTGGCCAAGGCCCGTGCGCTCTGCGATTACGACGCGCTGCGCGCCGAACAGGCCACGCTGCGCGCCAAGGGCATCTACCGTGGCATCGGCATCGCGGTGGTGATCGAGCTGACCAACCCCAGTGCCGCCTTCTATGGCGTGGGCGGGGCGCGCATCGCCTCACAAGACGGCGCCACCGTTCGGCTGGAGCCCAGCGGGTCGATCACCGTGCTGTCCAGCGTGGGCGAGCAGGGCCAGGGCACCGAGGCCATTTACGGCCAGATCGCGGCCGACGCGGTGGGCGTGCCCGTCGCCCGGGTGCGGGTGGTCACCGGCGACACCGACACCACCCCCTATGGCGGCGGCACTTGGGCCTCGCGCGGCGCCGGCGTGGGCGGCGAGGCGGTGCTGCAGGCCGGCCTGGCGCTGAAGGACAACATCCTGAATACCGCGGCGGTGATCCTGCAGCGCGAATCGCCGCAAGGCCTGGCGCTGCGCGACAGCCAGATCGTCGATGCCGACTGCGGCGCGGCGCTGCTGGCGCTGGCCGAGCTGGGCCGCATCGCCTACTTCCGCAGCGACACCTTGCCCAAGAGCTTCACGCCCGAGCTGATGGTCACGCGCCACTATGCGCAGCGCGACTACCCCTTCATCTTCACCAACG
>JANNZD010000521.1:0-19320 GCA_031410435.1 Betaproteobacteria bacterium | reverse complement strand
CGGCACCATCGCCTCGACCGTGTATTCGCCGGCGGCGGGCAGCAGGTCCTTACCGTGCACGGGGGTCTGCACGTCCAGCCGGCGCAGCGCCAGCATCAGGTCTTTCTCGATGTACTCGGGGTAGCCTTCTTCCAGCACCAGCACGGCCTTTTTGCCGCTGCAGAAGCGGCTCAGCTCGGCCGGCACCAGCGGGTAGGTGACGTTGAGCACCAGCAGCGGGACGCGGCTGGTGCCAAAGGCATCGGCCAGGCCCACCCGCTGCAGCGCGCGGATCAGCGCCGGGTAGAGGCCGCCCTGCACCACGATGCCCAGCGCGCTGCGCTCACCAGCGATCTGCTGGTTGAGATGGTGCTCGGCGATGTAGCGCTGCGCGGCCGGGATGCGCTGCTCCACCTTCAGCTTCTCATGGCGGAAGGTCACCGGCGGGTGGGCCAGGCGCATGTAGTCAAAGCCGGCCGGTTCATCGATCAGCTGGCGGGTGGACCAGCGCGGCGCCCGGTTGTCCTTGGCCACGAAGGTGCCGCGCAGATGGCAGGCGCGGATGCGCAGCTCCATCACCGCCGGCATATTGCTGGCCTCGCTGAGCGCAAAGGCGTGCTCCACCAGATCGACCATCACCGTCAGATCGGGCCGCGGGTCGAACAGCGCCAGCGTGCTCTTCATCGCATAGGCGTGGGTGCGCTCCTGGATCACGCTGGCACCCTCGCCGTAGTCCTCACCGACGACGATCAGCGCGCCGCCCACCACACCGGGTGAGGCCAGGTTGCTCAGCGCGTCAGCCGCCACATTGGTGCCGACGATGCTCTTCCAGGTCACGGCGCCGCGCAGCGGGTAGTGGATGGACGCGCCCAGCATGGCCGCAGCCGAGGCCTCGTTGCTGCAGGCCTCGACATGCACGCCCAGGGTGTCCACATAGGGCCGGGCCTGCACCATCACGTCCAGCAGGTGCGACACCGGCGCACCCTGGTAGCCACCGATATAGGCCACGCCCGACTGCAGCAGCGCCTTGGTGATGGCCAGGATGCCCTCGCCATGGAAGGTGGCGCCGGCGCCCAGCTTGAGCTGCTCGATCTGTTCGGTGAACTGGACTTCCATCGCGTGGGGGGCAGGCCGGGGTGCCCGGCAGGCCGGCGGCTGCCTGGGTGTAAGGCACTTTAGGCGCCCGGGCCTGGGGCGTCCATGCGCACTGGCCCGGGGGTCGGCGGCGCTGCGAAGGACTTGTTCAGCCCTGCCCTAAGGGTTGATCCGGAGCGGTCGGCGCCGGGCCATCCGTTTTGCGACCACTACAGTGCCTGCCACTGTGTCCAACGGAGAGCCAACCATGCAGCGCCGCACCTTGATGTCGTCCAGACGCAGTCTGGCCCTCGCGCTTGCCGCCACCCTACTGGGTCTGGGGGCCGCCCCCGCCGCCCGGGCCCAGGCCGACAAGCCGCCACTGCGTATCCTGGTGGGCTTCCCGCCCGGCGGGTCGGCCGACACCATCGCGCGCCTGCTGTCCGAGCGCCTGCCGGCGGCCCTGGGGGGCCAGGCCGTGGTGGTCGACAACAAGCCCGGCGCGGCCGGCCGCATCGCCATCGAGGCCTTGAAGAACAGCCCGCCCGACGGCAACACCGTGGTCATCATGCCCAGCGGGCCGGTGGTGCTTTTCCCGCTGGTGTTCAAGAAGCTGGGCTATGACCCGGTCAAGGACCTGGCGCCGATCAGCCAGCTGGCCGGCTTCCAGTTCGGCATCGTCTCGGGGCCCAAGAGCGGCGTCAAGACGGTGGCCGAGATGCTGGCCAAGGCCAAGGCCGACCCGTCCACCGCCACCTATGGCTCGTCGGGCAACGGCACGGTGCCGCATTTCCTGGGCCTGATGATCGGCGACGCGGCTGGCATCGAGTTCCAGCATGTGCCCTACCAGGGCGGCGCGCCGGCGATGAACGCGCTGATGGGCGGCCACATCGGCTACAACGTGGACGTGATCTCCGAGGCCCTGGAGCAGCACCGCGCCGGCAAGGTGCGCATCATCGCCGTGGCCGGCGCCCAGCGCTCACCCATGGTGCCCGAGGTGCCCACGCTGCGTGAGCAGGGCGTGGCAATGGACGCCAGCGCCTGGTTTGCGATGTACGGCCCCGGCACGCTGCCAGCGGCCACCGCCCAGCGCCTGAGCAGCGCGGTGGCCAGCGCCATGAAGGACCCGGCACTGCTGGCCAAGCTGGGCGCGATCGGCCTGGACGTGATCGCCTCCAGCCCCGAGCAACTGGCCGCGGTGCAGCGCAACGACCTGGCCAAATGGGCCAAGCCAGTCAAGGCCTCGGGTTTCCAGGCCGATTGAGACGGTGACCGCCATGGCCGCCCTGCGCCCCAACATCATCTTCATCGTTGCCGACGACCTCGGTTTTGCCGACCTGGGCTGTTATGGCGGGCGTGATGCGCGCTTCGGCGCCGTGTCCCCGGTGCTGGACGGCCTGGCCGCCCGGGGTATCAAGTTCACCCAGGGCTATGCCAATTCACCGGTTTGTTCGCCCACCCGTTTTGCGCTGATGACCGCGCGCTGGCAATACCGCCTGCGCGGCGCCGCCGACGAGCCCATCAACAGCCGAAGCCGCGGCAGCAGCGTGCTCGGCCTGCCGCCCGAGCACCCCACGCTGCCTTCGCTGCTGCGGGGCGCCGGCTACCGCACCGCGCTGATCGGCAAGTGGCACCTGGGCTACCCGCCGCATTTCGGCCCGCTCAAGTCGGGTTACGACAGCTTTTTCGGCCCGATGTCGGGCGGGGTGGACTACTTCACCCACTGCGACGGCCGCGGCACCCATGACCTGTGGCTGGGCGAGCAGGCGCATCACCAGGACGGCTACCTCACCGACCTGATCAGCGACCGCGCGGTGGATTGGCTGGGCCAGGCGGCGCCGGCCGCGGTGCAGGGTGATACGCCCTTCTTCCTGAGCCTGCACTACACGGCGCCGCACTGGCCCTGGGAGACGCGCGACGACGCGGCGCTGGCCGAGGAGCTCAAGGACAACCTGTTCCACCTGCACGGCGGCAGCATCCACCGCTACCAGCGCATGATCCAGCAGATGGACGAGGGCATAGGCCGGGTGATGGCCGCGCTTTCCCAGGCCGGGGTCGAGCGCGACACCCTGGTGGTCTTCACCAGCGACAACGGCGGTGAACGCTTCAGTGACAACTGGCCGCTGGTGGGCGGCAAGATGGACCTGACCGAGGGCGGCATCCGCGTGCCCTGGATCGCCCATTGGCCAGCGGCAATCGCGCCCGGTAGTGTGAGCGCCCAGCACTGCCTGACGATGGACTGGAGCGCCACGCTGCTGGCCGCCGCCGGCGTGGCGGCCGCCCCGGCCTACCCGCTGGATGGGGTGAACCTGCTGCCGGTGCTGCAAGACCCGGCCGCCACCTTCGATCGGCCCATGGCCTGGCGCATGTTGCACCGCGGCCAGCGCGCCTTCCGGCAGGGCGACTGGAAGTACCTGCAGGTGGACGGCTACGAGTACCTGTTCAACCTCGCCGAGGACGAGCGCGAGCGCGCCAACCTGGCGCCACGCCAGCCCGAACGCCTGGCTGGGCTGCGCCAGGCCTGGGCCGACTGGAACGCGCTGATGCCGCCCATCCCCGATGACGCCACGGTCAGCCTGGGCTATGGGCTGAAGGACATGCCGCAGCGTTGAGGCCTTCGGTGCCGCGGGCCGGCGACGGGCTTGTTTTACAATTTCAGCTTTTAAAACTGAAATAGCAAATCCATGCTGCTTCGATCCTCGACCGCGCGCCTGCTGGCCCTGGCGCGGGGCTTCCCGGTGGTGGTGGTCACCGGCCCGCGGCAGTCTGGCAAGACCACGCTGGTGCGGGCCACCTTTCCGGGCCTGCCCTACTGCTCACTGGAAGACCCGGACCTGCGCGAGCGTGCGCTGCGCGATGGCCGCGGCTTCCTGGCCGCCTATCCGGACGGCGCGGTGTTCGACGAGGTGCAGCGCGCGCCCGAGCTGCTGTCCTATCTGCAGACTTATGCCGATGCCGACGGCCGGCTGGGCCGCTATATCCTCACCGGTTCACAGAACCTGCTGCTGTCGGCAGCGGTGAGCCAGAGCCTGGCGGGCCGGGCCGGCTTCTTGGAGCTGTTGCCCTTGTCCTGGCATGAGCTGCCGGCGGCGCAACGCCAGCCGCTCACATTGGACGATTGGCTGCTGCGCGGCGGCTATCCCGCGCTATGGCAGCGGCCGGTGGCGCAAGGCGACTGGATGGCCAGCTACCTGGTGAGCTATGTCGAGCGCGATGTACGCCAGATCAGCCGGGTGGCCGACCTGATGCAGTTCCAGCGTTTTGTGCGCACCATGGCCGCGCGCTGCGGCCAATTGCTCAACCTCAATGCGGTGGCCAATGACCTGGGTGTGGCCCAGACCACCGCGCGCGATTGGCTGGCGGTGTTGGAGGCCAGCTATATCGCCTTTCGCCTGCCGCCCTACCACACCAACTTCGGCAAGCGCCTGGTCAAGACGCCCAAGCTCTACTTCCATGACACCGGCCTGGCCGCCTGGCTGCTGGGCATCAGCGATGCCCGCACGCTGCAGACGCACCCGATGCGCGGTGCATTGTTCGAGAACATGCTGGTGCTGGAATACCTCAAGCATTGCCAGCAGCAGGGCCTGGCCAACGGCCTGTATTTCTGGCGCGACAACATCGGCAACGAAGTTGATTTGCTGATCGAGCGCGCAGGCGAGTTGTGGCCGGTCGAGATGAAATCCGGCGCCACCTTCCAGCCCGAATGGCTGCGCAGCCTGACCACTTGGCAGCGCCATGCGGCTGCCGCGCGCCAGGGCACGCCGATGCTGATCAGCGGCGCGCCGGGCTCGGGCATGCACCAGGGCGTGATGCTGGCCGAGTGGTGCGATGCGCTGGCGATGTTGGCGCCGGCGGCCGACATGGGCCCGCTACCAAAGGGACTGCCTTGAACCCACTTACTGACCAACTCGCCGCATTGCTGAGCACGGTGCGCACCCCGGGTGACTTCTGCACCGCCGGCACCCGCGCGATGCCTTTGCCTGGCCTGGTGGTGGCGGGCGTCGGCCCCATCGCCTTGCCTGTGCTGCAGCAGCAGGCCGATCAGCTGATCGCCATCGCCGAGCGCGCCCCTTACGGTCGGGGCGAAGAGACCCTGATCGACACCGAGGTCAGGCGCACCTGGCAGATCGCGCCCGAGCGCGTGCGCATTGAAGGCCGGCATTGGGCGCAGGGCCTGGAGGCCATCGTAGAAACGGTGCGCACAGGCCTGGGCGTCACCGACACGGTGGTGGCCGAGCTGTACAAGCTGCTGGTCTACGACCAGGGCAGCTTTTTTGTCAGCCACCGCGACACCGAGAAGGCGCCGGGCATGTTTGCCACGCTGGTCATCGCGCTGCCCTCCCACCATGCCGGCGGTGAACTGCTGGTGCGCCACCAGGGCCGGGAGCTGCGGCTGGGCTTGCAATGCCCCGACCCGGGCGACGCCGCCTTTGCCGCCTTCTATGCCGATTGCAGCCACCAGGTCTTGCCCGTCACGGCCGGCTGCCGCCTGGTGCTGGTCTACAACTTGTTGCGCAAGGGGGCGGGCAAGCTGCCCCGTCCACCCAGCTACCAGGCCGAAACGGCGGGCGTTGTCAGCCGATTGCAGCAATGGTCTGACAGCAAGCGGGTGGCCGGCGGGGCGGCACAGCTTGCGCCCGACGACAGCCCCGACAAGCTGGTCTACCCGCTGGAACATGCCTACACCCCGGCCGAGCTGTCATTCCAGGCGCTCAAAGGGGCGGACGCTGCCGTGGCGGCGGTGCTGGTGGACGCCGCCGCCCAGGCCGGCTGCGATCTGCGTGTCGCCTTGCTGACGGTGGAAGAGAGGGGGTCGGCCGAGCAGACCGGCTATTCGTCGTCACGCCGGTGGGGGCGCGACTACCACGACGACTACGATGAAGACTTCGAGATCGGCGAAGTCTTTGACCGCAGCCTGATGCTGTCGCACTGGGCGCTGCCCGATGGCCGCGCTGCCGGCCTGGGGCCTATACCGTTTGCCGACAGCGAAATCTGCCCTGCCGATGCGCTGCAGGACATGGAGCCCGACGAGCAGCATTTCCAGGAGGCCACCGGCAACGAAGGCGCGTCGTTTGACCGCAGCTACCGGCGCGCTGCCCTGGTGCTGTGGCCGCAGCACCGTCGCCTGGCGGTGTTGAACCAGGCCGGCCTGGCTGCCACGCTGCCCTGGCTGGATCTGCTGGCCGGGCAGTGGCTGGAAGCAGGCGGGCAGCCCGGCTCGGCGCTGTGGCTGGAGGCGCATGAACTGGCGGGCCATATGCTGAAAACCTGGCCCAAGCGGGAAGGCCATTTCCAGGCGCTGGATGACAGTGCGGCCAGCCAGATGCTGACGCTGCTGGCGCGGCTGCAGGATGCCGAGCACCTCGAGACCATGGTCACCCAGGTGATGGCCACCGGCGTGCATGGCAAGGGCGACAACGCGGCCTTGCTGGCGGCCCTGGGCCTGCTGCCGGCAAGCCGGGCCGGCGAGCTGCTGGCCGCGGTGGTGCAGGCCAATGCGGCCCTGGGCCTGGGGGCCTGCGCCGATCTGCTGCGCCAGGCGGTGCTGGCTGGGTGGGCGGCCGAGCACTTGCGGGCCGCCGCCAGCGCCCTGGTCGAGGCGCTGCCGGGCGATCCGGCGCGGCCCCTGCCGGACTATCCCTATTGGCAGCGGCCGCAGGCCTTGGATGCCCAGGCGATTGCCGACTTGATGGCCGCGCTGTGCCCGATCGACACCGGCCTGGCCGACCGCGCTGCCGCCCACCTGCTGGCCTGGCCCCAGACTTACGGACAGGATGCCTTGCTGGTGCCGGCCATGCGCCAATGGGCCGCAATACCCGTTCAGCCCGAGATTTTCAAGGCCGCGTCGGTGCAGCGCTTGTGCACCGCCTGCTGCGCCCATCTTCAAGCCCGCCTTGCCCTGGCCCTGGCGCCGCCGGCCGACTGGCGCCGCGCCAACGCCCTGCCTTGCCGCTGTCAGCACTGTGAGGGGCTGGCCCGGTTTCTGGACAGCCCCGATCAGCGCATCTGGCGCTTCAAGGCGGCCGAACTGGTACGCAAGCATGTGCTGTCGTCGATCCGGGGCGCCGGAAGCGACGTGGACAGCGTGACTGACAAAACGGGCAGCCCTCATGCCCTAGTCTGCACCAAGAACCAGGCCAGTTACGAGCGGCGGGTGCTGCAGCGCCAGCGGGATCTGGCCGATCTGGCCGATCTGGCACGGTTGAGCGCTTGAGTGCATCCCATGCCCCTTCGTGAGGCCCCCTGCCGGGTCGCGTGCCTGAGGAGATGCTTAGCGCACCGCCCAGCCCCCGCTCACCGCAAACACCTGCCCCACAAAATGCGCGGCCGCGTCGCTGCACAGGTAGGCGGCAAACAGCGCGTCCTCCTCGGCCAGCACCAGCCGGCCTAGCGGCACCTCGCGCTGGAGCCGGTCCTGGAAGCGCGGGTTGGCCTGCACCTCGGGGCCGTAGTAGGTCGGGTTCTCGACAAAGTTCTGGGCGATCGCGTTCACCTGGATGCCCTGCGGCGCCAGCTCCAGCCCCACCGATTGCACATAGGCCAGCTGCGCCCCGCGCGCCGCGCTGTAGCTGGCGGTGCGCTTCTGGCCGCGCAGCGCGCCGGCGCTGCCCATCACCAGGATGCGGCCGGCCCGGCGCGCCAGCATCTGCGGCAGCACCGCGGCCACCAGGCGGGGCATCGGGTCGACCAGGTGGGCGAAGACGGCGCGCCATTCCGCATCGCCCACGTCCTGCGCCTTGGTGCTGGGCGCGGGCAGCGCCAGGTGCACGATCAGCACGTCCACCACGCCGGCCGCCTGCACCAGCGCGGCGGGCAGCGCCGGGTCGTCGGCCAGTGCGCGCGGGTCGGCGATCACCGTGGCGCCCTGGCGGGCCAGCACCTCGGCCAGCGCCGGGCCCATGAAATCTTGCGATTGGGTCAGCAGCACCCGCTTGCCGTGGAGTTGGGTCGAGATCATCAGGCCAGTATCCCGGCCAGCGCGGGGCGCGGCAAGTGCCGGATCAATCTCGCTCGCGCCACCCCACCAGGCCGGCGCACAACGCTGCACCCACCGCCCACATCCAGCCGGTCTCGGTGACCAGGTAGGGGAAGAAGCACAGCGCCACCCCCAGCCATTTGCGCCCGGGCATCCCGCGTCGGCGCCCTGAGGCCCAGGCCCACATGCCGACCAGGCCGAACAGGATGGCGCCGGCCAGGTAGGCGGGACTGGGCAGGGACAGCCCCAGGGCTTGCAGTGTGGCCAAATCGTTCAAGGCGGGGCCGGGTTGGCAGGGGTGGGCGATTGTGCGGCCGGCGCCGGACAGATATCGGGGGAACAGGCATGACTTGGCGACAAAGCTGGATCTGGCGGGCCGCGACGGTACGGCCGCGCTTGTGGTTGACGCTGCTGCTGGCCGTGGCGGTGGGCTGGTGGCTGCCGGTGGATTGGCTGCCGCAGGCCTTGACGCGCTGGCTGCTGGCCTGGAACCTGGGCACGCTGCTGTACGTGGCGCTGGCCGCGCTGATGATGCTGCGCTCGAGCCACGACCACATGCGCCAGCGCGCCCAGGTGCATGACGAGGGCCAGCGCGTGATCCTGCTGCTGGTGGCGCTGGCCGCGTTGGCCAGCCTTGCGGCCATCGCCGGTGAGCTGTCTCTGGCCCGGCAATTGCATGGGGCGGCCAGGGGCTGGCATGTTGCGCTGGCCGGCGTCACGGTGCTCAGCTCCTGGGCCTTCATCCAGGTGATGTTCACGGTGCACTACGCCCACGACTATTACGCCGCATTGCTGCGGTGCCAGCCGCCGGGGCTGAAGTTCCCCGACGAGGAGCCTCCCGACTACGGCGACTTCTTCTACTTTGCCGCGGTGATCGGCACCTCGGCCCAGACCGCCGACGTGAGCTTCGTCACCAAGCCGATGCGGCGCATCGGCACGCTGCACTGCGTCTTGGCCTTCTTCTTCAACACCACGGTGCTGGCGCTGCTGATCAACATCGGCGCCAGCCTGGTATAGGGCTGGCGGCGCCGACCTCAGGGCTGCACGGCGGCGCGCAGCGGCAGGGCGATCAGCGACCAGGGCTGGGCTTTCTCCAGCATCGTGCAAAGGGTGGCCACCGGCTCGGCCAGCACCGCGCTTGCGCTGGCCAGGATATCGCCGCCCTTGCGGCCCGTGCCGGTGTTCCAGCCCGGGCTGTGGGCCAGCCCCAGGTCGATGGCCAAGGCGTCGCCGTTGGCGGCCAGCACCTTGGCCACCAGCGTGGGCGGCGCATTGGCCAGGGTCACGCAGGCGTTGCTGCTGTCGCCGTTGGCCGAGCGGAAGGTGCCGAAGGGCGCCACCTGGTCCACCCCGGCAAAGGTCATCGCACCGCCCACTACCCGCTTGTCCTTGGGCAGCGTGACGACCACCTCCGCCTCGCCTACCGCAGGCGCCACCTGGTACCAGATCTCCACCCGGTTGGCGTTATTGGGGCCGTTTTGCGCGCCCAGCAACTGCATCGGCCGGCCGCCGTAGCTCACCCGGGTCACGGGCTCCTCGCCGTGGCGGTAGGACACCCCGACCATCAGCAGGCGGTTGCTGAGGGCCGGCACCTGGTGGCGCCAGACCAGTTGCTTGGCCTTGTCGCCGAGCAGGCTGCTGTCGGCGCTGAGGGTCAGCCCGCCGTCGGCCAAGAACTGCGCCTTCTTCCACGCCGCCTGCCCCACGCGGTAGCCGATGCCTTGGCCGATGGTGTTGTCGTCGGCAAAGTGGATGCCGGCATACAGCCGCGACAGGCCGGCCTCGACCACTGCATCGGTGAAGTTGGCATAGGACAGGGTGGTGGGTAGCGCCGGCACACCCGGCTCGACGCGGCCGAAGTTGGCCGGGATCACGGTGCTGAAGCCGAAGCGGTCGCTGCCGGTGAAGGCCTGCAGCACCGCCGCGCTGGCCGCCGAGAAGGTGGAGTGTCCCGACACATAGCCGGGGAAGGCCGGCGACAGGTTGCTGCCCGGGTTGTAGGGCGACCACTTCTCGCCGGGGATCCAGCCGTTGGGCTGCCCCGGGCCGCCCCAGGCGTAGATCTGCTGGCCCTGCAGCAGCTGGCGCACTGCGGTGATCGGGCGCACGCCCTGGTACATGCGCTTCATGTGCCAGGCCACGATGCCGGCGTCGTGGGACGCGTTCTGCATCGCAAAGAACATCTTCGCGTCCTGATCGATGCCGTGGTTGTCGCGCTGCGAGACGAACTGGGCGAACAGGCTCCAGTGGCCGGGGGGCAGCTCGGTGTCCGGGCCGTCGGCCCAGTACTCGACGATCAGTTTCTGCTGGGCGGTGAGCGCGCCGCTGATCGCGACCATCTGCGCCACATCCGCCTCCAGCCGGCCTACCGCCTGCAGGTAGTTGGGCAGCGGCGCCACATCGGGCAGGGTGTCGAAGAGCGTGGCCGACGGTAGCGCGAAGGGCCGCACCTGCTCCCAGTGGGGTGCGATGAAGCGTTGCACCACGCCGGTCGGCGACACCAGCGGCTGCCAGTGGTAGATATCGGTCACGTTGGGGCTGCAGGGGCCGACGGTGAGCGGACTGCAGAACGGCATCGGCGCATTGCGCGGCACGAAACCGGTGTAGTCGCTGTAGGCACCCGGGTTCAGGTCGCCGTACTGGTTGGACCCGTCATAGCGACGGCTGGCGATCACGGCCTGGGCCACCACGTTGCCTATGCCCTGGGGCGTGCGCAGGTCGGTGGACAGGTCGGCGGGATCGTGGCCGCGCAGCCGCATGGCCGCCGCCAGCCGCGCGGCGCCGGCCGGGAACAGGTTCACCAGGCAGCCGTAGGCGGCATGGCTGATGGCCTTGGCCTTGTTGGCATCGCTGTGCTCGGGTATGGGCCGGCGCAGGTTGTCGCCGACCACGCTGCCCAGGGCGCGCGCGTCATACGCGGCCCAGGCATCGTAGATGCAGGTGTGGGCGATGGCCAGCGCCCGGGCCACGATCGGTGGGCCCTGGCGTGCCAGGCGCACCTCGACCAGAGCGGTGGCATTCCAGTCGCTGACGATGGACGCCGATGCCGGCAGGCTGAGCGCTGCACTCAGCAGGCCGGATGCCCAGGCGGCTTGGCGCTTCGCGCGGGGCCGGGCCGGCGGGTGGGTAGACATGGCGCTTCCTGGAGGGGGGCGGATTGCCCTGCGGCTGCTGACATTAACCGCAAACGCGCTGGAATTGAATCCCCTGAGTAAAGGCCCGGGTTGAGCTCAGCCTCAGGGGGCGGTGGCCTGCCGCACTGCGTGGGCCCATTCGTCCATCAGCCCCTGGGCGCGTTCGCGTGGCAGCGTGGGGTGGAAGCGCCGCTCCACCTGCCATTGGGCCGAGAGTTCGTCCAGGTTGCGGTAGACGCCGGTGGCCAGACCGGCCAGGTAGGCGGCGCCCAGCGCGGTGGTCTCGGTCACTTGGGGCCGCAGCACCGGGATGCCCAGCAGATCGGCCTGGAACTGCATCAGCAGGTTGTTGACGCAGGCGCCGCCGTCCACCCGCAATTCAGCCACCGGGGCGCCGCCGGCGGCTACCGCGTCGCGGCTCATCGCCTGCAGCAGCGCCGCGCTCTGGAAGGCGATGCTCTCCAGCGCGGCGCGGGCGATATGGGCCACGGTGCTTCCGCGGGTCAGGCCGGTGAGGGTGCCGCGCGCGTTGGCGTCCCAGTAGGGCGCGCCCAGGCCAGTGAAGGCCGGCACGAACATCACGCCGCCGGCGTCAGGCACGCTTTCGGCCAGGGCCTGCACCTCGCCGCTGGCCTTGATCGCGTTCAGGCCGTCGCGCAGCCACTGCACCACCGCGCCGCCGATGAACACGCTGCCCTCCAGCGCGAACTCGGGGTGGCCGGCGCTGGCCTGGGCGGCGGCGGTGGTGATCAGGCCGTTCGCGCTGATGCGGAACTTGTCGCCGGTGTGCATCAGCATGAAGCAGCCGGTGCCGTAGGTGTTCTTGGCCAGGCCGGGCTTGAAGCAGGCCTGGCCGAACTGCGCACTCTGCTGGTCGCCGGCCATGCCGGCGACCGGAATGGTGGCGCCCAGCAAGGCGGGGTCAGTCTCGCCGAACACATGGCTGCTGGGGTGCACGCTGGGCAGCAGGCTGTCGGGCACATGCAGCAGCTTCAGCAGCTCATGGTCCCAGACGTTGTGGCGGATGTCGAACAGCATGGTGCGCGCGGCATTGCTGACATCGGTGGCATGCACCCGGCCTTTGGTCAGCTTGTAGAGCAGCCAGCTGTCGATGGTGCCGAAGGCCAGGTCGCCGTGCGCGGCAGCGATGTGGGCGCCGCTGACATGGTCGAGGATCCAGCGGATCTTGGTGGCCGAGAAATAGGCGTCCACCACCAGCCCGGTGCTGCGGCGGATCTGCTCGGCATGGCCCTGCTCGCGCAGCTGGGCGCACAGCGGCTCGCCGCGGCGGTCTTGCCAGACGATGGCGTTGTGGATGGGCTGGCCGGTGCGGCGGTTCCACACCACGGTAGTCTCGCGCTGGTTGGTGATGCCTATTGCCGAGATGTCGCGCGCCGTCAGGCTGGCCCGGGCGATCGCCTCCTGGGCCGTGGCCAGCTGGGTCTGCCAGATCTCTTCGGGGTCATGCTCGACCCAGCCCGGCTGCGGAAAGATCTGCCGGAACTCGCGCTGGGCCATCGCCACGATGCCACCCTGGGCATTGAAGACGATGCTGCGCGAGCTGCTGGTGCCCTGGTCGAGGGCGAGGATGAAGCTCATCGGGGGTCTCCTTCAGGGGGTGCGGGCGCGCCGCTGGTCCGGTCATCGCCCGCCACCACCCAAGCCACGCCGGCCTCGGCCAGCAGCGTCTGGAAGGCCGGCGGTGGCGGCACATCGGTGAACAGGGTGTCGACCTGGTCGAGCCGGCCCACCTCCACCATTGCCGGACGGTGGAACTTGCTGTGGTCGGCCGCCAGCCAGACCTGGCGGCTGGCGCGGATGATGGCCTGCGCCACCTTGACTTCGCGGTAGTCGAAGTCGCGCAGCGTGCCGTCGGCCTCGATACCCGAGATGCCGATCAGGCCGATGTCGACCCGGAACTGGCCGATGAACTCCACCGTGGCCTCGCCGATGATGGCGCGGTCGCGCGGGCGCACCAGGCCGCCGGCCACGATCAGCTCGCAGTCCGGGTTGTCGCAGAGGATGGCCGCCACGTTCAGGTTGTTGGTGATCACGCGCAGGCCGCGGTGGCCCAGCAGGGCCCGCGCCACCGCCTCGGTGGTGGTGCCGATGTTCAGGATCAGGCTGCAGCCCTCGGGCACCCGCGCCGCCACCGCCTGGGCAATGCGCCGCTTGGCGTCGTCATTCAGGGCCTGGCGTGCCCGGTAGGCGATGTTCTCGGTGGTGCTGGCCGGCAGGCGCACGCCGCCGTGAAAGCGGGCCAGCAAGCCGGCCTCGGCCAGCAGCTTGACATCGCGCCGCACCGTCTGCAGCGTCACGCCGAAACGCTCGGCCAGGGCCTCGACCGTGACCGAGCCCAGTTCGCGCACGGTGCTCAGCACGCCGGCCTGGCGCGGGTTGGGGATCAAGTCGTTCACGGCGGGTCGTTGCAGGCTAGGCCGCCAGGGTAAGCGATCCGCCGGACCGGCCGCTCAGGGATAACCGGCTTGCGCAGCGACCGTGGATGCGCTACAAACGAACACAAGCGAACAAAAAAGATCATCAGCGATCACTTTCGAGCCAGAACCCGCGCCGCACCACTGCTGCCAGCGCCGGCCGCGCCCGCAGCCCACCCACCCACCCGTCCGCCGCGCCACCGCCGCGGCCACCCAGGAGCCGATGCTTGAGCGCCAACCCGCAGGGCCTGCCGATGTACCCCGCCGCGCCGGTGCCGCTGTCCTGCGACGTGCTGGTGGTGGGCGGTGGCATCAACGGCGCCGGTATCGCCCGCGACCTGGCCGGCCGCGGCCTGAAGGTGCTGCTTTGCGAGCAGGACGACCTGGCCCGCCACACCTCCTCGTCCAGCACCAAGCTGATCCACGGCGGCCTGCGCTACCTGGA
Organism: Betaproteobacteria bacterium; assembly: GCA_031410435.1. GTDB lineage: Bacteria > Pseudomonadota > Gammaproteobacteria > Burkholderiales > Burkholderiaceae_C > Pseudaquabacterium. The sequence continues at coordinate 5,277 of JANNZD010000521.1, read as the reverse complement.
GTACTACGAGTTCAACCTGGTGCGCAAGGCGCTGGCCGAGCGCGAGCGCCTGCTGCGCAGCGCGCCGCACATCATGTGGCCGCTGCGCTTCGTGATGCCGCACGACCCGTCGATGCGGCCGGTGTGGATGGTGCGCATCGGCCTGTTTCTCTACGACCACCTGGCCAAGCGCGAATGGCTGCCGGCCAGCGCCACGGTGGACCTGCGCCGGCATGCGGTGGGCGCGCCGCTCAAGCCGGTTTACACCAAGGGTTTCGTCTACAGCGACGGCTGGGTCGACGATGCCCGGCTGGTGGTGCTGAACGCGGTGGACGCAGCGGCGCGCGGCGCGACCGTCCTCACCCGCACCCGTTGCGAGCGCGCCGAGCGCAGCGCGGGCGGCGGCTGGCGCGCCACGCTGCAACCGGCCGGCGGCGCGGCCGTCGAGGTCAGCGCCCGCGCGCTGGTCAATGCCGCCGGCCCGTGGACCGGCGAGTTTCTGCGTGAGCGGGCCCAGGTGCGCAGCGCCCGCGCGCTGCGCCTGGTCAAGGGCAGCCACATCGTCGTGAAGAAGCTGTTCGACCATGACCATGCCTACATCTTCCAGAACCCCGACAAGCGCATCATCTTTGCCATCCCCTACGAGGGCGACTTCACGCTGATCGGCACCACCGATGTCGAGATCGACGGCGCGCCCGACAGTGCCCGCATCGACGCTGGCGAAACCGCCTACCTGTGCGAGCAGGCCAGCCGCTACTTCGCCCGCGCTGTGCAGCCGGCCGATGTGGTCTGGGCCTACTCGGGCGTGCGGCCGCTGCTGGACGATGAATCGGGCGATGCATCGGCGGTGACGCGGGATTACCTGCTGGAGTTCGACGAGGATGTGCGGTCGCCCTTGCTGTCGGTCTGGGGCGGCAAGATCACCACCTTCCGCAAGCTGGCCGAGGAGGCTGCCGATGCGCTGGTGCAACGCCTGGGCGAGCGGCGCCCGGCCTGGACCGCACCGGCGCTGCTGCCCGGCGGCGACCTGTCGGCCTGGATCGGCGCGCCGCAGCGGCCCGACACCGACATCGCCCGCTTCACGGCCGAGCTGGCCCGGCGCCATCCGGCGCTGCCGGCGGCCTTGCTGGCGCGCTGGGCCCGCGGCTATGGCAGCCGCGTCGACCAGCTGCTGGCCGACCAGCCGCTGGGCGCCGAGGTGGCCCCGGGCCTGTTCGAGGTGGAGTTGCGCTACCTGTACCAGCAGGAATGGGCGCGCAGCGCCGACGATGTGCTGTGGCGCCGCACCAAGCTGGGCCTGCACTACAGCGCTGCTCAGCGCCAGCAAGTGGCCGACTGGTGGGCGGTCCATCACCCCGAAACCCCGCACATGCCTGCCACGCCTAGCCCATGCAACTGACCCTCGACCGACTCGAACACCGGGTGGGCGCGGCCACGCACCTCTACCCGCTGGACCTGACCCTGCAGCCCGGCACCGTGACGGTGCTGCTGGGCGCCACCCAGGCCGGCAAGACCACGCTGATGCGGCTGATGGCCGGGCTGGATGTGCCCAGCCATGGCCGCGTGTCGGTAGACGGCCAGGACGTCACCGGCCTGCCGGTGCGCCAGCGCAATGTGGCCATGGTCTACCAGCAGTTCATCAACTACCCGTCGATGACGGTCTTCGACAACATTGCCTCGCCGCTGAAGCTGCGCGGCGGCCTGGACAAGGCCGCGATCGCCCAGAAGGTGCAGGCGCTGGCCGAGAAGCTGCATATCGAGCCCTTTCTGGCGCGCCTGCCGGCCGAGCTGTCGGGCGGCCAGCAGCAGCGTGTGGCGTTGGCCCGCGCGCTGGCCAAGGACGCACCGCTGATGCTGCTGGACGAGCCGCTGGTCAACCTCGACTACAAACTGCGCGAAGAGCTGCGCGAGGAGTTGTCGGCGCTGTTTGCCGCCGGCGGGTCGACCGTGGTCTATGCCACCACCGAGCCCACCGAAGCCCTGCTGCTGGGCGGCTGGACGGCGGTGATGGACGCCGGCCAGGTGCTGCAGTACGGGCCCACCGCCGACGTCTTCCACCGCCCGGCGTCGATCCGGGTGGCGCGCGCCTTCAGCGACCCGCCGATGAACCTGCTGCCCGGTGGCGCGCCCGGCTTGGGCCTGGCCGGGCTGCGGGCCGACACCACCGTGGGCGTGCGCGCATCGGCACTGCGGGTGGCGCCGCGCCCGGGCGATCTGGCGCTGCCGGGCCAGGTGGAGCTGGCCGAGATCTCGGGGTCGGACACCTTTGTGCACGTGGCCACCCCGGCCGGCGAGTTGATCTGCCAATTGACTGGCGTGCATTTCTTCGACCTGGGTGCCGCGCTCACGCTCTACCTGGACCCGGCCCAGGTCTACCGCTTCGGCGCCGACGGCGCGCTGCTGCAGGCGCCCGCGCCCCTCAAGAAGGCTTGACATGGCCCGCATCGACCTCGACCTGGCGCACAGCTACAAGCCCGATCCGCAGCAGGACAACGACTACGCGCTGCTGCCGCTGAAGATGAGCTTCGAGGATGGCGGCGCCTATGCGCTGCTGGGCCCGTCGGGCTGCGGCAAGACCAGCCTGCTCAACATCATCTCGGGCCTGGTGCGGCCGTCGCAGGGCACGGTGGCCTTCGACGGCGTGGTGATGAACGACAAGACCCCGCAGCAGCGCAACATCGCCCAGGTGTTCCAGTTCCCGGTGATCTACGACACCATGACGGTGGCCGAGAACCTGGCCTTCCCGCTGCGCAACCGCGGCGTGGCCGCCGACAAGATCAAGCTGCGGGTGGGCAAGATCGCCGAGATGCTGGAGCTGAGCGGCCAGCTCGATGTGCGCGCCGCCGGCCTGGCCGCCGATGCCAAGCAGAAGATCTCGCTCGGCCGCGGCTTGGTGCGCGAGGATGTGTCGGCGGTGCTGTTCGACGAGCCGCTGACGGTGATCGACCCGCACCTGAAGTGGCAGTTGCGCCGCAAGCTCAAGCAGATCCACCACGAACTGAAGCTGACGCTGGTCTACGTGACGCATGACCAGGTCGAGGCGCTGACCTTTGCCGATCAGGTGGTGGTGATGACGCGAGGCCGGGCGGTGCAGATCGGCAGCGCGTCTGATCTGTTCGAGCGGCCGCAGCACACCTTCGTGGGCCACTTCATCGGCTCGCCGGGCATGAACTTCCTGCCGGCCGAGCGCAGCGGCGATGGCCTGCGCGTGGCGGGCTGCCCGGTGGCCACCCGCGGCGCCGTGCCCCGCGCGGCGGGGGTGCTGCGCCTGGGGATCAGGCCCGAGTACATCTCGCTGGCCGTGCCGGGCGCGGTGGGTGCCGTGCCGGCGCTGGTCACCCAAACCCAGGACATCGGCACCTACTGGCTGGTCACCGCCCAGGTGGGCAGCGGCAGCGCGGCCACCACGGTGCGCGCCCGCCTCAATCCCGAAGCGGCGGTGCCGGCGGCCGGCCAGACCGTGTGGCTGGCCGTGCTGGGGCCGCACACCTGTTTCTATGCCGACGATTTGCTGGTCGACGCGATCAGCCCAAGCCCGGAGATGAGCGCATGAAGCCTGTCAACCAGAAGGCCTGGTTCCTGATCCTGCCGGTGATCCTGTGCGTGGCCTTCTCGGCCATCCTGCCGCTGATGACGGTGGTCAACTACTCGGTGCAGGACATCATCTCGCCCGAGCGCCGGGTCTTCGTCGGCACCGAGTGGTTCAAGGCGGTGATGCGCGACGACGATCTGCAGGGCGCACTGCTGCGCCAGATCAGCTTCTCGCTGGCGGTGCTGGCGGTGGAGATCCCGCTGGGCATCGCGCTGGCGCTGGCGATGCCGGCCAAGGGCTGGCAATCCAGCGCGGTGCTGGTGACGATCGCGATCTCGCTGCTGATCCCCTGGAACGTGGTCGGCACCATCTGGCAGATCTTCGGCCGCACCGACATCGGCCTGATGGGCGCCACGCTGGCGGCCTTGGGCATCGAGTACAGCTACACCGGCAATGCCACCCAGGCCTGGCTGACGGTGCTGCTGATGGATGTTTGGCACTGGACCCCGCTGGTGGCGCTGCTGTGCTTTGCCGGCCTGCGCGCCATTCCCGATGCCTACTACCAGGCCGCCAGCATCGACGGCGCCAGCAAGCTGGCAGTGTTCCGCTACATCCAGCTGCCCAAGCTGCGCGGCGTGCTGGTGATCGCGGTGTTGCTGCGCTTCATGGACAGCTTCATGATCTACACCGAGCCTTTCGTGCTGACCGGCGGCGGGCCTGGCAATGCCACCACCTTCCTGAGCCAATACCTGACGCAGAAGGCGGTGGGCCAGTTCGACTTAGGGCCGGCGGCGGCGTTCTCGCTGATCTATTTCCTGATCATCCTGGTGCTCAGCTTCATCCTCTACAACTGGATGCAGCGGGTGGGCACAGCGGACAAGTCTTCGGAGCCTGACCATGGATGAACGCCGATTCAAAAAACGCAGCTTGTTCCTCGCGCTGTACCTGGTGTTCGCCCTGTTGCCGGTGTACTGGATGGTCAACATGTCGTTCAAGACCAACAACGAGATTTTGTCGGTCTTCAGCCTGTGGCCGCGTGACTTCACGCTCGACCATTACCGCACCATCCTCACCGATGAGAGTTGGTACTCGGGCTATATCAACTCGATGATCTATGTGGCCATCAACACCGTGATCTCGCTGGCGGTGGCGCTGCCGGCGGCGTCATGCGGTTGGTCAGCAGCCAGAAGAAGACGTGTTTGTCGCCGAGGAAGGAATAGCGCGAAAACGCATAGGCCGCGGGCAGCGCGACCAGCAGCGAGATCACCGTGTTGATCGCGACGTAGATGATCGAATTGATGTAGCCCGAGTACCACGACACATCGGTGAAGATGGTGTGGTAATGCGCCAGCGTGAAATTGCGCGGCCACAGGCTGAAGGTGGACAGGATCTCGACGTTCGTCTTGAACGACATATTGACCATCCAGTACACCGGCAGGATCGCGAACACCAGGTAGGCGATCAGGAAGAGGGTGCGCTTCTTGAAGCGGGTGTCATTCATGGCCCGTCTCCGATTTGTCCGCGGTGCCCACGCGCTGCATCCAGTTGTAGAGGATGAAGCACAGCAGCAGGATGATCAGGAAGTAGATCAGCGAGAAGGCCGCGGCAGGGCCGAGATCGAACTGGCCGACCGCCTTCTGCGTCAGGTACTGCGAGAGGAAGGTCGTCGCATTGCCCGGCCCGCCGCCGGTCAGCACGAAGGGCTCGGTGTAGATCATGAAGCTGTCCATGAAGCGCAGCAGCACCGCGATCATCAGCACGCCGCG
>JANNZD010000520.1:0-2237 GCA_031410435.1 Betaproteobacteria bacterium | reverse complement strand
TCGCGCGCCAGCGCCCGCGTCATGCCCGCCACGCCGGCCTTGGCCGCGGCATAGTTGGCCTGGCCGGCATTGCCGCTGGACCCGACCACCGAGGTGATGCTGATGATGCGGCCGAAGCGCTGCTTCATCATCGTGCGCATCACCGCGCGGCTGCAGCGGAACACCGCCTTCAAGTTGGTGTCGAGCACCGCGTCCCAGTCGCTGTCCTTCATGCGCAGGGCCAGGGTGTCGCGGGTGATGCCGGCGTTATTGACCAGCACATGCAGGCCGCCGTCGGCCTTGACGATGGCGTCGACCGCTGCGTCCACCGCAGCGCCGTCGTTGACGTCCAGGCACAGGCCCCGCCCCCCCAGCGGCGCCAGCGCCTGGCCGATGGCCGCAGCGCCGGCGTCTGTGGTGGCCGTGCCGATCACGGTCAGGCCCTGGCCGGCCAGGGCCAGCGCGATGGCGCGACCAATACCGCGCGAGGCCCCGGTGACCAATGCAATCTGCTTGCTGTCGCTCATGCCAGCTGGCCCTGCAGGTCGGCCAGCGAGGCCGGATCGAACACCGTACCCGTGACCAGCTCGCCATCGATGCGCTTGATCATGCCGGCCAGCACCTTGCCCGGGCCGCATTCAAGGATGTGGGTCAAACCGCGTCCACGCAGCGCCAGCACCAGTTCGACCCAGCGCACCGGGCCGAAGGCCTGGCGGTAGAGCGCGTCGCGGATCGCCTCGGCATCGGCCGGGGCGGCCACGTCGATGTTATTGAGCACCGGGATCTGCGGCGCATTGAACGGCACCGCACGCAGGCGCTCGCGCAGCACCTCGGCCGCCGGCTTCATCAGTGCGCAGTGGAAGGGGGCCGACACCGCCAGCGGCAGCGCCCGTTTGGCGCCCATCGCCTTGAGCAGCTCACAGCCCTTGGCCACCCCGGCCTGGCTACCGGAGATCACCGTCTGCCGGGGGTCATTGAAATTGGCTGCCTCCACCACCTCGCCGCTGGCCGCGGCGGCCTGGGCGCAGCCCTCGCGCACCGCTGCCGCATCCAGGCCCAGAATGGCCGCCATCGCCCCCTGGCCCACCGGCACCGCCTGCTGCATGGCCTGGGCGCGCAAGCGCACCAGCGCCAAGGCGTCGGCCAGCGACAGCACCCCGGCGGCAACCAGGGCGCTGTATTCGCCCAGCGAATGCCCGGCCAGCGCCGCCGGCAGCGGCCCGCCCTCGGCCAGCCAGGCCCGGTAACAGGCGATGCCAGCGGTCAGCATCACCGGCTGGGTATGGGCAGTCAGGTCGAGTTGGTCCTTGGGCCCGCTGCGGATCAGGCCGGCGATGTCCTCGCCCAAGGCGGCGCCGGCTTCATCCAGGGTGGCCCGCACGGCGGGGTGGTCGCCCCAGGCGTCGAGCATGCCCACGGCCTGCGAACCCTGCCCGGGGAATACAAAGGCGAACGGCATCATCGAGGCAGGGCTCCGGTCATGAACAAGGGATGGGGCGGGCGGGCAAGGGCGGGACGGGCGGGCTCAATAGTCCAGCAGCACCGCACCCCAGGTGAAGCCGCCGCCCACGCCTTCCAGCATCAGGGTGTGGCCGCGCTGGATGCGACCGGCGCGCACGGCGCTATCCAGCGCCAAGGGGATGGACGCAGCCGATGTATTGCCATGCTGGTCGACCGTGACCACCACCTTGTCCATGCCGAGTTTGAGCTTGCGCGCCGTGCCCTGCATGATGCGGATATTGGCCTGGTGGGGGATCAGCCAGTCGATGTCGGCGGCGCTGCGGCCGGCCTTGGCCAGCACCGCACGGGCGGCCTGCTCCAGCACCCCGACCGCCAGCTTGAAGACCGCCTGGCCGTCCATTTTCAGCAGCGGATCACCCAGCACCTGCCCGCCCGACACGGTGCCGGGCACGCACAGGATGCCGACATGCCGGCCATCAGCGTGCAGGTCGGTGGCCAGGATGCCGGGGCTGTCGCTGGCCTCGAGCACCACCGCGCCGGCGCCGTCACCAAACAGCACGCAGGTGCCGCGGTCCTTGAAATCGAGGATGCGCGAGAACACCTCGGCCCCGATCACCAGCGCCCGGCGCGCGGTGCCGGTGCGGATCAGCGCATCGGCCACGGTCAGCGCATAGACGAAACCCGAGCACACCGCCTGCACGTCAAAGGCCGGGCAGCCCACGATGCCCAGCTTGTGCTGGACGATGCAGGCGGTGGATGGGAACACCATGTCAGGGGTGGACGTGGCCAGCACGATC
>JANNZD010000519.1:0-3163 GCA_031410435.1 Betaproteobacteria bacterium | reverse complement strand
GCCACGTCATTGCGCTCGCCGGTGAGCCGGCCTGAGGCATCCACCAGGTGCTTGGGCACGATGAACAGCGAGATGCCCTTGGTGCCCGCCACCAGCCGGCCGTCCGGGCCCGGAATCTTGGCCAGCACCAGGTGGATGATGTTCTCGGTGAGCTCATGCTCGCCAGCCGAGATCCACATCTTGTTGCCCTTGAGGCGGAAGCGCGGGCCCAGCGGGTCAGCCTCGAAGCCCTCACCGTCAGGCACGGCGCGGGTGGCAACGTCCGACAGGCTGGAGCCGGCCTGCGGCTCGCTCAGGCACATCGTGCCCGAGAAGCGGCCCGAGAACTCGTTGAGCGCAAACACCTGCTGCTGCAGGGCCGTGCCGTGGGCCATCAGCAGGTTGGCATTGCCCACGCTCAACAGGCTGGCATTGATGCTGACTGAGGCCTTGGCGAAGAAGGCATTGGCCGCCGACTCCACGGTATAGGGCAGCTGCATGCCGCCGATGTCGTGGTCTTGCGCGGCCGACAACATGCCCGATCCGGCGTACGCGTCCCAGGCATCCTGGGTGGCCTGCGGCAGGATGACCTTCTCACCGTCGAAACGCGGCTCTTCGGTATCGACCAGGCGATTGAAAGGCGCGAACTTGTCGCGGGCAATGCGCTCGCAGGTGTCGAGCACCTGGGTAAAGGTCTCGGGCGAATGCTCGGCAAAGCGCGGCCGGTCGGTGAGGCTGGCCACATGCAGCCAATCGTTGAGCAGAAAATCCAGCGTGGCACGCATCGGGATCACTCCGTCGTCCGGCCGGCGCCAAGGCGGCCGGGCGCGGTGTTCATTGAAAAGTTCAGGTCGATGACAGGCCGAACTGCCGCAGCGCGGCCTGGGCGATGGGGCCGCCCCATTCGGGCACGAAATGCCCGCCCTCGGCCACTTGCAGCGGCGCCGGGCAGCCGCGGATCTGCTGCTGCAGCGCCAGCATCGTGGGCAGGCCCAGCACCGGGTCTTGCACACCCACCGCCATGAAGCTGCTGCCCTGCCAGTGCTGCTGCCAGAAGGCCGCTGCCTCGCGGCCGAGCGCGGCGCCGTCGGCATCGGCGCCATCCGGCACCAGATTGGGAAAGGCCCGCAGCGCGGCCTTGTAGCGGGCATCGGGAAACGGCGCGTCGTAGGCGGCCGCCTCGGCCTCGCTCATCGCGCGCTGGCCCCGCCGCAGCAGCTTGCCCACCATCAGGTCGGGCTGGCTGTTGGAATAGACGCGCCACTGGCGGAAGCCTTCGGTCAGCTCGCCGGTGGCCAGCGTGGTGTTCATCACCAGCAGCCGGGTGAAGCGCCCGGGCATTGCCATCGGCAGGGTCAGGCCGAAGATGCCTCCCCAGTCCTGGCAGACCAGCAGGATGTTGCGCAGGTCCAGTGCCTCGATGAAGGTCAGCAGGCTCTGCCGGTGCAGGCCGAACCGGTGCCAGGCCTCGTCCACCGGCTTGTCGGACCGGCCGAAGCCGATCAGGTCGGGCGCCACCACCCGCAGGCCGGCCCCCTGGAAGACCGGGATCATGTGCCGGTACAGATAGCCCCAGCTCGGGTTGCCGTGCAGGCACAGCACCGTGGCAGCGGCGTCGCGCGGGCCTTCATCGATGTAGGCCATGCGCAGCCCCTCGCCGGGCAGCTCGGCGTAGCGGGCCGGGTAGGGCCAGCCCGGCAGACCGACAAAGCGATCGTCAGGGGTGCGCCATGCGTCGGTCATGCGGATGCCGGGTCAGAGCACTTCAAAGATGCCCGCGGCGCCCATGCCGCCGCCAATGCACATGGTCACGCAGACCTTCTTGGCGCCGCGGCGCTTGCCCTCGATCAGCGCATGGCCGGTCAGGCGCTGGCCGCTCATGCCGTAGGGATGGCCCACCGCGATGGCGCCGCCGTTGACATTGAGCCGGTCCATCGGGATGCCCAGCTTGTCTGCGCAGTACAGCACCTGCACTGCAAAGGCCTCGTTCAGCTCCCAGAGGTCGATGTCGTCCATCTTCAGGCCCAGCCGGGCCAGCACCTTGGGCACCGCAAAGACCGGGCCGATGCCCATCTCGTCGGGCTCGCAGCCGGCCACCGCAAAGCCCAGGAAACGGCCCAGGGGCTTCAAGTTCTTCTGCTGGGCATAGGTGTCGCTGACGATCACGCAGGCGCCGGCACCGTCGCTGAACTGGCTGGCGTTGCCGCCGGTGACCACGCCGCCGGGCAGCGCGGTGCGGATGTCCTTGATGCCTTCGTAGGTGGTGCCGGGGCGCAGGCCTTCATCCTGGCTCAGCGTCACCTCCTTGCTGCGCAGGCCCAGCACCGCATCGGCCACGCCGGCCGTCACCGTGATCGGCGCGATCTCGTCGTCGAACTTGCCAGCGTCGCGCGCCGCGCAGGCTTTTTGCTGGCTCTCGGCGCCGTAGCGGTCCATGCGCTCTTTCGGCATGTTGTAGCGCTTGGCCACGTTCTCGGCGGTCTGCAGCATGTTCCAGTAGATCTCGGGCTTGATCTTCTGCAGCGCCGGGTCGACCATCATGTGCTGGTTCATCTCCTGCTGCACGCAGCTGATGCTCTCCACCCCGCCGGCGATATAGACATCGCCCTCGCCGGCGATGATGCGCTGCGAGGCCATGGCGATGGTCTGCAGCCCGCTGCTGCAGAAGCGGTTGACGGTGGCGCCGCTCACCGTGACCGGCAGGCCGGCGCGCAGCAGGGCCTGGCGCGCGATGTTGGCGCCGGTGGCACCCTCGGGGTTGGCGCAGCCCATCAGCACATCGTCCACCTCGGCACCGGCGATGCCGGCGCGCTGCAGTGCATGGGCGATGGCATGGCCGCCCAGCGTGGCGCCATGGGTCATATTGAAGGCACCCTTCCAGCTCTTGGAAAGCGGGGTGCGGGCGGTGGAAACAATGACGGCTTGGGTCATGGGGGGCTCCTGGAGGCAGGCTGTGAAAGGGAGATCAGGCCGCGCCGGCCACGGCCGACGAGTGCTTGTAGACGCTGGTCTTGACGGTGCTGAAGACGCGTCGAACCATGGGCTCGAAGGTGCTGATCGGCTCGGTCTCGCCCTGGGGGTCGAAGGCCGGGTTGTCGTAGAGCGCGCAGAACTCTTCGGTCAGCGCAAAGTGCGGGCTGCTGCGGTACTGCTCACGCATGTCGCGGTCCAGCCCGATGTGGTG
>JANNZD010000518.1:0-13643 GCA_031410435.1 Betaproteobacteria bacterium | reverse complement strand
CCGTCGGCGCCTTTGCCGGCGGCGGGGGAGTGAGCCCGGACACAAACAGTCCAGTGGACTGTTTGTGCCTGGCGAACGCCATTGGCCTCTGGCCAATGGCACGGAGTCAGCCGGTCACCCGGCGGCCTTGGCCTCGCTCCGGCCGTTCAAGTGCATTCGGCCCAGTGCCCTGAAGCAGCCCCTCCGGAAGTCTGCAACGAGCCCCAAGCAGTCGCTCAAGCCGATGGCGCCACGAAGCCCATCGGCGCCTGGGCCGCCAGCCAGGCCACCACCGCCCAGCAGGCCACGTTTTGCGGCAGCGCGCTGGCGTCCATCCTGGCGAAGGTGTCGTGCGCGGTGTGGTGCACGTCGAAGTAGGCGCTGCCATCCTGGCTGAGCGAGACCGCTGGCCATTGGTGGCGGCGCATCAGCACCGCCGCATCAGGCCCAGGATTGGCGTTGTTGCCAGTCAGTGGCACGCCCAAGGGCGCCAACATCTGCGCCATCGCCTCGAAGGCTGGCTGCGATGCCGCATCCACCCGGCTGCGCAACGCATAGATGGCGCCCGCGCCGAAGTCGCTCTCGGCCACCAGCTGGTGGCGTTGCGCCTTGTAGCGATTGCCGTAGGCCAGCGCGCCGTCGAAGCCGTTCTCCTCGTTGCCGAACAGCACCACCCGGATCGTGCGGCGCGGTGCGCGGCCCGCGGCACGGATCAGGCCGGCAGCGGCGCATACCACCGCCACGCCGGCACCGTCGTCCACCGCGCCTTCGCCGACGTCCCAGCTGTCGAGGTGGGCGCTGATCAGCACCACTTCGTCTGCCAGGTCGGTGCCGGGCAGCTCGGCGATCACGTTGTGGGTGGTGGCGTCCACACCGATCTGGTTGGCCAGCTGCAGGCGCAGGCGCACTGCGCCGCCGGCCTGCAAGCGGGCGATGAGGTCGGCGTCGGGCACCGACACCGCCAGCGCCGGGATCGCGGCCAGCGTGTCGTCATAGCGCATCGCGCCGGTATGGGCCACCCGGTCTGCGCCGGTGGCGCTGGACGTACCGATCGAGCGGATCACCACCGCCAGCGCGCCACGCCGGGCGGCCTCGGCCGCGCTGCCGAAGCGGGCCGGCGCGGCACGGCTGTAGCCGGCGCCGTCGCGGGTGCGGTCGGTGCGCTCGTCGACGAAGGCAATGCGGCCGCGCACCTGGTCGCTGGCGTCGGCCTTGAGTGCGGCAAAGCTGGGGTAGTAGGCGATCTGGGCGTCCAGGCCCCCGGCCGGGGTTCCTACGCTGTTGCCCAGCGCGGTCATCACCAGGGTGTGGCGTTCGGGCGCCACGATCTCGGCGCTGGCCGGGCCGCGTTGCCAGATGCGCAGCGGCAGCGGTTCGGCGCGCACCGCCTGCAGGCCCAGGGCCCGGCATTGCGCCAGGGCCCAGGCAACTGCCTTGGCATCGCCAGGGGATCCGGCGGGCCTCGCGCCCACGTCCTGGGTCAGGCCCCGCACCAACGCCAGCGCGCGTGGGTCGGCCAGCGCCCGGTCGCGCAGCAGCGCAGCATGGGCCAGGTCGGCTGCGGAGTAGAGACCGGTGGACATGGCGGGTGCCGGGCTCTGGGTCTGGGTCCAGTCTGGGCCGGCGCAGCCGCTCAGGCCGCTCAGGCTCGCACCGGCTGCTGCCAGCAGATGGCGGCGCTGCATCCTGGCGGCCGGGTCACTTGGACGTCGGGAAGCCGAACTCCGCGCCCTTGGCGATGCTCTCGGGCCAGCGCTGCATCACGCTCTTTTGCTTGGTGTAGAAGCGCATGCCCTCTTCGCCATAGGCATGCATGTCGCCGAACAGGCTCTTCTTCCAGCCGCCGAAGCCGTGCCAGGCCATCGGCACCGGGATCGGCACGTTCACGCCCACCATGCCCACCTGCACCCGGCGTGAAAATTCGCGGGCGATGCCGCCATCGCCGGTGTAGATCGACACGCCGTTGCCGAACTCATGGCCGTTGACCAGCGCCAGTGCGCTGGCGAAATCGGGCACCCGCACGCAGGCCAGCACCGGGCCGAAGATCTCGTCCTTGTACAGGTGCATGGCTGGCGTGACATGGTCGAACAGCGTGCCGCCGGTGAAGAAGCCACCCTCCAGCCCGGCCACCTTCAGGCCGCGGCCGACGACCACCAGCGTGGCACCCTCGGCCACACCGGCGCCGATGCAGCCCTCGATGCGGTCGCGCGCCTGGGCGGTGACGATGGGGCCCATCTCGGCGGCCAGGTCCATCGGGTTCATCACCTTCAGCGTGCGGGCGCGCTCGGCCACCTTGGGCACGATCTGGTCGGCAATATCGCCCACCAGCACCGCCACCGAAATCGCCATGCAGCGCTCGCCGGCCGAGCCGTAGGCTGCGCCCACCAGGGCGTCCACCGCCTGCTCGACATTCGCGTCGGGCATCACCACCAGGTGGTTCTTGGCGCCGCCCAGGGCCTGCACCCGCTTGCCGTGGCGCGCGCCGGTCTCGTAGATGTATTGCGCGATCGGCGTACTGCCGACAAAGCTGACGGCCTTGATGTCGGGGTGGGTGAGCAGCGCGTCCACCGCCACCTTGTCGCCCTGCACCACGTTGAACACGCCGTCGGGCAGGCCGGCCTGGCTGAGCAGCTCGGCCATGAAGATGGCGCAGCTCGGGTCGCGCTCGCTGGGCTTGAGGATGAAGGCATTGCCGGCCGCCAGCGCGATCGGGAACATCCACATCGGCACCATGCACGGGAAGTTGAAGGGCGTGATGCCGGCCACCACGCCCAGCGGCTGGCGCAGGGTGTGGTTGTCGATGCCGGTGGAGACCTGGTCGGTGTAGTCGCCCTTGAGCAGTTGAGGCGCGCCGCAGGCGAACTCGACGATGTCGATGCCGCGGCTCACCTCGCCCTGCGCATCGGTGAAGACCTTGCCATGCTCGGCGGTGATCATCGCGGCCAGGGTGTCCTTGTGCTGGTTCAGCAGTGCCAGGAAGTTGTTGAGCACGCGGGCCCGGCGGATGGGTGGCATGTTGCCCCAGGCCGGCTGGGCGGCCACGGCGGCGGCCACTGCGGCATTCACGTCCTCGGCCGAGGCCAGCGCCACCTGGCGCGCCACCGCGCCGGTGGCCGGGTTGTAGACCGGCTGCTGGCGGCCACTGCTGCCGGGCAGGCTGCGCCCGCCGATGTAGTGGCCCACGTTGTGGGTCTGGGTGAAGGCTTCGGGTGCGCCCATGGTGATCGTCTCCGGGTGGGGGGTGTTCGGCCCGGCGTCCCTGGTGGACACCGGCTGCGCAGTCTAGGGCGGCAGCGGCGCGCTGAACAGCCGCGCCGGGCTGGATTCATTGTTCAGAATATCGAACAATACCGGCAAGATTTTTGAAACAGAGGAAGCCATGGACAGCCGCCGCATCGAGACCCTGTGGAGCCATGTGCACTGGCTGTCGGTGCTGGGCATGCTGGGCAGCTACACCGCGGCGGCGCAGCGCCTGGGCGTGAGCAAGGCGGCGATGAGCCAGCGCATCGCCGAGCTCGAGCGCGCCGCCGGCGTGCCGCTGGTGGCCCGCACCACCCGCAGCGTGCGCCTGACCGAGGCCGGCCAACAGCTGGCCGATGCCACCAGCGGTGCCTTCGAAGCCATCAGCACCGCCTTTGCCGGCATCAAGGACCTGGCCGCCACCCCGCGCGGCCGGCTGCGGGTGACCGCGCCGGTGGCGCTGGCGCGCCAGCAGATCATGCCGCTGCTGCCGGCCTTTCTGCGCGCCCACCCCGAGGTGCGCATCGAGCTGGACCTGTCCGACCGGCTGGCCTCGCTGGCCCAGGAGGGCTATGACCTGGCGATCCGCCACAGCCCGGCGCCGCCCGAAACCCATGTGGCCTGGACCCTGTGCGAGACCCGCGCGCTGCTGGTGGCCAGCCGGGCCTACTTGCGCCGGCGCGGCACGCCGGCTGCGCCGGCCGACCTGGCCGGGCATGATTGCCTGGCCTACCTGCGCGCGGGCGAGGCGTCGGCCTGGCAGCTGCTGCGCCAGCCTCCTGGCGCAGCTGACGATGCGGGCGCGCAGAAGGTGACGGTGCCGGTCAGCGGCCCGCTGGCGGCCAATAACAGCGAGGTGCTGCGCGAGGCTGCGCTGGCGGGTCTGGGCATTGCCTTGCTGCCCGACTTCAGCGCACAAGAGCCGCTGCGCAGCGGCAAGCTGGTGCCGGTGCTGCCGGACTGGCAGCCGGTGGGGGGCTTTGGTGGGCAGATTTATGCGATCCGGCCCTACAGCCCCTATGTGCCGCGCGCGGTGCAGGCCCTGGTGGGCCATCTGCGCCAGGCCCTGCGGGGCGGGTTTGCGGTATGACGGCACAGCGGGCGGTGCGCAAAAAAAAGAAGCCCGCCAATTGCTTGGCGGGCTGCAAAGTCCTCGGGTGAGGACGTCGTTGGGATCGATCAACGGCTTGCACCGTCATCGAGGTGGATGTTGGGGGCAAGCCGGTCGGGCGGCCATCCCTAGAAAGGCCTTGAAATCGCTTGCAAGGCTGGCCATTGGTGACAGGGCGTAAGCCGATCAACGCACAGCTTGCCCGGCGGTGGGCCGGACATGGGCCGCGCCTGGCATGCGGGTAAGCACCGGCAGCACGATCTCGAAAACCGCGCCGCCGTCGGCATGGTTGTGGGCGGTGATGCGGCCCTTGTGGGCACTGACGATCTTGCGGCAGATGGCCAGCCCCAGCCCGGTGCCGCCCGAGCCGTCGCGGGTGCGGCTGGATTGCACGAAGGATTCGAAAATGCGCTCCAGCTCTTGCACCGGCACGCCCGGCCCATGATCGCGTACCGTGACCATCAGGTCGCGCGGCGACACCTGGCGCCAGTCGATCTCGATGACGCTGCCACGCGGTGCGAAGCGGATCGCGTTGGCCAGCACATTGCGCAAGACCTGCTGCAGGCGGAATTCGTCGGCCGCCGCCCACAGGGCCGGGCCGCGCCCGGCCGGCGCGCTGCCCGCCGCGCTGACCGACGTTTCTGCCGGGGTGTCGCCCGGCGCCCGCAGCGACAGGCCGTATTTCTGGGCCATCGGCCGCAACTCCAGCACCACCGCCAGCAGCGCCGGCACGATGTCCATCGGTGCGAGGTGGATATCGCCCACGGTGGATTCGAGCCGCGACAGGTCCAGCAGGTTGTTGACCAGGGTGAGCATGCGCTGGCCGGCAGCGTGGATGTCCTGGAACATGCCCTGCAGCCGGGCGTCGACCGTGCTGCGCTGCGCGCCCAGCTCGGAGAAGCCCAGGATGCCCTGCAACGGGGTGCGCAACTCGTGGCTGATGTTGGCCAGGAATTCGCTCTTGGCGAAGTTGGCATGTTCCGCTGCGTCCTTGGCCTCCAGCGTACGCTGCGCGGCTTCGCGGAACTCGGTCACGTCGGTCAGGCAGGTGATCACGCCCGAGACCTGGCCCTCGGCGTCGGTGTAGGGCATCACCCGGATCATCACGTCGCGCGGCAGCCCGTCGCTGTCGAGAATCTGCTCCTCTTAGTTGACCGGCTGGCCCGAGGCGATGGCCATCTGCTCCTGCACCATGTGCGGCGCGGCCAGCTGTGCCGGGTAGAGCCGGCCCAGGCTGAAGCCGATCACCCGCTCATAGGACAGGCCGGTCAGGTCGGTCCAGGCGCGGTTGACGCGCAGGAAGCGGCCATGCGTGTCCTTGACCACCATCGGGATCGGGCTGACCTGGAACAG
The DNA here is from genome assembly GCA_031410435.1 of Betaproteobacteria bacterium. Lineage (GTDB taxonomy): Bacteria > Pseudomonadota > Gammaproteobacteria > Burkholderiales > Burkholderiaceae_C > Pseudaquabacterium. The sequence goes on along the minus strand of JANNZD010000518.1, from coordinate 7,960 downwards.
CCGGTCGGTGAAGGCATCGTGGGCGGCAATGCTGTCGCGCGCAGCGGCCAGGTCACCGCTGACGGCCTCGCGGGTTTGCTGGCTGCGCCAGACCGCGGCGGCCAGCGCCCCCACCATCAGCAGCAGCACGCCCACCACACCGGCCACGCGCAGCGCCAGGGCGTCGCCTTGCTGGGCCACGGCGGCCTCGGGGGTCTCGACCAGGACCACCAGGGGCTGCAGCCGGGCGGCGCGAAAGCTGATGTGGCTGGGCTGGCCGCCCAGACCGGGGCCGTCAAACTGGCCCTGGCTGCGCGTCGCCAGGAATTCTGCAAACACCCGGTGCTGGGCCAGGCGGGTGCCGGGGGCCAGGCCCAGGCCGGGGCTGGCCGCCACCAGTTGACCGGTCTGTGACAGCAGTGCCGCGTGCGGCGCCCCGGCGCCCAGCAGGGCGCTGTAATGCGCGCTGAAGTGTTCGGGCCGCAAGGTGGCCACCAGCCAGTCGGTCGCGCCGTCGCCGGGCACCGGGCGCACCAGCGGCAGGTGGAAGGCGGCTGCGCCGGCGGGCGGATCGGCCTGGGTTTGGCCCAGGTCGGCGCCTGCCGTCAGCCCGCCCAGCCCGGGTACCGCGATCACCGACAGCAAGCGGTGGCGCGGCAGGGGCCGGGCCAGGTTGTCTGGCGCCGAGCTGGCCAGCAGCAGGCCTTGGCTGCTGACCAGACTGACGCTGCGCAGCAAGGGCAGGGTCTCGACCGCGTGGCGCAGCAGCGCCGCCACCTCGGCCGGATTGACCGGCCGCGGCAGCCCTTTGAGTGCCTGTCCGGTGGCTGCCAAGACCAGTTCGGCGCTGTCCATGCTGCGGTTGGCCTGGTCCTCCAGCACCTGGATAAACAGCGCATTGCGGGCCAGCGCATCGGCCAGCAGCGCGCTGCGCTGCTGTTTCACGAATGCCAGGCCGGCCGCCACCAGCAGCGCTGCCATCAGGGCGGCACCGGCCAGTACCAGGCGGCGCTGCAGCCACATCGGCTCGCGCGCGGCGGGCTCGTCGGGCGGCTCGTGCAGCGACACGGTGATCATGGCGGGTCCGCCCGGTGGCCGGGGCCGGGGCCGGGACGCCGGTGGCGCGGTCGACGCAGGGTGGAGCGGGGGCAGGCGGGGTCCATCAGCTTGGCAGTGTCGCACCTGCCAGGGCGCTGCCGCGCCGGCATCAGCCGCTCAATAGCGGGGCATTGTTCGGGCAGTCTCACAGATCGGTGCGCAGCTGCCACAGCTCCGGAAACAGGGTCACGTCCAGCATCCGGCGCAGGTAGCCCACGCCGCTGGTGCCGCCGGTGCCGGGCTTGTGGCCGATGATGCGGGTGACGGTGCTGAGGTGGCGGAAGCGCCACAGCTTGAAGGCGTCCTCCAGGTCGGTCAGCTCCTCGCCCAGCTGGTACAGGTCCCAGTAGGGATGGCCGTTGCCGCCGCCCTCGGGGGCGCGGTAGACCGTCAGCCAGGCCTGCTCGACCTCGGCGCTGGCGCGGTAGGGTTGGGTCCAGTCGCGCTGCAGATGGCTGGCCGGCAGTGCCAAGCCGCGCCGCGCCAGCAGGCGCAGGCTCTCGTCGTAGAGCGAGGGCGCGCGCCAGGCGGCCTCGACCTCGGCCAGGCGCGCCGGCGCGTGGGCATGGGGCTGGAGCATGGCTGCACTCTTGTTGCCCAGCATGAACTCCACGCAACGGTACTGCCAGCTCTGGAAGCCGGAGGATTGCGCCAGGTAGGGCCGGATCGCGCTGTACTCGGGCGGTGTCATGGTGGCCAGCACGTCCCAGGCCTGCACCAGCTGCTCCAGGATGCGCGAGACCCGGGCCAGCATCTTGAAGGCCGCGCCCAGCCGGTCGCCGGCCACCGCGGCCACCGCCGCGCGCAGCTCGTGCAGCATCAGCTTCATCCACAGCTCGCTGGTCTGGTGCTGGACGATGAACAGCATCTCGTCATGCGCCGGCGACAAGGGGTGCTGGGCGCCCAGCACCTGGTCGAGGTGCAGGTAGTCGCCATAGCTCATCGCGGCCGAGAAATCGAGCCGGGCGTCTTCATGGCGCACTTCGGCTGGGCTGCCGTCAGGCGGGCTGCGGCCGGCCGCGCCGGCGGCGTCGTCGGGCGAGAACGGGCAGCTCATGGCCTGGGCATCACAGTTCGCGCAGCACCGCGCGCACCGGTGAGGCATCGGCGGTCATCAGCTTGAGCGGCAGCGCGATCAGCTCGTAGTCACCTTCGGCGACCTCGTCGAGCAGCAGGTTCTCCAGCACCCGCAGGCCGCGTTGGCGGATCACCTGGTGGCTGGGCAGGGCCTTGCTGTCGGCCGGGTCGATGCTGGCGGTGTCGATGCCGATCAGCTGCACGCCGGCATCGGCCAGTCGGGCCACGGTGTCAGGGTGGAAGGCGCTGAGCGCCGGGTCCCAGCTGGCCGGCGCGCGCCGGTAGGTGCGCACCAGCACCCGCGGCGGCAGGCCGGCCAGCGCATGGGCCAGGTGCTGCCATTGCACCAGCGGCCCACAGCCGATCGCATGGATCACCCGGCAGGGGCCGAGGTAGGGCGCCAGGTCGAGCGCGCCGACAGCCGCGCCGTCGGCGCTGTAGTGCAGTGGCGCGTCGGCATGGGCGCCGGTGTGCGGGCTGAGTGTGAGCGTGGCCACGTTGACCGGGCAGCCAGGGCCCAGCGTGGCGCCCCACCGCTGCTCGAAGGGCGCGTCCCCCGGGAACACCGGCGCGCCGGGCTGCACCGGGGGTGAGATGTCCCACAAGCGGCGGGTGGACAGGGGCTGCATCGCCGGGATGATAGGCGCCGGTGATTTGCTTGACCACTGAAGCAACTGGCCGTGTCGGGCCGGGCCTCGCGCACGCGGTGCCGGGGGGCCGGACCGGCGCCCCTGTGCTACGGTTCGCGCCGCGCCGCGGCGGCGCCGCGCCGAATGCCCCAAGACCCCTTACTGACTGGAGACCTGCATGACCCTCGCCCTCCCTTGCCGCTTGGCCCTGGCCGCCGGGCTGGCCCTGTTCACCGCAGCGGCCGCGCTGGCTGCCAACGAGGTCAAGGTCACGCCGCTCGGCGGCCAGGCCGGCGAGTTCTGCCCGCAGGACCGGGCCCTGGTGTTCGAGGACCCGAACGGCACCCGCATCCTCTACGACGCCGGGCGCACCGTGGCGGGTGGCGCTGACCCGCGCCTGGGCAAGATCGACCTGGTGCTGGTCAGCCACCTGCACGGCGACCACCTGGGCAATGCCCACAACCAGGCACCCAACAGCGGCAGCTGTGCCCAGCCCGACCTGTCGGTGTCGGCGATGCCGGCGTCGAACTCGGTGAATATCGCGGTGGCCAAGAAGGCCAAGATCGTCACCGGCAGCGAGATGCCGCCCTTCTTCGCGGCCAAGCTGGCGGCCCATGGCGGCGATGCCAAGGACTCGGTGCTGGCCCGCTTCGGCGGCAGCGTGGTGCTGGGCGGCGTGCGCATTGCCACCGTGTCGGCGCTGCACAGCAACGGGCTGGACCCCGACTACTTCGGTGGCGAGCTGGGCCGGGCGATGAAGGCCGCCGGCATCGCCGGTGATGCCGGGCCGGCCACCGGCTACGTGCTGACCTTCAGCAACGGCCTGGTCGCCTGGCTGTCGGGCGACACCGGCATCAGCGCCGACCAGGAGTTGCTGCGCAACCACTACCAGGCCCGGCTGGCAGTCATCAACATCGGCGACGGCTTCACCACCGGCCCGCGCGAGGCGGCCTATGTGATCAACGAGCTGGTCAAGCCGCGGTCGGTGATCGCCTCGCATGCCAACGAGGTGGCCACCCAGGGCGGCAAGCTGGTGGCCGGGTCCAAGACCGAGGCCTTCGTCAAGGCAGTGAAGGGCAGCGTGCACCTGCCGCTGAGCGGCCGCACCATGGCCTTCGACGCCACCGGCCAGTGCGTGGACGGCTGCTGAACGGCCCGGGTCAACCCGCCAGCGGCGCGCGGCCGGCGGGGCCGGCGGGGCCGGTCGGGCCGGTCTGGCCAAGGTGGCCGGCATGGCCGGCGCGCAGGTTTTCGGTGGTGAAGCCCCGGCCATCGGGGGCCCAACCCGGTGGCATGAACAGGTGGCCCAGCACCGCGCGCAGGTTGCGGGCGCGGGCCAGGTCCTGGGCCAGGCTGGCCCATTGGGCGAACTCGACCTTCAGCGGGTTGTAACTGGTGATCGGGTGCACCAGGCCGTAGCGGCAGGGCAGATCGTCGCGCTCGGCCCGGTAGGTGCCGAACAGCCGGTCGAAGACGATCAGCACGCCGCCGTAGTTGGCGTCCAGGTACTCGGGGTTGCTGGCATGGTGCACCCGGTGCGCCGACGGGGTGTTCAGCAGGTATTCGAGCCAGCCCAGCTTGGGGATCCAGGTGGCGTGGATCCAGAACTGGTAGAGCAGGTTGAGCGTCAGCACCGCCGACACGGTGCGGTAGTCGAAGCCCAGCCAGACCAGTGGCACGAAGAACAGCGCGGTGCCGGTGATCCGGCCAAACAGGCCGATGCGCAGCGCGGCGGCCAGGTTCAGCGCGTTCGGGCTGTGGTGCACCGCATGGTTGCCCCAGAACCAGCGCACCCGGTGCGCCGCGCGGTGGTACCAGTAGTAGCAGAACTCCTGGCCGATGAACAACACCGCCACCATCTGCCAGGTGTCGAGCGTGACGGTGGTCAGCCGGTGCTGCCAGGCCCATTGCACCAGCGGCGTGGCGATCGACAGCGGCAGCAGCAGGCTCACGGCGATGCGGCCGATGAAGTCGAAGATCGATACGCCGAAGGCGCGCCAGTCATAGCCCTCGCGCCGCCACAGCACCAGGGCCTCGATGATGGCCAGCGCCAGCACTGTGGGCGCGGCCACGAAGAGCAGGAATTTCTCGAGCGGCGACATGGTCTGGCCTCCAAGGGTTGGGTTCGGCAGGCGCGGGGGTCAGGGCTTTTTCTCGAGGCGCATCAGGTCGCCGTCCTGGCGCAGCGTGAAGCGGCCGAGAAAGCTGTTGCCCAGCAGCACCACCGGCATCTCGGCCGGCAGCACCACCGCAGCCACATTGGCCACCTCCACATTGCCCAGGCGCACCGAGCTGAGGGTGATGGCATGCACCGGCACCGGGCCGTTGGCGGTCAGGGTCATGCCCGCGCGCCCGCCCTTCCAGTCCAGGCCGATGCGGTTGGCCTCGGCCTGGCTCAAGGCCATCACGGTGGCGCCACTGTCCACCAGGAACTGCACCGCCTTGCCGTTGATCTGCCCGCCGCCACCAAAATGCCCGCCCGGCCCCATGGCCAGCACGATAGTGTTGCCGGCGGCGGCCGCCGCCGCCATGCCGCTGGCGTCGCCCAGCCGCGCCGGCGTGCCGCCCAGGGGCAGCCAGCGGCGCTGGCCCGCCACCTCCACCTCGGCCTGGCCGTCGCGCAACTGGCGCAAGGTCACGCCCTGGGCCGTGGCGCCCACGGCCAACACCCGGGACTGGCCGTCGATCACCAGCAAGGCCTTGTCGCTGCCCATGCTGCCGGCCAGCGCCACGCTTTGCGCCAGGGCCCCGGCCCCGAGCGCACAGCCGATACCGACTGCCGCCAGCCGCCCGCCCCAACGCACGCCCCAACGCCGGCCCGGCTGCGGCCGGCGCGCGGGGCGCTCAGCCACCGGCAGGGCCACTTCAGTCGCGGAAATTGTTGAAGGCCAGGGGTACATCCGTCACCTCCTTGCGCAGCAGGGCCATCGCGGCCTGCAGGTCATCGCGCTTGGCGCCGGTCACGCGCACGCTGTCGCCCTGGATGGCGGCCTGCACCTTGAGCTTGCTCTGCTTGATCAGGCCCTGGATCTTCTTGGCGGTCTCGGCATCGATGCCCTGTTTGACCGGCACCGTCTGGCGCACCTTGTCGCCGCCCATTTTCTCGATCTTGGCGCTGAAGTCGAGAAAGCGCACGTCGACCCCGCGTTTGCTGAGCTTGGTGGTCAGCAGGTCGCGCACCTGGCCGATCTGGAAATCGGTGTCGCCGTGCAACTGCAGGCTGCGGTCCTTGCCCGACTCGACCGATTCGACCTTGGCCGCCGTGCCCTTGAAGTCGAAGCGGGTGGCGATCTCCTTGCTGCTCTGCTCGATGGCATTGCGCAACTCCACCAGATTGGGTTCAAGAACGGTGTCAAAACTGGGCATCGGGTGGCTTCGGATCAGGGTGTAGGGAACCCGAAATTTTGCCACGTTGGCTGCCCGCGCGGGGCCGGGCCCCAGGCCTACAGAAAGCCCATGCGCTGCAGCAGCGCCTGCACGGTGGCCACCTGTTCGCGCAGTGCGGCGGCCGCGGCCTGGCATTGGCCGGCATCCAGGCCGGCCCCGTCGGCCTCCAGGCCGGCCGCCAGGCTTTGCAGCTGCTTCAGCCCCATGCTGGCCGCCACCCCTTTCACCGCATGGGCCAGGGCCGGCAACTGCGCGCTGTCGGCCCGGTCCAGGCTGTGCAGCAGGGCGGCCAGGCTGCCACTGTCGGTCTGGAGAAAGCCGCCCAGCACCTCGCGGTAGCCGCGCAGCGACACGCCGACGCAGACATCACCCACCACCGCCATGTCCAGATGCTGGGCCACGTCACCGGCGCGGAAGCGCCGCGGCGCGGCAGGGGCCGACCCGGGCGGCGGGTGGCTGGGGTCGGATCGGGCTGCGGGCACGGCGTGTCTGGGTTCGGGTTTCGATGCGGGCAGGACCTGGGGCAACGCTGCCGGTCCGGGGTTTCAATGTCATCCACGCCCGCAGCTTCGAGAAGGAAGTAATGCCGCCCAGGCCCGGCGGCTCGACCGGCGGCTGTGCCGGATTTGGCGCCGCCGGCCTGCGCTGCATGCGCGGCCTGCGGGCACCGGGCCGGTGCGCTGGCGTCATTGTGCGGCGGCCGATCGGCTCAGCGTCCGGCCTTCGGCCAGAATCCACCGATGCCCGAAGCCTCTGCCCCCTTGGCCATCGACTACGCCAGCAGCCTGCGCGCACTCAACAGCTTTGGCCTGCCGGCGGTGGCCCACACCCTGGTGCACATCCGCAGCGATGCCGATGTGCGCCGCATGCTCGACCACCCGGCGCTCGGGCGTGCGCCCAAGCTGGTGTTGGGCGGCGGCAGCAACCTGGTGCTCACGCGCGACCCGCAGGCCGTGGTGCTGCGGGTGGAGGTGGCCGGCCGGCGTCTGCTGGAACGCCGCGAGGATGCCTGGATCGTCGAGTTCGGCGCCGGTGAAAACTGGCATGCGGCGGTGGCCTGGTGCCAGGACCAGGGCCTGCCCGGGTTGGAGAACCTGGCGCTGATCCCCGGCACCGTGGGCGCCGGGCCGGTGCAGAACATCGGCGCCTATGGGCTGGAGCTGGCCGACCGCTTCGAATCACTCGACGCGGTGGACCTGGTCACCGGCCGGGGCGTGACGCTGGGCGCGGCAGCCTGCCGCTTCAGCTACCGCGACAGCGTCTTCAAGCAGACCGGTTTTGGCGGCCTGGCGGGCAAGAGCCTGATCACCCGGGTGCGCCTGCGTCTGCCCCGGCCCTGGCGGCCGGTGCTGGGCTACCTGGACATCGAGCGGCGCATGGCCGAGACCGGCAACCCTGCCCCGGATGCCGGCACGCTGCTGGATTGGGTGGTGGCGATACGCCGCGCCAAGCTGCCCGACCCGGCCGTGCTGGGCAATGCCGGCAGCTTTTTCAAGAACCCGGTGGTCAGCGCTGAGCAGTGCCGCGACATCATCGGCCGCGACCCGCACCTGGTGCACTATCCGCTGGCCGACGGCCGCTTCAAGCTGGCCGCAGGCTGGCTGATCGACGCCTGTGGCTGGAAGGGCAAGGCGGTGGGCGGCGCGGCGGTCTATGAGCGCCAGGCCCTGGTGCTGGTCAACAAGGGCGGCGCCACCGGCGCCGAGGTGGTGACGCTGGCCCGGGCGATCCAGGAGAGCGTGTATGGCCGATTCGGCATCCGGCTGGAGCCTGAGCCGGTGATCGTCTGA
>JANNZD010000517.1:0-2363 GCA_031410435.1 Betaproteobacteria bacterium | reverse complement strand
AAGTACGCCGGCGAGGCCGGCATCCCGCGCGACACCGCTTGGAGCCAGCTCAGCCCGGCCCAGCGCGACTGGGTGATCGAGGGCAACCCCCATTGGTCGGGCAACTGGAACAAGCAGTGGTACGGGGTCAAGCGTTTTTTTGGCTACCTGGAGAGCAAGGCCTACAAGATGCACATCCGGGTGCTCTTGTCCAAGTACCGCAGCTACACCCCTTGCGGCAGCTGCAATGGCGCCCGGCTCAAGACCGAGGCCCTGCTGTGGCGTCTAGGCGACCGGGCCGCCGCTGATGGGGCGATGGCGCCGGAGAAAAGGTTTCTGCCGGCCGGCGTGGCCTGGTCACGCGCGCAGCTGGAGAGCCTGCCGGGCCTGAGCCTGCACGACCTGATGCTGATGCCGATAGACCGACTGCGCCGCTTCTTCGACAGCCTGACCCTGCCCAGCACGATGCTGGACGAGGCGCTGAAGTTGCTGCTGGGCGAGATGCGCAAGCGCCTGCGCTACCTCTGCGACGTCGGCCTGGGTTACCTGACGCTCGACCGGCAGAGCCGCACGCTGAGCGGCGGCGAGGTGCAGCGCATCAACCTGACCACCGCGCTGGGCACCAGCCTGGTCAACACCCTGTTCGTGCTGGACGAGCCCAGCATCGGCCTGCACCCGCGCGACATGGGCCGCATCGTCGAGGCCATGCACCGGCTGCGCGATGCCGGCAACACCCTGGTGGTGGTGGAGCATGACCCGGCGGTGATGCTGGCCGCCGACCGCCTGATCGACATGGGGCCCGGCCCGGGCGAGCGCGGCGGCCAGATCGTCTTCGACGGCACGCCCGAAGCGGCCCGCTCGGCCGACACCCTGACCGGCGCCTACCTGGGCGCGCGCAAGACGGTGGGTATCGGCCTGCGCCGCTTCGTCAATGAATCGACGCCCAAGCTGATCCTGCAGGGCGCGCGCGAGCACAACCTGAAGAACCTGGAGGTGAGCTTCCCGCTGCAGCGGCTGACGGTTGTCACCGGGGTGTCGGGATCGGGCAAGAGCACGCTGATCCAGGACGTGCTGGTGCCGGCGCTGCTGCGCCACTTCGGCAAGCCCACCGAGGGCGCGGGCGAGCACGATGCGCTGCTGGGCACCGATTGGCTGAACGAGGCGGTGTTCGTCGACCAGAGCCCGATCGGCAAGACCGCGCGCAGCAACCCGGCCAGCTATGTCGGCGCGTTTGACGAGATACGCAAGCTGTTTGCCAACGCCCCGCTGGCGCTGGAGCGCAGCTATGGCGCCGGCATGTTCAGCTTCAATGCCGGCGACGGGCGCTGCCCGACCTGCGGCGGCTCGGGCTTCGAGCATGTGGAGATGCAGTTCTTGTCGGATGTGTATCTGCGCTGCCCGGATTGCGACGGCCGGCGCTTCCGCGCCGAGCTGTTGGAGGTCAAGCTCACGCGCGGCGCCTACCAGCTGTCGGTAGCCGATGTGCTGGATTTGACCGTCGCAGAGGCCTGCATCGTCTTCAGCGGTGACACTTGGGTCACCGCGCGGCTGCAGCCCATCGTCGATGTAGGGCTGGACTATGTGCGCCTGGGCCAGCCGGTGCCCACGCTGTCGGGTGGCGAGGCCCAGCGCCTGAAGCTGGCGGGTTTTCTGGCCGATGCAGCGCAAGGCCCGCGCCAGCCGGCGGCCAAGCGCGGCACCTTGTTTCTGTTCGACGAGCCGACCACCGGCCTGCACTTCGACGACATCGCCAAGCTGATGCGCAGCTTGCGCCGGCTGCTGGAGGCCGGCCATTCGCTGATCGTCATCGAGCACAACCTGGACGTGATCCGCAGTGCTGACTGGATCGTCGACCTCGGCCCCGAGGGCGGCGAGGCCGGTGGCGAGCTGGTCTGCAGCGGCACCCCCGAGGATGTGCGCGCGCACCCGACGTCGCACACCGGCAAGGCGCTGCGCGAGTACGAGACGGCGCTGGGTATTGGCCCGCTGTCAGCCGAGGAGGGCCGGCCGCTGCAACTGATCGCCAAGGCCCGGCGCGACGCGGCCCGCCTGGCCGCCGGCAATGACATCCGCATCGTCAATGCCAGGGAACACAACCTGAAGAGCCTGAGCGTGGACATCCCGCGCGGCAAGTTCACGGTGGTCAGCGGGGTGTCGGGCTCGGGCAAGAGCACGCTGGCCTTCGACATCCTGTTCAACGAGGGCCAGCGCCGCTACCTGGAGAGCCTGAACGCCTATGCCCGCAGCATCGTGCAGCCGGCGGGGCGGCCGGAGGTGGATGCGGTCTACGGCATACCGCCTACGGTGGCCATCGAGCAGCGCCTGAGCCGCGGTGGGCGCAAGAGCACGGTGGCCACCACCACCGAGGTCTGGCATTTCCTGCG
>JANNZD010000516.1:0-18793 GCA_031410435.1 Betaproteobacteria bacterium | reverse complement strand
GATGATGGACATCAACACCACGCCGCTGATCGACGTGATGCTGGTGCTGATCATCATGTTGATCATCACCATCCCGATCCAGACCCATGCGGTCAAGATGAACATGCCGGTGGGGCCGAGCAGCGCGCCGCCCAAGCCGCCCGAGATCATCCGCATCGATGTCGATTTCGACGGCACCGTCGGCTGGAACGGCGTGGTGGTGGCCGACCGCGCCGAGCTGGAAAACAAGCTGGCCCAGGTGGCTGCGCTGCCCGACCAGCCCGAGGTGCATCTGCGCCCCAACAAGCTGGTCAGCTACAAGGTGGTGGCGATGGTCATGGCCAGCGCCCAGCGCCTGGGCGTGACCAAGATCGGCCTGGTCGGCAACGAGCAGTTCCTGAACTGAGAATGACCATGAATCGACTCTCCCGTCTGGGTGCCGCGCTGTTGCTGGCCGGTTCGATCCATCTGGCGCATGGCCAAGCTGTCCGCCCCGAAGTGGGCAAGCCGCTGCAGCATGCCTACGACCTGATCAAGGCCGGCAAGGGCAAAGAGGCATTGGCCAAGGTGCGCGAGGCCGAATCGGCTTCGGGCAAGACCGCCGCCGAATCCCTGCAGATCGACCGGATGAAGGCCGCCGCCGCCCAGCGAGCCGGTGACAACGCCACCGCCATCCAGGCCCTGGAATCACTGTACGGCAAGGTATCGAGCGGCGAACAGGGCCAGGTGGCGGAGCAGTTGGCCGGTGCCTATGCCGCCGCCCGGGACAACGCCAAGGCCGGCCAATGGGTACAAAAGGCCCAAGCGGCAGGCAACAACAGCGCCACGCTCAAGCAATTGCATGCCTACCTGCAAGGCAACAGCGGCGATTTCGCAGCCATCGCCAAGGATGCGGCGGCAGCCGTCGCAGCGGCGGAGCAAGCCGGCCGCAAGCCTGAGGAGGCCGACCTGCTGCGCCTGGCGGACGCCCAGCTGCGCACCAACAACGCGGCAGGCCAGGCCAACACGCTCGAGAAGCTGTTGTTCAACTACCCCAAGAAGGACTATTGGGCCATCTACCTGGGCCGGCTGCCGCGCAAGAGCGGTTTCTCCGACCGTTTCGCGCTCGATGTGATGCGCTTGAAGCTCGCCACCGGCTCATTGTCCAAGAGCGACGAGTTCATGGAGATGTCGCAGATGGCGCTGCAGGCGGGCCTGCCGTCGGAAGGCAAGGCCATCGTCGACAAGGGATTTGCGGCCGGCGCGCTTGGCACCGGTGCCGAGGCCGAACGGCACAAACGCCTGCGCGACTTGGCCAACAAGCAGGAGATCGAGAGCAAGGCCTCGATCGACCAGCGCGCAGCGGCTGCGGTTGCGGCCAAGGAAGGCAATGATCTGGTGCAGTTGGGCTATGCCTATGTGACCATGGGCCAGGGCGACAAGGGCATCCCGCTGATCGAGCAGGGCATTGCCAAGGGCGGCCTGAAACGCCCGGAAGACGCCAAGCTGCGCCTGGGCCTGGCCTTGCTGCAAGGCGGCAAGAACAAGGCCAAGGCGGTGCAGGTGCTGCGCAGTGTCCAGGGCAACGACGGCGCCGCCGATCTGGGCCGCCTCTGGTCGCTCTACGCCAATACCCAGGGCTGAGCCCATCAGGGCTGCGCTGGGGGGGGCTCGAAGCCGCCCCCGGATTCAAGCGGAAATCCGCTGAACGCTCAGCCGCGCAGGGCCTGCGCCTGGCGCGCCAAAGCCGTGATGCGGCCCCAGTCGCCTGCCGCCACCGCATCGGCCGGCGTCAGCCAGGAGCCGCCGCAGACCCGCACATTGCCGAGCGCCAGAAACAGCGGCGCGGTTTCCAGGCTGATGCCGCCGGTGGGACAGAAGGCCACATCCGGAAACGGCCCGGCCAGGGCCTTGAGCATTGCCAGCCCGCCGGCCTGCACGGCCGGAAAGAACTTCAGGAAGTTCAAGCCGTCGGCTTGGGCCGCCATCACTTCGCCGGCGGTGGCCACACCCGGCAGCAGTGGCAGGCCCAGCTGCCTGCAGGACTGTCCGATGGCGGCGGTATAGCCCGGACTGACCGCAAAGCGCGCACCCGCATCGCGGGCCGCCCGGGCATCCGCATCAGACCGCACCGTGCCAGCGCCGACGATGGCCTCGGGCAAGGCCTTGGCGATGGCTTGGATGCATTGCAAGGCAATGGGCGTGCGCAGCGTCACTTCCAGCACCTTGACGCCCCCGGCCAGCAAGGCTTCGGCCAGCGGCACTGCATCCTCGAGGCGCTGCAAGACGATCACCGGGATCACGGGGCCGTGGCTGGCCAGGCTGAGCGTATCAATCATCGGATTCCTAGATGGGGGGGCAGGTAAGCGGCTGGCCGGCTGGCCGGTTCAGCACCAGGTGATGGCGCCCTCTTCTGCGCTGCGCACCGTGCGCCGCATGCCGCCAAACAGTTCGCGGCCCAGGTCGTGCGCATTCTCGTCAGCCTGCGCTGCCGGCAGTTCGGCATTCACCCGGGCCTGCCATTCGGCTGGCTCGATCAGCACGTCCAGGCTGCCGGCGACAGCGTCCAGGCGGATCAGATCGCCATCCTGGACCCGGCCCAGGGCACCGCCGGCCAAGGCCTCCGGGCTGACATGGATAGCCGCCGGCACTTTGCCGGACGCACCGCTCATGCGCCCGTCGGTGACCAGGGCCACCTTGAAACCCTTGCCCTGCAGCACGGCCAGCGGCGGGGTCAGCTTGTGCAGTTCCGGCATGCCATTCGCGCGCGGCCCCTGAAAGCGCACCACCACCACCACATCCCGGTCCAGTTCACCGGCGCGAAAGGCTGCATGCAGCGCCTCCTGGCTGTCGAACACACGCGCCGGCGCCTGCACCACATGCCGGTCGTCGGGCACGGCAGAAACCTTGATCACCGCCCGCCCGAGGTTGCCCACCAGCAACTTGAGGCCGCCCGTGGCCGAGAAGGGCGCGTCGGCCGGCCGCAGGATGGCTGCATCGCCCGAAGCCTGCGGCAGATCGGTCCAGCGCAGGCCCGTTGCAGTGCCGGCACAGTCAGCGTCGTCGGGCAGCACCTGCCGGCCATAGGCCGCCAAACCGCTGTCGGCCACAGTCAACACGTCGCCATGCATGAAACCGCCCTGCAGCAATTCGCGCAGCACATAGCCGGGCCCACCGGCGGCTTGAAACTGGTTCACGTCGGCATCGCCATTCGGGTAGACCCGGGCCAACAGAGGCACCACGGCGGAGAGATCGGCAAAGTCGGTCCAGTCGATCAGCATCCCTGCTGACCTTGCCACCGCCACCCAATGGATCAAGTGGTTAGTCGAGCCGCCGGTGGCCAGCAGCGCCACCATGGCATTGACGATCACCCGCTCATCCACCAGACGGCCGATCGGCGTGTAACGCTGGCGCCGGGTGATCGCCAGCAACTGGTCCACCGCCTGGCGTGTCAAGGCCTCGCGCAAACCATCATGGGGATGCACGAAAGCGGCCCCGGGCACGTGCAGGCCCATCGCTTCAAGCAGCATCTGGTTGCTGTTGGCCGTGCCATAGAAGGTGCAGGTGCCGGCGCCGTGGTAGGCCGATTGCTCGGCCTGCAGCAAGGCGTCGCGCCCGACCAGTCCCTGCGCGAACTGCTCCCTGACCTTGGATTTGGCGCCATTGGACAAGCCGGTGGACATCGGGCCGGCCGGCACAAAGATGCAGGGCAGGTGACCAAAGTGCAGTGCACCGATCAGCAGGCCGGGGACGATCTTGTCGCACACGCCCAGCAGCAGCGCGCCGTCGAATACATCGTGGGTCAAGGCCACGGCTGTGGCCATCGCAATCGTGTCGCGAGAAAACAGCGACAACTCCATGCCCGGCAGGCCCTGGGTCACGCCGTCGCACATCGCCGGCACACCGCCGGCGACCTGCACCGTGGCCCCCCGGCGCCGCGCCTGATCGCGGATCAGCCCGGGGTAGCCCTCGTAGGGCTGGTGCGCCGACAGCATGTCGTTGTAGGCCGTCACCACGGCCAGATTGGGCGCGCGCTCGGCCACCACCCGCAGCCGCTCGTCACCCGGCATCGCCGCAAAGGCATGCGCGACGTTGGCGCAGCCCATGCGCTCGGCACCCGCCGGCCTGTCCTGCAGACGCTGGAGCCGGGCCAGGTAGGCATCGCGGCTGGCACGGCTGCGTTCACGGACCCGATCGGTGATGTCTAGAATGGCTTGTTTCATGGGCGGTAATAGTAACTGGCATGCCAATTATCTTGTAACCTGGTTACATCGTCAACCACTGCCGAGCAAAGCCTAGGGTCGATTCGTGCCAGATCTGGCATGCTGGTGAACATGACGCTGCCCCTACCCCGCGACCCGGCGCAGATGCTGGAAAGGGTGCGCCAGCAGTGGGGTGGCCATCAGGACCTGTGGGTCTTTGGCTACGCGTCGCTGATCTGGCGGCCCGAATTCGAGGCCGACGAACACCGGCCCGCCTGGGTGCACGGCTGGCACCGCGCCTTCCGGATGCGTTCACGGGTGAACCGGGGCACGCCAGAGCAACCCGGCCTGGTCTACGCCCTGGTCTCGGGTGGGCTGTGCAAGGGCATGGTCTATCGCCTGCCCAAGCGCTCAGCCCATGAAGAACTGGGCCGGCTGTGGCTGCGCGAAATGCCCAACGGGGTGTACGACCCGCGTTGGCTGCGTTGCCAGACCGCTGCCGGCCCGGTCACGGCGCTGGCCTTCACGCTGAGCCGGCGCAGCCCCAACTTCACCGGCCGCATCCCCGACCCGGAAATGCTGCACATCCTGCAAAACGCCAAAGGCCGCTACGGCAGCACGCTGGACTACCTGGTGCGCACCACCGAGGCCTTGCACGAACACCGCATGTGCGACCAGGAAAGCCGGCGGCTGGTAGACCTCGCGCGACGGCAAGGGCTGGCCTGAGCCGCGAGCGCGCCTGCCCGGACCGCAAGTGTCACCGACAGGCAAGATCGCTCAAATGCCCCGGGTGGCCGAGGCCGGTGCCAGCGGCGGGTCAGCCAGGCGGCGCACGGCCGCCAGATCGGCCTCGGTGTCGACGTCGATCAGCACACCGGGATCGCCCAGTTCGAGGCCCACTGACGGGTAGCGCGCCGAGATCCGTCTGGCCCCTGCGTCGCCAACGAGTTGCACCAATTCAGAGTAAAGCTCGGCGCCAAATCCCACCGGATGGCCGCGCCGGCCCAGGTGCTGGGCATGGACGATGGGCGACTGGGTCAGACCCTGGGCCACGGCCAGCAGGGTGGACGGTTTGACCAGCGGCATATCGCCCGGCAAAACCAACCAGCCTTGGGCCTGAGGGCGCGCCGCCACCCCGGCAGCGATGGAAAAACCCATGCCCAGCGGACCGCCCGCAGCGCTGCCGGCCGCAGGCACGATGACCAGGTCGCGCCGCGCCACCCAGCGCACCGCCTCGGCGGCCAGGTTGTCGGTGGTGACCACCACCACCGGCATGCCCGTCTCGATCGCATGGGTGATGGTCTGACCCAGCACCGAGCGCGCACCCAGGGCTTGCACCAGCTTGTGCTGCGGACCGACGAACCGGCTACCGCGGCCGGCGGCCAGCACGATGATGGCAGTTTGCATTTTCATGACGATGCTCATTTATTGCGCCCGCTCCCTACTTGCCGCCGGCGCTGTCGCAGCCAAGCATGCGGTCTGCGCCCGGCCGGCAACAGTCGTAGCTTCACCTAAGGCCTACCACGTAGGGGCCAACACCATCGGGTGACACCCGAGGGCAGGCCGAGGGGCAGGCGCAATGGCGGCATACTGTTGCGATGGACCTCCGCATCGCTGACCTCCGCAAGAGCTATGAACAGGCCGAGTTGGACGAGAGCGCGGCAGCGCAAAGGCCCTTGGCCCAGTTTGAAGCCTGGCTGCAGCAGGCCATCGATGCCAGGCTGCCTGAACCAAATGCCATGACCCTGGCGACCGTGAGCGCCGATGGCCGCCCGTCGACCCGCATCGTGCTGATCAAGGGGGTGGATGCGCGCGGCCTGGTCTGGTACACCAACTACCAAAGCCGCAAAGGACAAGAATTGACCCTGCGCCCGGTTGCGGCGCTGCAGTTCCATTGGGTCGAACTTGAGCGCGTGGTGCGCATCGAGGGAGCGGTCGAACGGGTCACTGACTCGGAATCGGATGCCTACTATGCCAGCCGTCCGCTGGATTCGCGGCTGGGTGCCTGGGCATCGCCGCAAAGCCAGGTCATCGCCTCACGCGCTGTGCTGGTGGCCCAGGCGGCACGCTACGCTACCCAGTTTGCACTCTCACCCCCGCGGCCGCCGCATTGGGGTGGCTACCGCCTCATACCAGACTGCTGGGAATTCTGGCAGGGCCGCAAGAGCCGCCTGCATGACCGTCTGCGCTACCGGCTGCAAGAGGGCCAGTGGCTGCGCGAACGCCTGGCGCCCTGACCCGCTGACCCCTGCCCACGCCAGCCGAATTCAAGGCGGGCCGGCGCTCATCGCCGCTGATGGCGGGCGAAAGTGGCCTTGAACTTGGCCACCTTGGGCGCGACGACATAGGCGCAGTAGCCCTGCCCCGGGTGGTTCGCAAAATAGTGCTGGTGGTAGGCCTCAGCGGGCCAGTAGTTGGCTTCGGCCAGCAGCTCGGTCACCGCCCGGCCTTGCAGCTGGGTGTTCAGTTCGGCCAGCACTGCCGCAGCCACCTCGGCCTGGCCGGCGCTGTGCCAGTAGATCCCTGACCGGTACTGCGTCCCGACATCATTGCCCTGCCGGTTCAGCGAGGTCGGATCGTGCACCACAAAGAAGATCTCCAACACCTCGCGCAGGCTCAACTGCTCGGCATCGAACTGCACCCGGACCACCTCGACATGCCCAGTCGCGCCGCCGCAGACAGCCTCGTAGCTGGGGTTCTGAACATGGCCATTGCAGTATCCCGACTCGACCGCCAGCACACCCTGGACCTGCTCGAACACGGCCTCCACGCACCAGAAACAGCCCCCACCCAAGGTGATGATTTCGGCTCGCATAAGTACTGCTCCCAGGGTAAAGGCCTGATTGTCCACGGCCAGCCTGGCGGGCCCGGTGGAGGCGGCGAATAATCCCGCAGTGCGCGCCGGGCTTGTGCCGTGCTGGCCACGCCATAAAAACGAAACCCCTTCGATCCTTGCGGCTCGAAGGGGCGGGAGGCCGATGGCCCCCATGTGGAGATCCGGTGAATGATGACCGGGGCCCCGTTTCATGCAGAGACTGCACGAAGTTTTGCGCCTTCATCAGAAGGCATGCACAAGATACTGCAGGCTCGGCAAAGCCGCAAGTCCTTTCAACAAGCCACAGAGCATCAGGGCCTCATGATCGAATCAAACAGGTCGGCGACACGGGCCTTGACCTGCGCCGGCATCTCGATGGTGCGGCCCCACTCGCGCGTGGTTTCACCCGGCCATTTGTTCGTGGCGTCCAGGCCCATCTTGCCGCCCAAGCCACTCACCGGCGAGGCGAAATCCAGGTAATCGATCGGTGTCTGCGGCACCAGGGTGGTGTCGCGCACCGGATCCATCCGGGTTGTCACGGCCCAGACCACATCCTGCCAGTCGCGGATGTTCACATCGGCATCGGTGACGATGATGAACTTGGTGTACATGAACTGGCGCAGATAGCTCCATACCCCGAACATCAGGCGTTTGGCATGGCCCGGGTAGCTCTTGCGTATCGAGATCACCGCCAGCCGGTAGCTGCAGCCCTCAGGGGGCAGGTAGAAATCCACGATCTCGGGAAACTGCTTCTGCAGGATGGGCACGAAGACTTCGTTCAGGGCCACCCCCAGCACGGCCGGTTCGTCGGGCGGCTTGCCGGTGTAAGTGGAGTGATAGATGGGCTCGTGCCGGTGGGTCAGCCGATCGATGCGGAACACCGGAAACCAGTCCTGCTCGTTGTAGTAGCCGGTGTGGTCGCCGAACGGGCCTTCCAGCGCATGCAGATAGCCACCGATTTCCTTGACTTTGACCCCATGCGGGCTGCGCCCTTCGAAGCCGGGTGGCGCCACCGGGATATGCCCCTCCAGCACCATCTCGGCAAAGGCCGGCACCTGCAGGGGATGGCCGGCTTCTCCGACCTCGCAGTCCACCAACTCGGTAGCATGCCCGCGCAGCAGGCCGGCAAACTGGTATTCCGACAGGCTGTCGGGCACCGGTGTCACGGCGCCCAGCATGGTGGCCGGGTCGGCACCCAGCGCCACCGCGATGGGAAAGGCCTGGCCCGGGTTGGCGTTGGCGAAATCCCGAAAATCCAGCGCGCCGCCGCGGTGGGCAAGCCAGCGCATGATCACCTCGCGCGGCCCGATCACCTGCTGTCGGTAGATGCCGATGTTCTGTCTGTGGCGCGGCCGCGCCACCGACTGTGGCCCGCGCGTCACCACCAGCCCCCAGGTGATCAGGGGCGCCGCGTCGCCGGGCCAGCAGGTCTGCACCGGCCAGCGCGACAAGTCAACCTCGTCACCGGCCAGCACCACTTCACGGCAGGGGCCGTCGCGACGCCGCACCGGCTTCATGTCCCAGACGGCCTTGACCAGGTGCATCAGCCGACCTGCATCCTTCAAGCCCTGCGGTGGCTCGGGCTCCTTCAGGCGCGCCAGCAAATGGCCGATATCCCGCAATTGGCTGACATCTTCTGCCCCCATGCCCAGGGCGACCCGTCCGGTCGTCCCGAAGAGGTTGGCCAGGACCGGGACGGTGTGCCCGGTTGGCGCCGCGAACCAGATCGCGGGGCCACCGGCCCGCAACACGCGATCGGCCAGCGCGGTCATCTCGAGCGCTGGCGAGACTGGTGCGCTCACGCGCCTCAGCTCACCCTTGCGCTCAAGTTGAGCGACAAAGTCCCGCAGATCCCGGTATTTCATTATTTATTAGTCTAATAAAACGGTCTTTTATGCTTGACTGGTTATTTCAAGCATCCCTAGAATCCGCCAAAGCCCTGAGCCGAGGGTTAACCCGCAACGCCCGGCATGGGCATCGATGCGATCCCCACGGCCAGCGACTCGATTGCATCCCAGCCACGGCGCGGCTTGCATCGGGCTTCATTATCAGCTTCGAGGTCAGGCGGTCCCGGGTACCGGGCGCTGGCCAGACAAGCCATTGAAAGGTCCCCTTATGTCAGCGATTGCCAAGCTGCGCGCTGCCAGCAGGTTTTGCACGGTTTCGGTTCGGGTGTTCCTGCGTGATGTCGGCGCAGGGCTGCTCGACATCAGCCACAACTCACTGGCATTGCTGGGCTTGTTTGTGGTTGCGGTGGCGATCTTCGCGGCCGGGCGCGATGAGGTTCGGCTGCTGGCCGAACAACATGCGCTGGACTGGCTGCAGGCGCGCCAGGAAGCCCGCGAACCGGCTGAACCGCCGGCACCCGACCCGGAGCCCGACGCGGTGGCACGCGCCACGGCCGCAGACCCGACCTCGCTGCCACGGCAGCAGGCCGCAGTCGCGCATTGGCTGTCGAAGCGTTACAGGGTGGCACCGGAACCGGTCAGCCGCCTGGTGCTGGAAGCCTGGTCAGTGGGCCGCCGTCTGGGGCTGGACCCCACAGTGATCCTGGCGGTGATGGCGATCGAATCGAGCTTCAACCCCTTCGCGCAAAGTTCGGCAGGCGCACAAGGCCTGATGCAGGTGATGACGCGGGTGCACGACGGCAAGTACGAGGCCTTTGGCGGCGTCCTTGCGGCCTTCGACCCGGTTGCCAACCTGCGCGTGGGTGTCCAGGTGCTGGCCGAATGCATTGCGCGTGCCGGCGGCTTGGAAGGCGGGCTGCGCGCCTACGTTGGCGCGAGCAATCTGAGTGAAGACGGCGGCTATGTCAGCCGGGTTCTGCTGGAGCGCGGCCACTTGCTGCAGGTTTTGCAAGGCCGCAATGTGGCGACCACCGCGCCGCGCACAGTGATCGCCACGCCCGAGGCCGCCGGCCTGCCTGCGGCCGGCCCGAGCGCACCTGCGCCGGCCGAGCGCGTGGCGCTGCTGCGCTGACCAGGCGCCTTGCGCTACAATTTTTTTCTGTGCGCGACTGGCGATAGGGCCCTGCAGCCCGAGGTGGATCACCACCGTGGAGCGCAAAGCTGAGGGGGTCCACCGTCTCGTGGCCTTCATGCCAGCCGTTCGCCTGGGCAGCCCGCCGTCGGATGTTTGCGCAGCATCGTTCGCGATGCGGTGCAAGTCGATTGCAGGCCCAAACCCCTGACAGGACCGCCCCATGTTTGATCGCACCCAATCCACGCTTGCCCTGGTCGACCCCGCGCTGTGGGCCACCATCGAACTTGAGAACGCCCGCCAGGAAGCGCATATCGAGTTGATCGCCAGCGAGAACTACGCCTCGCCTGCGGTGATGCAGGCGCAAGGCTCGCAACTCACCAACAAGTACGCCGAGGGCTACCCTGGCAAGCGCTACTACGGTGGCTGCGAGCATGTGGATGTGGTCGAGCAGCTGGCCATCGACCGCGCCAAGGCCCTGTTCGGTGCGGCCCATGCCAATGTGCAGCCCAACTCGGGCTCACAGGCCAATCAAGCGGTGTTTTTCGGCTTGCTGCAGCCCGGCGACACCATCATGGGCATGAGCCTGGCCGAAGGCGGCCACCTGACCCACGGCATGCCCTTGAACATGAGTGGCAAGTGGTTCAAGGTGGTGAGCTACGGCCTGGATGCCAATGAAGCCATTGACTACGACGCGATGGAACGCCTGGCCCATGAGCACCGGCCCAAGCTGATCATTGCCGGCGCGTCGGCCTATTCCCTGCGCATCGACTTCGAACGCTTCGCCAAGGTAGCCAAAGCCGTGGGGGCCTATTTCATGGTGGACATGGCGCACTATGCGGGCCTGATCGCGGCAGGCGTCTACCCCAATCCGGTGCCGTTTGCCGACGTGGTGACATCGACCACCCACAAGACCCTGCGCGGCCCGCGCGGTGGCCTGATCCTGATGAAGGACGAGATCGCCAAGCAGATCAACAGCGCCATCTTCCCGGGCATTCAGGGCGGGCCGCTGATGCATGTCATCGGGGCCAAGGCGGTGGCCTTCAACGAGGCGCTTTCACCGGCCTTCAAGGTCTACCAACAGCAAGTGGTGCGCAATGCCGACATGATGGCGCAGACCCTGGTGCGGCGCGGCCTGCGCATCGTCTCAGGCCGCACCGAAAGCCATGTGATGCTGGTCGACCTGCGCGCCAAGGGCATCACCGGCAAGGACGCCGAAGCGGTGCTGGGCCAGGCCCACATCACCTGCAACAAAAACGCCATTCCCAACGATCCGCAGAAACCGATGGTGACCAGCGGCATACGCCTGGGGTCGCCGGCCATGACCACCCGCGGCTTTGGCGAAACCCAGGCCCGCCTGACGGCCGAACTGATCGCCGATGTGCTGGACCGGCCCCAGGATGCCGCCAACCTGGCCCAGGTGCGCGACAAGGTGGCGGTTCTGACGCGCGAATTCCCTGTCTATCGCTGAGTTGCGCCAGCCCGGCCCCCAGGCAAGGCCCACGCCGATCCGCCATGCGTTGCCCCTACTGCAGCCACCATGAAACCCAGGTCGCCGAGACCCGGGAATCCGACGAAGGCGAGGTGGTGCGGCGCAGGCGCCGTTGCTTGAAATGCGACAAGCGATTCACCACCTACGAGCGCGCTGAAATCGCCCTGCCCGCCGTGGTCAAGAAGGATGGCGCGCGGGCCGAGTTCGATCCGGCCAAATTGCGCGCGTCGATGTTGCTGGCCCTGCGCAAGCGACCGGTCAGCGTCGAGCAGGTGGATGCCGCGATGGACCGCATCCAGGACAAGCTCCTCGCCGCCGCTGCGCGCGAACTGCCCAGTGCGCGCTTGGGTGAGCTGGTGATGCGCGAACTCAAGCGCATAGACAAAGTGGCCTATGTGCGCTTTGCGTCGGTCTACCGCAGCTTTGAGGATGTGGACGAATTCCGGCAATTGATTCGCGATATCTAGTCGCGCTGCCAAGCGCTGTGCGCGGACCGGTAGACGGGCTGCCGGTGCGGCCGCCGGGATTCGTGAATGCGTCACACGCGGGCTGTGAAGCGCAGCGCAAAACGCTTTACACCCCCCCCCAAAGGTAGGTAGGCGACCCTTCCTGGCCCGGCCGCCCCCCCCGCCGCGCGCAGGCCGAACCACCCGTTGGGGCGACGCGCCCGGGGCTGGCAATTTCTAAAGTGTGTGCATCGTCAACCCCACGGAGCACACCATGAACACTGCACCCTCGCACAGGTCCGCCCCTGGCGCCGGACGGATTCGGCAGGCCGGTTGCCGTATGACCGCATCGGGATGCACCTTGGTTGAAGCGATGATCGGGCTGGTGATTACTGTCCTGCTGCTGGGCCAAGCCCTGCCGATGCTGACGGACCTGATCGCCCGCCAGCGCCTGCTGACACAGGCCGCCGAACTGGAAACCGACCTGGTCCTGGCGCGATCGCTGGCCATGACTTCGGGGCACACCGTACGGTTCGCTGCCTACCGCACCGACTCGGGCGGCAATTGCTATGTGATCCACACGGGACCCGCCGGCGCCTGCACTTGCGATGGCGATGCACAGGCCCGTTGCAACGCCGCCGGCGAAGCCTTGCGCACTTTCGCCCCCAGCCAGCGGTCCGGCATCCAGGTCTCGGTGCCGAGCCGCCCCCTGGCCTTCGATGCCGGCCTGGGCACCGTGACCCCTACCGCCACCCTGCGCCTCACCGACACGGCGGGCCGGGCGATACATCAGGTGATCAACGTCCTCGGCCGGGTGCGCAGTTGCACGCCCAACCCGGTCTGGGGCGGGCTGCACCGCTGCTGAGGCCTATGGCAAAGGCTCGGCGACCAACGGCCCGATGAAAGCGACCAACGGCGCGCGCGCCAGCGCATGAATTGCTGTTCGCTCACGATAATCCGCCCATGCCCGATTACCGCCCGACCCGTCATGGCTTCTCACTGATCGAATTGCTGGTCACCCTGATCATTGCTGCCATTCTGGCCTCGGTGGCTTGGCCCGCTTACCAGAACCAAGTCATGAAGGGCCGGCGGTCGGATGCGATCAATGCCTTGGCAAGCATCGCGCAGGCGCAGGAGCGTTGGCGCGCCGACAACCCCCTGTACCAATCCGACCTGACCCAACTGCCGGGCGGCATGCTGGTATCACCCGGTTTGCATTACGACCTGTCGGTCGTCCAAAACAGCACCTCCCGCGTGGCCTATATTTTGCGGGCCACCGTCAGGAGCGGCTCGCCGCAGTCACGCGACCAAACCTGCCAGATGATGCAAATGGCGATGTCGCAGGGCCTCTTTACCTACACCTCGTCGAATGGCAGTGGCGCCAATTCCGGAACCGACCCCTGTTGGCCGCAATGAGCGACAAAACCCAAATGTCCCGGCCCGGCCGGCTGCGACGCTGCGGCCTGACCCTGGTCGAATTACTCATCACGGTGACCATCGGCACCATATTGATGGCCTTGGCGATACCGCAATACCAGACCATGATCGCCCGCAAGCGGGTGGTGGCGGCCGCCAATGAACTGGTCTCTGACGCAAGGTTCACCCGGGCCGAGCTCACGGAACTGAGCGAATCGATGTTCATGAGCTTCAACAGCAACAGTGACTACACCTGTTACATCATCTACCCTGAAGGCAACGGCACCGGCTATTGCAATTGCGCCAGAACGTCAGTGCCTTTTTGCGACACCCGGCTGGCACAGGGCAGGCAGCATGAAATCAAGACCGTCATCATCAAGCGTAGCAGCGGTGTTACCTTGACGACCAATCGCACCCACCTCTATTTTCGGGAATTGATTGGCGCGCCGAATGTGGATTTTCGAGGTTCGCAAACCGTGATCGTCAATATACAACACCCACTTGGTGGGCATTTGAGGGTGTCGCTTCACGAACCTGTCAAACCCACCATCTGCTCGGTTTCAGGCCATACTGCAGAGTTCGGCGCATGTCCATGACCCGGCGCGGCCCAACCCGTCTGAGCGGCAAATCCCTGATGTGTCACGGCTGCATCGGCCGGCGCGGCCTGCGCATGCATGGCCTGTCAATTGTCGAGTTGATGGTGGGCATCTCGATCGGCCTGTTTATCCTGGCCGGCGCCACTTTGGTGATGACCAGCCAGACCAGCGACAACCGGAAACTATTGCTTGAAACCCAGGTGCAGCAGGATTTGCGCGCCTTGGTGCACCTGATCACGCGCGACATCCGGCGTGCCAATTATTATGGTGGGGCATTCAGGCAGGTTTGGTCTACTGACCCTGCCTTGGCCACTTACAATCCCTACAACCGGCTCGAACCGACCCGCAGCAACGGCTCACCTTCGATCAGCTATGCCCGGTCTCTGGATGATCGACTGGTCCAGGCGGCCCCTGGCGATGACATAGTCAGCGCCAGTGAATTGGTGACCATCGCCTTGAATACCAGCACGCATGTGGTCGAAATGACACTGGGTGACGTTGTGCAAGCCCTGACCGACGCCAATGTGCTGCGGGTGACTGATCTGACCTTCAAGGTCGATTACAAGGATTTGCCGGTCCCTTGCGCGGCGCAATGCCCGGTGAACCCAGGCAATTGCCGGCTGACCCAGCGCCAGCGCACGGTTTCTTTTTCAATTGTCGGTGAAGCCGTGCACGACCCCCGGGTGCGGCGCAGCATCCAGGAAACAGTACGCCTGCGCAACGATATCAACCTCTACGTATGCTGAACTCCTGCAAACCGCCACCCAGTCTGCGCCGCCGGCCCACCGGTATGGCCGCGTTGACGGTGGTGATGGTGCTGTTTTTCGTGATGGCCTTGGGCGCAGCCTATACCAACCGCACCTTGATACTCGAGCAGAGAATCTCGCTCGGCACCTACCGTGCTGCTAAGGCACTGGAGGCCAGCGAAGCGGCGCTGAATCTGGCCCTGGGCCTGATGAATGGCGGCCTGGTCAATGCCCAGTGCCAGCCCAGCGTGAATCCGGCAGACAACGACTACCGGCTCACTCAATATACCGAGCTGCCACCCGACAAGGACATTCAGGGGGCCTATGGCCTGATGGTCGGGCGCGGCAACGCAACCCATATTGTCACCGGCTGCATCATGACCGACAGCAGCCTCAACTGCTCCTGTGCCATCAACAACGTTGCCAACCCCGCCATCGCCCAGCCGAATAACGGGATTGGCTCGGCATTCCATTTCACAACATTCTCGGCGAATGCCAACAACAATCAGCCGGCTCCCGGCGTATGGGGTGTCTACGGTACCGGCTGCGGCAGCTTGGGCACCGGTCGGGACGACTGTTCCAAATCCAACGGGTCACCCACGATACCCAAGGTAGACGGCATAGCCTCTGTGGCATTGACGATGGGCTTGCTGCGCGCCTTGCCCTTGGCGCCTGTGGCGGCATTGACCGCAGGCGGCAGCGTGGATGCCAGCGCAGGCAGCCTCAAGGTGAGCAATCCGGATTCGGCCAGTGGCTATACCGTGCTGTCCGGTGGCGCCTATGTTGCCGGCACGAATGATGAATTTGCCGGCCCGGCCGGGTCGGGGGTCGAAGGGCGCCGACATTCCATCAGCCAACTCAGTGATCTGGCAGCACTGGCCAACGATGGGTGGTTCAAGACTGTGTTTGCGATGGATCGCGTCAATTACGGCAGCCAGCCTGCCGCGCGTTTTATAGATTGCACAGGTGGCTGCGATCAAACCCATGTCGCGGCAGTGCTGGCTGGTTACCCGCGAAACCCGATCGTGCTGGAGGGTAACCTGACGCTCAATGATGCGTCCACCCTGGGCAGCGCCGCCAATCCGGTGATGTTGGTGATCAACGGCGTCCTGACCCTCAGCGGCAACGCAACCGTCACCGGCTTCCTGCATGCCAACAGCGTGGTTTGGTCGGCCAGTACCGCTACCCTGTCCGGCGCGCTGCTCACGCCAGGGTCGGTCGCAATCACCGGCACGGCACGCCTGCGCTTTGACCGCCCCGTCATCGACATCGTGCGCTTGCGCTACGGTTCCTTAGTCCGCACAACAGGTAGCTTCAATGTCCGAGAAGGCTACTATTAAATCCTCGCGCTGCGCGCGCGCCGGGTCTGCAGCGCGCGGGGTTTCCTTGGTCGAGGCCATGGTGGCCTTGGCGGTCATGGCCTTTGGCATGCTGTCGCTGGTGGGGGTACAAACAACGCTGCGCATGAACAATGATTTGGCCAAGCAGCGCAGCGAAGCCACGGTGATTGCCACCGAGGAGATGGAGAAGCTCCGCAATTATGTTACTTTGGCGCCGGTGCTGGCCAGCCCGGGCACTTCGTGGGACGAGATCGACGGCCGTACCGTCGAAGCCTATTCGCCACCCGAATCGATCGGCAATACCACCTACCGTGTCGAGCGCAGGGTGCGAGAAATAGCCAACATCAAACAAAAAGTGATCAGCGTGGAGGTGAGTTGGCCGGACCGGATGGGCGTCACGCAAAGAATCGTGCTCAACAGCATGATATGGGGCGCCAAGCCCGAGTTCTCTGGCCTGCTGGGGGTGCCGGTGCTGCCTTCAGCGGCCAACCTGGTGGCCGACCGGCACCCCTCCATCCCCGCCGGTGCGCAGAATATCGATGGCGGCAGGAGCCGTTTTGACCCCCCTGTCGAAGGCCAGGCCACGGCGGCCTGGATATTTGAAAATGCTACCGGCGCATTGTCGGTCTGTGATGTCAACAACCTGTCGAGTTGCCGTTCAGCACGCCTGATATCGGGGCTGGTACGATTTCATTCGCCTGCAGCGGCCGGCGACCCGGTTACCGCAGCCAATGCCAAGACACCCGGCGGGCCGGCCTACAATCTTGCCAACGGCCCGAATGCGTTAAGTTTGTATATTCGGTTTACCATGCTCAACGGAATCAGTTCTGAATGCTATGCCGATCACAAGACAGCGGCCCAGCTCGATCCCAGTGCGGTGCCGCGGATCAGCGGCATCAACTATTATTGTGCGATGTTCTCCCCCGGGCAGCCCGGCTGGGGCGGGCAGCTCAATGTCAATTTAGTCAATGATGCCGGATCGGCGTTGCCATTGGGCACCTCGGCAACCGACTTCAAAGTCTGCCGATACACCTTGGCTGCAACCGATCAAACCAGCAATATCGACCACCCCAAGACTTATTGCGATATTGGGCGGGATGCTTATTTGATCAATGTGAATTGCCCTGACTCGCGTGTGACAGCCAACCTCATCAATCAGAATTTCCTGGTGATACCCGGTGATCGCAGCTGCCCTAACGATACGGCGGTGGACCTGGCAGCCGGCAAGCTGGTCAACAGCAATACCCTGCAGCACCAGCCCTGAGGATGGCGCTTTCAGCGTTTGACCATGCGCAGCTGGCGCGGGCCCTTGACCTGGCGCAGGGCGCCATCGGCCTTTCCGACCCGAATCCGCGCGTCGGTTGCGTGATCACTGACCCCCAAGGTCGGGTGCTGGGCCAGGGCCACACCCAGGAAGCCGGCGGCCCGCATGCCGAGGTGATGGCCCTGCGCAACGCGGCGCAAGACGGGCAAGGCCTTGCCGGCGGCACCGCCTATGTCAGCCTGGAGCCCTGTGCGCATCAGGGGCGCACGCCCCCCTGTACTGCGGCCCTGATTGCGGCCGGCCTGGCGCGGGTGGTGGTGGCCGTAGTCGACCCCTTCGAACGCGTCGCCGGACAAGGCATTGAACAGTTGCGCGCCGCTGGCCTGCAGGTGGACATTGCCGAAGCCGGTACCAGCCGGGCTGCGGCCCAGGCCCTGAACATCGGCTTTTTCTCGCGGGTGCTGCGGCGCCGGCCCTGGGTCAGGATGAAGGTCGCCATGTCGCTGGACGCCCGGACCGCACTGGCGGACGGGCGCAGCCAATGGATCACCGGCGCAGCGGCCCGCGCCGACGGGCACGCCTGGCGCGCACGCGCCGGCGCCGTGCTCACAGGCATCGGCACTGTCCTGGACGATGACCCCAGGCTGGACGTTCGTCTCTACCCGGTTGCCCGCCAGCCGCTGCGCATCGTGCTGGACAGCCAGTTTCGCACCCCGCCGGGCGCCCGCTTGCTGGCGCCACCGGGCCGGGTTCAGGTGATCGGCGCAACCCCGCAGGCCCTGCGCATGGCGGCACTGGCGGCCACAGGAAGCGAAGTCAGCTTGCTGCCCGACCCGTACGGGCGGGTTGATCTGCAGGCCTTGATGCCCCACCTGGCCGCACAAGGCATCAATGAACTGCATGTGGAAGCGGGCGCCCGGCTGAACGCCGGCTGGTTGGCGGCAGGGCTGGTCGACGAGTTGCTGGTCTACCTGGCACCCAAGCTGTTGGGCCCGGGCCGGGGTCTGGCGGACCTGCCGGCCTTGGGCGATCTGGCGGATGCTGCCGCCTGGCAATTCAAGTCGGTGGAATTGGTAGGACCCGACTTGCGCTTGCGCCTGCAAGCCCCTGGCGCTGACGCATTTCTCGACCGCAAGAGCTGATGCAAGCCGTCAAAACCAGCCTGATCCCCTGGAGATGAGCCCGCCAGTGGGCGGCCGGTCGGCCGAGACGCGCCCATGCAAAACGGGCCAGATCCTGGTGGAACTGGCCCGCTGAAAATGGTTGGCGGAGTGGACGACCGCTCGCGCCGGTGTCCAGCAAAGTCTCGGAAAGTCCAGCGAGTTTCCGTTAAGCAATTGATCTATAACGATTTTCTAGACTTTATCGTCCAGCAGCATCTAGATCGCCGGAAACGGCGTCTGACGCTAAAATATGGGTACAGATTTGGAGCGTACACCATGCCGGACGATTTGATTGCTACCCCCGAGACCCGCAGCTACAGCACAGCGCGCAACCGGTTGACTGCCCTGCAGGTGCAGCGGCTGGCCGAGCCAGGCC
>JANNZD010000515.1:0-17232 GCA_031410435.1 Betaproteobacteria bacterium | reverse complement strand
TGCGCGGCCTGCGCGCCCAGGGCATGGCGATGGTCTATGTCTCGCACCGGCTGGACGAGGTGATGGCCATCAGCGACCGCGCCGCAGTGATGCGCGACGGCAAGCTGGTGGCGGTGCTCGACACCGCCCGCACCGACGAGGGCGAGCTGGTGCGCTGGATCGTCGGCAAGGCGCTGGCCGCCGCGGCGCCCAAGGCCAGCGTCGCGGCCAAGCTGGGTGCGCCGGTGCTGCAGCTCAGCGGCGCAGCCAGCGGCAACGCCGGGCCCCTGAGCCTGGCGCTGCACGGCGGTGAGGTGCTGGGCCTGGTGGGCCTGCGCGGCGCCGGGCACGAGGCCATCAGCCGCGCGCTGTTCGGCCGCGAGCCCTTGTCGGCCGGCCAGATGCTGCTGCAGGGCCAGCGCTGCCAATTCAACAGCCCGGCCGATGCGATCCAGGCCGGCGTGGCCTATGTGGCCAGCGAGCGGCTCGAAGAAAACCTGGCCGCCAGCATGAGCGTGCTGGAGAACCTGTTCCCCAACCCGCCGTTGCATGGCGACCGCGGCTTGTCGCTGGGCCGGCGCCGGCGCGAGACCGGCAGGGCGCAGCAGCTGATCCGCCAGTTCGACGTCAACCCGCCGGCGCCGGCGGCCGAGGCCCAGCAGCTGTCGGGCGGCAACCAGCAGAAGGTGGTGCTGGCGCGCTGGTTCGCGCTGGACAAGCCGCTGGTGGTGCTGGAGGAGCCTAGCGCTGGCGTCGACGTGGGCGCCAAGCGAGCGATCTATGGCGTGCTGCGCGAGCGGGCGGCGGCCGGCACCGCGCTGGTGGTGATGTCCACCGATTTCGAGGAAGTGGCCACCGTCTGCAGCCGGGTGCTGGTGTTCCGCAATGGCCTGATCGCGGCCGAGCTGCGCGGGCCCGAGATCACCGTCGAGCGCCTGCTGG
Source organism: Betaproteobacteria bacterium (assembly GCA_031410435.1). Classification (GTDB taxonomy): domain Bacteria; phylum Pseudomonadota; class Gammaproteobacteria; order Burkholderiales; family Burkholderiaceae_C; genus Pseudaquabacterium. Next base: position 16,311 of record JANNZD010000515.1, on the reverse strand, counting down.
CCCTGGCTGCGGGCGGCGCGGCGCAACGGGTGGGCGAGACCCAGGAGGGGCAGGCCGCATGAGCGGGACGAGCGCCGGGCCGCTCCCAAGCCGGCCCGCATCCCCCCGGGGGATCGGCCGATGTAGCCATCGGACGAGGGGCTGACATGTCGAGTTCCATCCAATCCACGGCGCTGGAGCCCGATCCTTCCTTGGACGGCGAGGCCCTCAGTCTGGCCCAGCGTCTGGTGCGCGCGATTCCCGTCTACGGCCTGGTGATGCTGACGGTGGCGCTGGCGCTGCTGTTCTCGGTGCTGCTGCCCGACACCTTCCCGACCCTGTTCAACCTGCGCGCCATCCTGTCGGACAAATCGGTGATCGCGCTGCTGGCGCTGGCCGCCACCATCCCGATGATCACCGGCAAGATCGACCTGACGGTGGGCTACGGCATCGTGCTGTGGCACATCCTGGCGATCAGCCTGCAAACCCGCTACGGCCTGCCCTGGCCGCTGGCGGTGGCCATCGTGCTGGCCTGCGCGGCGCTGGCCGGGGTGTTCAACGGCCTGCTGGTGGAGCGGGTGCAGATCGATTCCTTCATCGCCACGCTGGGCACCGGCACGGTGATCTATTCATTGGCGATGTGGCATTCGGGCGGGCGCCAGGTGGTGGGCGAGCTGCCGGATGGGTTTCTGGCGATCGCCGGCGGCAACTTCCTCGGCCTGCCGGTGGCCGCTTTCTATGTGCTGATCGTCAGCGTCGGGCTGTGGGGGGCGACCGAGTTCACGCCGCTCGGCCGCGCGCTTTACGTGATCGGCGCCAACCCCAAGGCGGCCGAGCTCAACGGCATCTCGGTGCGCCGGCATGTGATGGGCGCCTTTGTCGCGTCGGGCCTGCTGTCGGGCTTTGCCGGCGTGCTGCTGGCCTCGCGCCTGCAGATCGGCCAGGCCAGCGTGGGGCTGGAATTCCTGCTGCCGGCGCTGGTGGGGGCCTTTCTGGGGTCTACCACCATCCGGCCGGGCCGCGTCAATGTCTGGGGCACGCTGGTGGGGGTGGCCATCCTGGCCATCGGCATTTCGGGCATCCAGCAGTTTGGCGGCGCCTTCTATGTCGAACCGCTGTTCAACGGCGTCACGCTGCTGGTGTCCATCGGCATCGCCGGCTGGGCCCAGCAGCGCCGCAACCTGTCGATCAAGCGGCGCATTGCCCAACGCCAGCTGGCGTTCGACATTTCCGGCCACTTGGCGGCCGACACCGCACCCCCTTCACCCCAGGCCGCCAACCGTGCGGCCACCCACTGAAACGGGCGTCCTGCCCGAGGAGACGACGATGACATTCACCCGCAGCCCTGTTCACGCCGCCTTGCTGGCGCTTTGCGCGGCCGGCTTTGCCAGCCACGCGCTGGCCGACGAGTTTCTGGACAACGCGAAGAAGAAGATCGCGGTGGCCACGATGACCAAGGAAAAGTGGGACGGCCCGACCGCCGGCCCCAAGGCCGCCGCCGCCAAGACCATCGTCTTCGTGGCCGGTGACATGAAGAACGGCGGCATCGTCGGTGTCAGCAAGGGCGTGGAAGAAGCCGGCAAGGCCATCGGCTGGACGGTGCGGGTGATCGACGGCCAGGGCTCGGTCAGCGGCCGCACCGCCGCGTTGAACCAGGCGCTGGCGGTCAAGCCGGCCGGCATCGTGGTGGGCGGTTTTGATACCACCGAGCAGAAGGCGGCCTTTGCGGGCGCGGCCCAATCCGGCGTGCCGCTGGTGGGCTGGCATTCGGGCGAGAAGCCCGGCCCCAACGCCACCGCCGGCCTGTTTGCCAATGTCACCACCGTCACCGACGACGTGGCCGACACGGCGGCCAGCTGGGCGGTGGTCGATTCGGGCGGCAAGGCCGGCGTGGTGATCTTCACCGATTCGCAGTACGCGATCGCGCTGTACAAAGCCCGCGCGATGGAGGCAGTGATCAAGAAGTGCGGCGGCTGCACCGTGCTGAGTTTCGAGGACAGCCCGATCAGCGAAAGCTCCACCCGCATGCCCCAGCTGACCACCTCGCTGCTGCAGCGCTTTGGCGACAAGTGGACCCACTCGCTGGCCATCAACGACCTGTACTTCGACTTCATGGGCCCGTCGCTCACGTCGGCCGGCAAGAAGGGTGACGGCAACCCGAAAGCCGTGTCGGCAGGCGACGGGTCGGAGGCCGCCTACCAGCGCATCCGCAGCAAGCGCTTCCAGGCCGGCACGGTGCCCGAGCCGCTGAACATGCAGGGCTGGCAGATCGTCGATGAGCTGAACCGCGCCTTTGCCAAGGCGCCGTGGTCGGGCTATGTGCCCAAGGTGCACCTGGTGACGGCCGAGAACGTGGCCAAGGACGGCGGGCCGAAGAACCTGTTCGACCCCGACAACGGCTACCGGGATCACTACAAGAAGATCTGGGCCAAGTAAGGCCCGCAGCCCACCGGCACCTGCAGCCTTGATCGACTGGTTGCTCGGCCCGCTCAGCGGCGCTCCCCAACACAGCCTCGCCCCCTGGGCGATGTGGCATGCACGCTGCATGGTGCTGGGCTGGGGCCTGCTGCTGCCGCTGGGGGCGCTGGTGGCGCGCTTCTTCAAGGTGCTGCCGCGCCAGCCCTGGCCGCAGGTGCTGGACAACAAGGCCTGGTGGCATGCGCACAGGGCACTGCAGTGGGCCGGCATCGCGGCGATGAGCCTGGGCGCGGCCCTGGCCTGGCAGCAGGGCGCCGGCAGCACGCCGCTGGCCCGGCTGCACGGCTGGGCCGGTTGGGCCCTGGTGGCTGCGGGCTGGCTGCAGATTGCCGGCGGCTTTGCGCGCGGCAGCAAGGGCGGCCCCACCGCCGCCAGCCTGCGTGGCGACCACTACGACATGACGCCGCATCGGCTGGCCTTTGAGCGCCTGCACAAGGCCCTGGGCTGGGCCGGGCTGGGCGCAGCAGTGGCGGTGATTGCGCTGGGCCTGCTGCTGGCCGACGCACCGCGCTGGATGGCGCTGGCGCTGGTCGCCTGGTGGCTGGCGCTGGCGGCGGCCTTCATCCATTGGCAGCGGCGCGGCCGCTGCATCGACACCTACCAGGCCGTCTGGGGCCCCGACCCGCAACACCCCGGCAACCGCATCGCCCCCATCGGCTGGGGCGTGCGGCGGCCGCTGGGATGACAAGGCCCGCCATGCACGGACTGGAACTTCAAAACGTCGTCAAGCGCTTCGGTGATGTCACCGTGGTGCAGCAATTGGATTTGGCGGTGACCAGCGGTGAGTTCGTGGTGCTGCTGGGCGAATCGGGCTGCGGCAAGTCCACCACGCTGCGCATGATCGCCGGGCTGGAGGACGTGAGCGAAGGCCGCATCCTGATCCAGGGCCAGGACGTGACCGAGCGCGCGCCGATGGCCCGCGACATCGCCATGGTGTTCCAGAACTATGCGCTCTACCCGCACATGGACGTGGCCCGCAACATGTCGTTTGCGCTGCGCCTGGCCGGCCGGCCGCAGGCCGAGATCGATGCCCAGGTGGCCAAGGCGGCCAAGGTGCTCAACATCGAGCACCTGCTCAAGCGCAAGCCCAAGGAGTTGTCGGGCGGCCAGCGCCAGCGCGTGGCCATCGGCCGGGCCATCGTGCGCGAGCCCGAGGTCTTCCTGTTCGACGAGCCGCTGTCCAACCTGGACGCCAAGCTGCGCGGCCACATGCGGGCCGAGCTGGCGCTGCTGCACCAGCGCCTGGGCAAGACCACCGTCTATGTCACCCATGACCAGGTCGAAGCGATGACGCTGGCCGACCGCATCGTGATCTTCAATGCCGGCCGCATCCAGCAGGTGGGCCCGCCGTCGGCGGTGTTCAACCGGCCGGCCAGCCTGTTCGTGGCCGGCTTCATCGGCACGCCGACAATGAACTTTCTCAAGGCCAGCTTCGACAGCAGCGGCCAATTGCTGGGCGACGGCTTCACGCTGCCGGCACCGGCCTGGCTGCGCGACCTGGCGCCGCCCGCCAGCCTGCCGCTCACCGTGGGCATCCGGCCGCAGGCGCTGCAAACGGCCGCCACCCGGCTGGCCGCGCCGATGCTGCAGGTGGACGTGGATGTCGTCGAGTACCTGGGCACCGAGAGCCAGGTGGTGGGCCGCCTGGCCACCCCCGGCGGGGCGGCGGCCGGGCCCAAGCTCTCGGCCATGCTGCCCGGCGACGCCCACGCGCTGCTGCACAGCCGCCTGGGACTGGCGGTGGACGCCGAGCAACTGCATGTCTTCGACACCGGCACCGGCCGGTCACTTCGGCCTTGAGGCCGACTGATCCCCTCAACCTTTCATTTCTATCCCTGGAGTACCCGATGCAACGCCGAAGCTTCATCAAGAGCGCCACCGTCACCGTGTTTGGCGCGGGCCTGCCCTACAGCGGCGTCAACGCCCAGAGCCGCTATGCCAAGTATGCCGGCAAGACGGTGGTGTTCTCGATCCCCGCCCACCCGCATTACGACGCGATGTTGAAGATCCTGCCCGATTTCACCAAGGAGACCGGCATCAAGGTGGAGACCGACAAGCTGGCGATGGGCCGCATGAAGGACAAGCAGCTGCTGGAGATGGCCAAGCCCAGCGGTGACTTCGACCTGGGCTGCTACGTGGTGATGTGGAAGGGCGAGTACGTGGCCAAGAACCTGATCCAGCCGCTCGACCCCTTCTTCAACAACCCGGCGCTGGCCGACCCGGCCTATGACAAGGCCGACATCATCCCCATTTACCTGGAGAACCTGGGCCTGGTGGGCGGCCCCAAGGGCTACCTGGCCGGCGCCGGCGCCAAGCTCTACGGCCTGCCCTATGGCGCCGAGACCTCGGTGCTGGCCTACCGGCGCGACATCTTTGCCAAGCTGGGACTGAAGCCGCCCGAGACTTATGACGAGTTCGGCAAGCTGCTGCGGGTGCTCAAAGACCAATCGGGCATCGGCGCGCTGGCCTCACGCGGCCAGGCCGGCCACCAGTGCGTGCACGCCTGGCTGCTGCACCTGAACCCCCTGGGCGGCGCGGTGTTCGATGAGCAATGGAAGGCCCGCTTCAATGACAAGCAGGGCGTGGCGGCGCTGAAGTTCCTGCAAGAGGTGGTGGCCACCGGGCCGGCCGGCATCGCGGCCTACGGGCAAGGCGAGAGCAACACCGCCTTTCTGCAGGGCCAAGCGGCGATGTACCTGGATTCCACCTCGCTGGCCGGCCTGGTGAATGACCCGAGCAAGAGCCGGGTGGTCGGCAACGTCAGCTGGGCCTTGCACCCCAAGGGCGTGCGCCGGGCCTCGCAATCGGGCGGCCTGGGCCTGGCCATCCCGAACAACGCCAAGAACGCCGATGCCGGCTTCTTGTTGATGCAGTGGCTCACGTCCAAGGCCCAGGACAAGGCCGTCACCAAGGCCGGCGGTGCGCCGATGCGCAACAGCACGATGGCCGACGCCGATCTGGTGCGCCAGTACCCCGAGTTCATCACCTTCAAGGAGGCGCTCAAGCACTCGGCGCCCGACTGGCGGCCGATCATCCCGGTGTGGGACAAGATCAATGTGCAGGCCCTGGGGGTGGGCATCTCGGAGGCACTCACCGGCAAGAAGAGCGCCGAGGATGCGCTCAACGGCCTGGTGCCCCAGGTCACCGCCATCATGCGCGAAGCCGGCTACAAGGTCTGAATCTGGCCCACCCCCGATGCAGCCTTCGGCTGCCTCCCCCTCAAGGGGGCAACGCCAGCGGCCCGGCGGAGCCGGTTCCGCGGCGTTCGCTTGCTGCAACCCTTTCCACTGGAGAACCCCATTGAAGACCGCCCGCTGGGCCCCCGCGCTGTTTGTCGGCCCCGCCGTGGGGGTGATGGCGGTGGCCTGCCTCTACCCGGTGCTGTCGGCCTTTCAGCTGGGCCTGGTCGACTGGAGCCTGGGCACGCCCTGGGCCAGCGCGCGCTGGGTCGGGCTGGACAATTTCGTCTCGGCCTTCAGCAACCCGCGGGTCTGGTCGTCGCTGCTCACCACGCTGCTGTTTGCGGCGGTGTGCGTCAGCGCCGAGATGGTGCTGGGCATCGCGCTGGCGCTGGCGCTCGAGCACCCGGTGCGTGGCATGGCCTTCTTCCGCACCCTGTTCATCCTGCCGATGATGATTGCGCCGATCGCCGTGGGCCTGGCCTGGCGCTACCTGTTCGACGCCCAGTTCGGCCTGATCAATGCGGTGCTGGGCCTGCTGGGCATCGCCGCCAAGACCTGGCTGGCCGACCCCACGCTGGCCTTTGTGGCCATCGTCATCGCCGATGTCTGGCAGTGGACGCCCTTCGTCTTCATCATGATGATCGCCGCGCTGGCCAACCTAGACGGCGCGGTGATCGAGGCCTCGCGCATCGACGGCGCGTGCTGGTGGCAGATGACGCTGCTGGTCAAGCTGCCGATGGTGATGCATGTGATCGCGATCACGCTGATGATGCGGCTGATCGACGCCTTCCGGGTGCTGGAGGTGATCTATGTGCTGACCTTCGGCGGGCCGGGCGACAGCACCGAGATCCTGGCCCTGCACATCTACAAGACCGCCTTCGTCGGCCAGCAACTGGGCGTGGCCGCGGCCATCTCGGTGCTGCTGCTGGTGGTGGTGGCGGGGCTGTCCTGGGGCGCGCTGCGCCTGTCCAACCCGATGAAGGGCGACGCGCGATGAAGCGCCCGGTGGCGGTGGTGGTTGCGCACTACTCGATGCTGGTAGTGCTGGCATTTCTGTGCGTGGCGCCGATTCTGGTGATCTTTGCCACCAGCCTGCGCCAGCAGGTGATGATCTTTGCCGAGCCGCTGAACTTCTTGTTCACGCCCACGCTGGAGAACTACCGCGCGGTGCTGCAGGAGGACAAATTCGACCGCTACCTGGGCAACAGCCTGTTCGTGGGCATCGTCTCCACCGTGATCACGCTGGTGCTGGGCTGCATGGCGGCCTATGGCCTGGCGCGCTTCCGCTTCCCGGGCCGCCACACGGTGGCCTACACCACGCTGTTGCTGCGCACCGTGCCGCTGGCGGTGCTGGCCATTCCCGTGTTCCTGATCTGGAACGAGTGGCGCCTGGTCAACAGCCTGTGGGGCCTGGTGCTGCTGTACGTGGCGGTGAACCTGCCCTTCACCATCTGGCTGCTCTACGGCTTTGTGCTGCAGGTGCCCATCGAGCTGGAGGAAGCTGCCGCGATGGACGGCTGCGGGCCGATCCGCATCTTCACGCTGGTGCTGCTGCCGCTGATGGCGCCGGGCCTGGCCGCGGCGGCGATCTTCACCTTCCGCATCGCCTGGAACGAGTTCATCCTGGCCCTGGTGCTGACCGACCGCAGCACCCGCACCCTGCCGGTGGCAGCATCGCTGTTCATCACCGATATCGGCGTCGACTGGGGCCGGGTGATGGCCATGGGCAGCCTGATCGCGATCCCGCCGCTGATCTTCACCTTCGTGGCGGCGCGCCAGATCATCACCGGGCTGACGGCCGGGGCGGTCAAGGGCTGAGTGACTGGCCCAAGGCAACGCCGCAGAGCGCCCAAAGCGAGGTGCTGCGCGCTGCGAGGGACTTGTTCAGCGTTGCCTAACGCCCATGGCGGACGTGCGCGCCAGCACCCATGCCGCCGGCCGCCACCCAGTCGATCAGCGCGTCCAGCGCCGGCCGGGCGGCCACCGCCTGGTCATGGTTGACGATCGCGGCCACGGCCCACCAGCGGCCGTCCTCATCGGGCACATAGCCGGCCAGCGCCACCGCGTTCTTCAAGGTGCCGGTCTTGAGCCGGGCGCGGCCGGCCGCCGGGCCGGTCTTCAGGCGGTTGCGCAGGGTGCCGTCCACGCCCGCCAGCGGCAGGCTCATCATCAGCTCGGGGCCCCAACGCCCGGCCTGCGAGGCTTGCAGCATCTGCACCAGCTGGCGCGGCGTGATGCGCTCGCTGCGCGACAGGCCCGAGCCGTTGTCGATCACCAGGCCGGTGGCCGGGATGCGCTGCTCGGTGAACCAGGCCTTGACCACGCGCGCGGCCAGCTCGGCGGTGGGCGTGGCCGGGTCTTCGGCCATGCCGGCCAGGCCGAGCGAGAGGTAGAGCAGCCGGGTGCTGGGGTTGTCGGATTGCTTGTTCATCATACGCAGCACCTCGCCCCAGGGCCGTGCCAGCCGGCGCGCCAGCAACCGCACGCCCGGCGGCGTGGCCCCCGCCGTGCCGGCCCAGGCCACGCCGGTGGCCACCCATTGGCCGCCCTTGGCGGCATTGGCCGGCACCAGCGCGGCGGCCACCGCGGCCGGCGCCACTGGCGCGATCAGCGGCACGCTGGCCTCGCGCAGGCGGCCGCGCCACTGGCCGCCCAGGCCCTCCCAGACCCAGCGCAGGTGGCGCTCGGCCAGCGCCACCCGGTCGACCAGAGCCAGCGCGGTGCGCTGGGTGCAGCCGCGCGGAAAACCGCCCTGCAGCGTGATGCGCAGCCGGCCCGGCTCGGGCTCGGCCAGCAGCGGCGGGCTCTGCCAGTCGTCGGCCCAGTCGCGGCACAACCGGGCCGTCAGGCGCATGGCGCTGGTGTCGATCTCCAGGCCGGGCAGCGGCGGCAGCAGGCGGGCCACCACGCCACCGCCGTTGCCGCGGCCGTTGCCCTCGGTGCTGAGCTCCAGGCCCAGCAGGTTGTTGTTGAGCTGCAGCGCGTCGGGGATGGCGTTGTAGGCGAACTCGGGCTTCTCGTCGAACGGGGGGGCCGGCGCCTCGCCCGGCGCGGCGCGGAACAAGGTGCGGTCGAGCACGATGTCGCCGGCGATCTCGCGGATGCCGGCCCAGCGCAGCTCGCTCATCAAGGCCCAGAGCTGCATCAGGCCCAGCTCGGGGTCGGCGCCGCCGCGCAGCACCAGGTCACCGGCCAGGATGTCGCCCTGCTGCGGCGCCTGGGTCAGCAGCTCGGTGAAGCCGCGGTGGTTGGGGCCCAGGCGGTCGAGCGCGACCACGCTGGTGACCAGCTTCATCGTGGAGGCCGGCTGCATCGCCTTGTCGGGCTGCACCTGCCAGCGCGGGCCGGCCAGCGCGGCCTGCAGCGCGCCGCGCTTGAGGCCACGCTGTCCATCGGCCGGCACCGCCACCGGCACCACCATCGCGGCCAGCGCTTCGGCTGGCACCAGCGCCTGCTGCAGGGCCTCGGCCACCGCCATCGGCAGCACGCTGTCGGGCTCGGGCTGCGGCGCAACCGGCTTGGCAGGCTTGGCTGGCTTGATGGCCTTGGCCGCCGCGCGCGGCCCGCCGTGGCGGGCGCCGCGCCCGGCCGGCTGGGCCAGTGCCGCGCCGCAGGCCAGCAGACCGGCCAGCAGCCACAGCCACCGGGTGGCCGGGGCAGGGCGGGGCGGCATCCGGCAGGGGCTCATCGTCGGCGATTCTAGGCAGCGGGGGGGCCCGGCCAAGGCCTGAACAGGCCGGGCATCCCGTGGCTTGGTGACCCGCCCCTGGCCGATTTGCTGCGCATCCTGAGCACCCAGCAGGTGAGTGCGCACTACCTGGTAGGCGACCCGGCGGCGCAGATCGACGCGTTGATCGCGCTGCTGCAAGGCAGCGTGGCTCGCCACGGCATCCGGCCCGACCGCATCGTCGGCCACAACGACATCGCGCCGCGGCGCAAGGACGACCCCGGCCCGGCCTTCCCCTGGCGCCGGGCGGCAGCTCGGCAGGGCGGCAGGGCAGTCTGAGGGCTTGTCCGCGACGAGACCGGCCGCAACCTGCCGGCCCCGGACAATGCACGATGCCCGCCGCGACGCACCCGCCCTCCACACCCGCTGCGCCCGGCCCGACCGCCGCCGTGCCGGTGCTGGCCATCGCTGCGCTGTCGCTGGCGGCGCTGGCCTCGGGGGTGGCGATGCGCCTGGCCGACCCCCTGCTGCCGCGCTTGGCGGCCGAGTTCGCGGTCTCGCTGGGCCAGGTCTCGTTGGTCATCACGCTGTTTGCGGTGGCCTATGGCCTGGCGCAACTGCTGTTCGGCCCGCTGGGCGACCGCTTCGGCAAGTACCGGGTGATCGCCTGGGCCTGCGCGGCGTCGGCCCTCACCTCGCTGGCCTGCGCGTTGTCGCAGGGCCTGCCCAGCCTGATGATCGCCCGGCTGGCCGCCGGCGCCAGCGCCGCCGCGGTGATCCCGCTGGCGATGGCCTGGATCGGCGACGTGGTGGCCTACGAGCGCCGCCAGGCGGTACTGGCGCGCTTCCTGATCGGCCAGATCAGCGGCTTTGCGATGGGCGTGTGGGGCGGCGGCTATGCCGCCGAGCACCTGGACTGGCGCACCCCCTTCTTCGGGGTGGCCGGCCTGTATGCGGTGGTGGCGCTGGTGCTGCAAGTGGTGCGCCGGCGCCTGCCGGCTGCGGCGGTGCGCCCGCCCCAGGCCCCGGGCAATGCCGTGCAGCGCATGGTGCGGGAGTTTGGCGCCGTGCTGGCCCTGCGCTGGGCCCGGGTGGTGCTGCTGACGGTGATGCTGGAGGGCGCCAGCCTGTACGGGCCGTTTGCCTTCATCGCCAGCCACCTGCACCTGCGGTTCGGCCTGCCCTTGTCCACCGTCGGCGCGCTGGTGATGGGCTTTGCCGCCGGCGGCCTGAGCTTTGCGCTGAGCGCCCCGGTACTGGTGCGCCGGCTGGGCGAGGTGGCGCTGGTGCGCACCGGCTCCCTGCTGATGGCCGCGGCGCTGCTGACGCTGGCCGTAGCGCCGGCCTGGGGCTGGGCGGTGCCGGCCTGCATGGCGCTGGGCCTGGGCTTCCAGATGATGCACAACACCCTGCAGACCCATGCCACCCAGATGGCGCCCGAGCGGCGCGGCGCGGCGGTGGCGGCCTTTGCCAGCAGCCTGTTCCTGGGCAATGCGATGGGCGTGGCGCTGGCCGGCGCGCTGGTGGGCCGGGTGGGCACCGGCTGGGTGATGGCCGCCGGCGCTGCCGGGCTGCCGGCGGTGGGCTGGTACTTCAACCGGCAGCGGCGGCTGGCAAGGCAGCGCTGAGCCGGCGCCGGGCAAACGCTCAGCTGAAGCGCAAACCCTCGAACTGCCCCGTATCGCGCCAGCCGGCCAGGTACTTGAAATAGGCGCTGGCGCCAGCCGGGTAGCCCACGTTCAGCTTGGCCGCCGGCCCCGCGTCCTGGCCCTCGTTGTTGTAGTAGCCGGGCGTGCAGTCGGGCGACCCGAGGATGCGGCCCGGGCCGCTCAAGAGCAGCGTTACCCAGGCGTCCTGCGCGGCCTGGGTCACCTCCACCTGGCGGTAGCCGCCGGCCAGCGCATGCGCCACCACCTGGGCGATCGTGCGGCCGGCCTCGGTCAGGTTGTGCGGCACGTTGGAGATCAAATTGGCGCCCTGGGTGGGCTGCACGAAGAAGGCGTTGGGGAAGCCGTGCACATGCACCCCGTGCAGGCTTCGCATGCCCTGGCCCCAGGCCTGCGACAGCTTCAGACCGTCCCGCCCCACCAGGTCGAAGCCGGCCCGGCGCTTGTACTCGGTGCCCACCTCGAAGCCCGAGGCGTAGATGATGCAATCCACCGCGTGTTCGACGCCAGCCACCACCAGACCGCGCTCGGTGATGCGCTGCACCCCCAGGCCATCGGTGTCGAGCAGTTGCACCCCCGGCTGGTTGAAGGCCTGCAGGTAGGCATCGTGGAAGCAGGGCCGCTTGCAGAGCTGGCGGTACCAGGCTTTGAGCCTGGCCGCTGTGTCGGCATCGGCCACCACCGCATCCACCCGCGCGCGGATCTCGCTCATCTTCTCGAAATCGGAATCCTCGAACGCCGCCAGCATGTTCTGCGGCGTCATCGCGCTGCGCGGCAGCTGCATGACCTTGGCGCGGATGCGCCGCGCCAGGTCAGTCCAGCCGTCCATCACCAGGTCTTCGGTGGCATGGCCGCCGGCCTGGTTGGCGGTGAAGTTCTCCAGCCAGCGCTGCTGCCAGCCGGGCGTTGCCACGCCTTCAAACCAGGCCGCATCGATGGGCGCATTGGCCCGCACGTCGATCGACGAGGGCGTGCGCTGCACCACCAGCAAGGCCTGGCAGGCGCGCGCCAGGTGCGGCACGCACTGCACTGCGGTGGCGCCGGTGCCGATGATGGCCACCCGCTTGTCGGCCAGCTGGTGCATGGGCGCGCCCAGCGGATCACCCCCGGTATAGGCATAGTCCCAGCGGCTGGTGTGAAAGCTGTGGCCCTGGAAGCGCTCCAGCCCCGGGATGCCCGGCAGCTTGGGCACATGCAGCGGCCCGGTGCCCAGGCCGATGAAGTCGGCGGTGAAGCGGTCGCCCCGGTTCGTCTCGATCACCCAATGCGCGGCGGCCTCGTCCCACTGCAGCGCCTGCACCTCGGTGTGGAACAGCGCCTGCTCATACAAGCCGTATTGCTGGCCGATGCGCCGGCAATGGGCCAGGATCTCGGGCGCATGGGCGTATTTCTCGGTCGGCCGGTGGCCGGTTTCTTCGAGCAGCGGCATGTAGACCATCGACGCCGTGTCGCACTGCGCGCCGGGGTAGCGGTTCCAGTACCAGGTGCCGCCAAAATCGCCACCCTTCTCGACGATGCGCACATCGCGCACGCCGGCCTCCACCAGCCGGGCGGCGGTGACCAGGCCGGCAAAGCCGCCGCCGATGAAGGCGAAGCGCACAGGGTCAGTCTTGGCCGCACGCTCGGTGCGCGGGGTGTAGGGGTCGTCCAGGTAATGCGCCAGCCGCCCGGTGACCTGCAGGTACTGGGCATTGCCATCGGCGCGCAGGCGCTTGTCGCGCTCCTGGCGGTATCGGGCCAGCAGGGCCGCCTTGTCGATGGCGGGGGATGCGGTATCGGGTGCAGGGGCTGGCGTCATGGCGGTGAGGGTCGGCGTACAGAGCCCCGGCATGCTGGCATCGGCGCCGGGGCCGGGCTGTCGCCTGCGGGTCAAGGCCGGCCGGGTGCTGTCGGCGGCCGTGATGCCCGGATTCGACCGGCGCAGCGGGCGCGCGGGCAATTCCCAGGCAGGCGCGACGGTGTCACACTGATCCCCGCAGGCCAGCACACCCCATGGACGACCACAGGACACGAATCGAACAGGCGATGGCCACGCTGCTAGCGCAGCGCGCGGCGATGGGTGACGAGTTGCTGGCGCTGGCCATGGCGCCGCTGAAGGCCAGGCTTGACAGCTTGCAGGACAACGCAGCCGACCGCCAGCTCAGACACGCCACTGTGCTGTTCACCGACGTCGTCGGCTCCACCGCCCTCGGCGAATCGCTGGACCCCGAGGACATCGGCGAGTTGATGGACGGCGCGCTGGCGCGGTTCACGACGCTCGTCGAAGGCCAGCGCGGCCGCGTGCTGCAGTACGCAGGCGACAGTCTGCTGGCCTTGTTTGGCGCGTCCGCCTCGCACGAAGACGACGCCGAGCGCGCCGTGCGCGCCGGTCTGGCCATCCTCGACGAGGGCCGAGCCCTGGCGGCCGCGTTGGAGGCGCGCCATGGCCGCACGGGCTTCAATGTGCGGGTGGGCGTCCACACCGGCGATGTGATGATCGGTGGCGGCGTCGACGGCGACAACAGCGTGCGTGGTCAGACGGTCAACATTGCCGCCCGCATGGAGCAGACCGCCCCGCCCGGCGCGCTGCGGATCAGCCAGGACACCTACCGGCATGTGCGCGGCAAGTTCAAGCTGCAGGAGCAGCCGCCGCTGCAGGTCAAGGGTTGCAGCGACCCCTTGCGCAGCTACCTCGTGCAGGGCCTGCAGCCGCAGCCCGACTGGATGGCCACCCGCGGCGTCGACGGCCTCGTGACGCCGCTGATCGGCCGCGATGGGCAGCTGGCCCGGCTGCAGGCGGTTTGGGCCGCGCTGCAAGACGCGCCACGGGACGGGCTCCGCTGTGCGACGGTGATCGGCGACGCCGGCCTGGGCAAGTCGCGCCTGGTGGCCGAGTTCCGGCGCCGCGTCGGGCCGCTGCCCGGCGCGGTACGCTGGCTCGAGGCGCACGCGGCCGAACAGCACATGCGGCGCCCGTACCACATGCTGCGGGCGATGCTGGGCGGCCCAATCGGCATGCTCGACAGCGACCCTGCGCCGCAGGCGCGGGCCCGGTGGCTGGATGCGGTGGTGCCGCTGCTGGGCAACCGCTCGGACGCGGCTGTGCTGGGCCATCTGCTGGGCCTGGACTTCTCGGCCGAACCGGAATTGCGCTCGCTGCGCAGCGAGGCGCGCCAGCTGCGCGACCGCGCCTTCTTCCACGCGGGCCAGCTGCTGGCCGCCTGGGCGAAGCAGCATGGCCCGCTGATCGCCTGGCTGGACGACCTGCACTGGGTCGACGACGGCACGCTGGACTTCTTCGAGGATCTGCTGCGGCGCCGCACCGATCTGCCGCTGCTGGTGCTGGCCCTGAGCAGGCCGTCGCTCTACGAGCGGCGGCCCGATTGGGACGCGGCGTGCCCGCGCCCGCTGCGCATCGACCTGTTGCCGCTGGCGCCGGACGAGGCCGGCGAGCTGGCCCGGGTATTGCTAGACCGGCTGGCCGCGCCGCCGCAGCACCTGCACGATCTGCTGACGCAGCGCGCCGAGGGCAACCCCTTCTACATGGAGGAGCTGGTCAACATGCTGCTGGACCGGGGCGTCATCCAGGTCGATACCGACGGCTGGCACTACCAGGCCGCGCGTTTGCAGGCCCTGAAGATCCCGACCACCCTGGTCGGCGTGCTGCAGGCTCGATTGGACGCGCTGGACGAGGACGCGCGCCGGACGGCGCAGCTGGCCTCGGTCATCGGCTTCCGTTTCTGGGACGACGCCTTGCTGGCACTGGGCGCGCCGCCGGCCCAGGCGCTGAAGGGCCTGGTCGCGCGCGAACTGGTGCTGCCCCAGCACCCGAGCAGCCTGGAAGGCGCCACCGAGTTCAGCTTCAAGCACCACAGCCTGCACCAGGTGGCCTACGACACGGTGCTCAAGCGCCACAAGCCCGGGTTGCACACCAAGGTGGCGCGCTGGCTGCTGAGCCTGCCGGGCAGCACGCCCTTCGACCTGGTGGCCGAACATGCCGAGCGCGGCGGTGAGCGCGCACTGGCGGCCGACTGCTGGCAACGCGCCGCCGAGGCTGCGGCCAGCGGCTATGCCAATGTCCAGGCGCTGGCCCATGCCGAACGGGCCCTCGCGCTGGCGGCGCCCGACGACCTGCCGCGCCGCTATGAGTTGACCCTGCTGCGCTGCCGCGTGCTGCAAGTCATGAGCGACCGGGACCGCCTGGGCCGCGAGCTGGACGCGCTGGCCGCATTGGCCCATGCCACTGGCGATGCGGGCCGACAGTCGGAGACGCTGCGCTGCCAGGCCCGCAACCACTATGACCGCGGCGAAGCCACCCTCGCGCTCGACATCGCGCGGCAGGCCTTGCTGGCGGACCCCGACATGGCGGTGGATTCGCGCGCACTGGTGGCGCGCTGCCTGCTTCGCCTGGGGCGGCACGCCGAGGCCGAGGCGGAATCGCTCGCCGCACTGGCACTGGCCCGGGCACAGGGCGACCTGGTCAACGAGGGCCGCATCCTGAACGACCTGGGCATGCTCACGCTGGAGCGCGGCGACCCCGGCGCGGCCGCCCCGCTGTACGAGCGCGCACTGGCCAATCACCAGGCCGTGGGCAGCCAGGCCAACGAGGGTGGCACGCTGAACAACCTGGGTTATGTTGCCCTGATGCTGGGCGACCATGCGGCAGCGGTGCTGACCTTTGGCCAGGCACGCGCACTGTTCGCCCGCATCGGCCACCGCCAGAACGAAGGCATCGCCCTCACCAACCTGGCCATGGCCAAGCTGCTGCAGGGCCAGGCGGCCGACGCCAGGTCCGAAGCGGGCGCTGCCGTCGCGCTGCTGCAGGCCAGCGCCGACCGCTGGGCCCAGGGCGCGGCCTTGCGGGTGATCGGGCAGGCCGCGCTGGCGCAGGGCGACACCGACGGCGCCACGGCGGCCTTCACCGCCTCACGCGACCTGTACCACGAGCTCCAGCTTCCCCACCTGGCCTTGGAGGCCATCGCCGGCCTGGCGGCGGTGGCGCTGGCGCGCGCTGAGACCGCGATCGCACTGGATCAGGTGGAGACCATCCTCGCCCAACGGGCCGCCGGCCTGTCGCTGGAGGGCACCGAAGAACCCGCACGCATCCAGTTGATCTGCCACCAGGTGCTGGCGGCGGCCGACGACCCGCGTGCCGACGCAGTGCTGCGAGAAGCCTGCGAGGCCCTGCTGGGCCGCGCCGCGCGCATCACCGACCCAACGCGCCGGCACACCTTCCTGCAGGCCGTGCCCTACCACCGCGAACTGCTGGCGGCCTGGCCATCGACCGCCGGCCGGACTACTGGTTGCTGATCTGCGGGTCGACGATGCCCACGCCGCCGTAGCGGTTCTGGATCAGCAG